>NZ_JBHJTK010000074.1:0-21082 GCF_042267665.1 Streptomyces sp. NPDC056224
GGGGCCCGTGAAGGTGAAACGGCGGCCGTCGCGCAGCCGCGGGCCGCAGCCGGCTCCGTGGTGGGCAACCGCACGGTGCACGAGATGGTGCACGACGCGCACCCTGCCGAGCACGCGCCCCTGGCCGCCCCGTCCTTCGCCGACACGGCCGCAGTGTCACCGGCCGTGCCGAAGCCGTCGGTCTTGGAGCCGTCGGTCTTGGAGCCGTCGACCTCGGAGGGGGCGGCGGAGGAGGCTCGGGAAGAGCAGGTCCTCCCTGGTGTGGATTCCTCCGCGTGGGATCGCCTGCACGGGTATGTGCGGGGCATCTGGGAGCGGATCAGCGCGCTGCCTGGGTCGGTGGCCGCCTGGGCTGGGCGCCTTTGGCAATCCGTCGTGGACTGGCTCTCGGGCTGGCGGGCGTCCGCCGACGCGGGCGAGCTCGACCGCGCCGAGGTGGAGCCGGACTACAGGCAACTGTGGGTCGGAACAGAACCCCCTGGGGGCGCGCTCGATATCAGGCGCTTCGAGGCGCGGCGGTACCAGCTGCCGACAGGTGAGTTCGAGAGTCGCGCGCTGGTCCGCGTGTTCCTCCGGCGGGAAGACGGCGAGCCCATCACCGGCGAGTCGTTGACCGCGCTGGAGCAGCGGGCCCAAGAAGGTGTCGACGAGCGGTACAACGGCGGCTTGCGTCTTCCCAACGGGGACTTGTTCCGGGTCGACCTGGAGTTCGTCACCATCGCCCGGGACGCTCATCACATCGTCACGGTGCACGCCGAGTACGCGCGGGCAGACCACCTGAACTGGGGGCTCACCACCGAAGCCCACATCCTTGCCCATGAGGTAGGGCATTTGCTGGGTCTGGAAGACGAGTACCGCGAGAGCACAGCGTACGGCGGGCGCGCGGTGTACCAGGACGAGTCCCTGATGGGCGCCCTCAATGTGGATTACCGGGGACGCCCGTTCGTGGACTCGGACCAAATTGTCCACTCGCGGGGCGGCGGCCGGCACCGGATGCGGATTACCCCCCGTCATCTGCGCCAGTTCGGTTCGGCCTTCGAGGCCGCTCTGGGGACGGCGCGTCTGCGGACCGACGGTCAGACGGTGTTCTCCACCGCCGACACGCTCCGGCCGAGAGCGGACGGGCTGCCGACCCGTGCGCACTTCTCCCTGGACACCCGGCGAGCCGTGCTGTACGGGGAGCCCCGCACGGGGGGCGGCGGTCACCTGCCGCCCAGCGCCTTGTCGGATCGTCCCCGGCCGGTCGCGCTGGAGGGGACGGTCAACCCCAACGGGACCTACCGTGCCGAGTATCCGGGGCTTCGCGTGCGGCTGGAACTCGCGGACCGCTCGCACCCTGTCGCGGGCGACCTGCACGTCCGGTCGAGACCACCGGGACAGATGATGTTTCCCGCCCACTGGACCGAGGATGACGCCGTCTACGCCGCAGAGCAGGCCTACCTGCATGCCCTGCGGGAAGGCCGCGTCCTCCTCCCCGTCGCGGGCAGGCCCGGCGTCTACGTCTGGACCGGAGAGTACGACGGAGTGCGTATCACGGGGGAACTCAGCGCAGTCCGGCCGCGCGTGGCCTTGTTCCGTGACCGCGCCGACGAAGACGACCGCGAAATAGTGGGCCTGAGGGCTGGGGACAACGGCATCTTCACCGGCTTCCGTCCCTCCGACGATCAGCCTGACACGCCCGGCCCCGCCCACGCGTCACCCCCGTCACCGGCAGCCCAACAGCAGAGCGGCCCCGCCTTCAGCCGCCGGGTCGAGGACGTGGCCTGGTACGGCGACCGCCGCTCCCGCACCGGCGCCTACCACGAGCCCAAGATAGGGCTCACGAAACTGGCGAGTCACTACGGCCTGAGGATCATCCCCGTCCGGACACACGACAACGGCACCTACGAGGCCGACGTCTTGTTCCTCCACCCCGCACTGCGCCCGGGAGGGGATGAGGCGCGCAATCTGCTCAACTGGGATCAGCACCAGGACGGGGACCAGCACGTCATGTTCCCCAAAACGTGGAGACCGGACCAGTTGCAGACCGCCGTTGACCAGGCGCACACCGCGGCCATCGCCGCGACCACGGTCCGGGAGGTGGACGACCGCGGCACCTACCACTGGGTCGGCGATGCAGAGGAGGTCCGTATCGAGGGTCTGGTGCGGGACGGCCATCATGTCGCCTGCCGGCCCACGCAGATGCAGCCGTTCAGCCGCTGGCCCGACCGCGAGCCGCTCGGCGAGGCGGTCGGCGAGGCGGCCGGCTCGCCGGTCTCGCTCACCCGCGAGGAGCCGGTCCCCGCTTTCGCCGTCCGGCGTGTGCTGTTCGACAACGGGCAGCAGGGTCTCGACCTCGTGAAGCGGATCCACCTGGCCATCGCGGACGGCGTCGACGCCACCTCGGTTGGCGAGGTCTGGAGCCGACTGCAGAAGATGTGGACCGCCGGCTACAGCCGCTTCGCGCGCGGACCGCGGACGGACGGAGCGCTGGTCCGTCTGTCCTTGGCCCGTGTCACGAGTTCCGAGGAAGCGCACCACTCATTCCACATCCATGACCTGGACACGCTGCCGGATGCCATCGTCGACGTGCTGCCGGACGTCGACCAGCTGCGAAGCCTCACGGGGGATCTGCTGGACAGCGCGGCGCCGACGGCCGACGCATGGCAGTGGTCCGCCGGTACCGACGAGGCGGACCTGCAACGGGCCCTCGACCTCCTCGACCTGGCGGACCCCTTCAGCCGGCCCACTACGCTGCGCGAACCCGACCCGGCGGACTCAGGCATGTGGCCACGGGTCTCGCCCTTCGAATCCGAGAGCGGGGCCGAGGAGCGTGCCGAAAGCGGCCCGGATGATGGCAGTGAGCGGCGCCATGCCGTGGGGCCGATGGAGTCCGAGCTCAACGTGCACCGGCCGCCGCGCATCGACCGTTCCCCACGGAGGCCTTTCCTCCCGTCCGCTCCCGCCGCGCCTTCCGCCGACACGGCCGCGGTGTCACCGGCCGGGCCGGACGCGTCGGGCGCCGGTCCCGAGGTGCAGCCGGACGACAGCGGGCTGGCGCGTACCGACGAGGCGGACCCGCAACGGGCCCGCGACCTCCTCGACCTGGCGGACCCCTCCAGCCTGCCCAGTACGCTGCGCGAACCCGACCCGGCGGACTCAGGCGCGGGGTCACGGGTCTCGCCCTTCGATTCGGAAGGTGACTCCGAAGCTGAATCCGGGGCTTGGTCCGAAGACGAGTCCGAGAGCGAGTCCGAGAAGGGTGCAGAAAGCGGCCCGGATGATGGCAGTGAGCGGCGGCATGCCGTGGGGCCGATGGAGTCCGAGCTCAACGTGCACCGGCCGCCGCGCATCGACCGTTCGGTGTTCTCGTCCTCGTCCTCGTCCTCGTCTTCGTCGGAGGACGGACCGGTGCGGTTCACCGACGGCAGTCGGCTGCCGGAGTACCTGACCACCGGTTACGGCACCGGTGAGGCCGAGGGCCGCACCTACGGCCACAGCCAGGTCACCCTGCGCGGTGCCGACATGGTCGTACAGGAGATCGGTGAGCGGCTCGGCGGCAGGTCCGCCCTGCCTGGCCTGAGCGAAATGCTGGACGATCTCCGGCAAGCGCTCGGCGCCTCCCCGCAGATCTTCCACGGTGACGGGTACGAATCCCCTTCTTTCGGAAACTCCCCCGCCCAGGTGCTGCGGGTGGTCACCCGACCGCATGGCAACTGGGAGCGCTTCACCGATCCGCATGAGGAACAGGTCAAAGTGGACGCGGGCCACCGCAGCCAGATCTCCATGGGTGCGGGACACACGGTGGGCACGAGGCGCGGGGCGGCAGCGGGCGTCACCGTCGGACCGCTGGGGGGCATAGGCGGGTTCGGCCGTCTCGGCGGAACCATGGACGTAGCCCGCTCGTACGAGTACGGCCTGCGGGACCAGACGCTCAGCCAGGTGGAGACCCGCATGGCGCAGAGATCGCGCCTGCACCTGGACGACGTGCGGTATGAGGTCTTTCTCAGCGGCGAGGCCGAGCCCATCGGTTCCTTTACCGTACGAAACGGGCTGATGGTACGACTGGCCGACAGCGAGACCTCACCTGCCGAACCCGGCCGTGTTCCGAACAGGATGACGCTCGGTGCGCGATCCGACTACCGGCTGGTGCACACCGAGGGCTATGGCCCGCTCAGGCCGCTGCGGGACCGGCTCGCGGCAGAGCTGGGTGCTGCTCCCGGCAGTGCGGCGTACGAGTACATCACCGCGTTCTTCAGTTCCGAGAACTTCCACCGGGCGGCGGATCGCCTCGCCAGGGGCGGCGTCGCGGCGGACCCTCTGTTCGGGGAGGACGGGGCGCCGCTGGGGGCGTTCGTCGTGGAAAGGGTGGTGCCCGGAGAGGCCGAGCTCCTCACCGAGAGCCGGGCCGCCGAGATGCGCAGCACCATCCAGCAGACGGTCAACAACGAAAGGTCACTGTCCAGGACCTCCTCCTGGGGAATGAACCTCACCGCCGGCCCGTCCATGGACTTCGGCTCCTGGGGCCGGCTGATGCTCGGCGCATCCGCCGGCCATGACCGCAGCACCACGCACAGCAGTACGTTCGGGGGCTCAGGAAGCCGCAAGGTCGTCGGCCGCGCCAAGAACGTGCCGACCGTCCTCTACCTGGTCCGCAAGACCGTCTACGTGCGCAGGAGCGGAGCCGGCGAGAGCATCCCGTTCGAGACCTGGAGTCTGGACCGGATGACGCACACAGAAGCTCGGCGTCTCGCCGGCTGGGACGACGGCACGACCCTGCGCGCCCGGAACGGCAACGCACCCCATGCCCCGGTCTACCTGACCGAGGAGAACCCCGTCGTGCTGGGGATGACCAGGCCCGAGGCCTTCACCTACGACAACGCCGACCTGGTGAGTACGGGGGGACGGCCGCAGGGCTGGCTGGAGGCCTTCTCCGACAAGGCGATCCGCGCCGCCGCCGAGACGTACCCAGGAGTACTGGCTCCCCTGGAGGAGTTCGGTGATCCGACCGACTCCCGCTGGCACGACCCGCAGCACTACAGCATGGCGCTGGCGAACACCTTGCGCGTGATGAACTCCCTGTCCCATCACAGCATCGCCGGCAACCTCGAGGTGCTCACCGCGACAGGGCTGTCGATCGGACTCGATGTCCCACCCGGCGTCCTCAGCCGTTCGCACCTTTCGCTCAGGATCCGGGGTGAGCTGACCGGTCGCCGCTATGAGGGGACGCAGAACGACCTCATCCTCCGCACCAGCGCCCCCGGCACGGAACGACTCGACGGCTCTCAGACCGTGACGCGCACCTCGGGCGCGGGTCTCGACGTCGCACTGCGCGGCATCGTCGGGCACGCCGCCCTCTCGGCCGGTCCCTCGTGGGCGCGGTCCCGGGGCCGGGAGACACAGCACGGGGCCACCGTCTCGTACGAGCCGCTGGCCGCCAGTTCCAGCCCTTCCCATCTGTACAGTTATCAGCTCGGACTCACCGCGGAGATCGAGAGCTTCTCGCGTTTCCGCACCGCGCCGAGGGCTCTCTCGCTGGGGATGCTGGGCGCACGCCCCCAGGAGAGCACGGACCTGGTAGGAGGCAGCGCGGGCGATCCGTTCCTGGGCCGGGTCGTGCTCGCCGTACCGGACGAGCACACGCCCCCCACCGACCCGCAGGCGGAGGTGGCGTCGGCCCGCGCGGAGCCCGGCGGCCTGGGGCGGGACATGTTCGGCGATCAGCCCCATCACACGCTCAGCGTCGGCTCGCCCACCGCACTCGCTCGCGCCGCCGAGGCGCTCATGGCGGGTCTGTCCGGCGGTTCCTGGCACTTCACGATGAGTGGGGCCGCCCCTCACGACGCCGTGGTGCGGTTCTTCCAGGCGCAATCCCTCACCGCAGGCTTCGATCAGGCATCCGGTCCCGCCGGCTCGCGGCTCTCCTTGTTCGCGGAAGGCTTCCTGCGGCACAGGGTGGGCGAACTGGTGCACCACATGCGGGTTTTCAACCTGCGCGTGAGGACCAAGCCCATCAGGATGGGCACGGAGCTCGCGGTCGGCGGCGACCTGCAGATGGCGGGGGTCATGACTTCCGCCAGGAGTTCCGGCCTGGGCATGACCGGCAGCGGCATGGGCGGGACCGAGCTGACGACACTCGCCGGCCTGCAGTACCGCAGCGGCAGCTCCCGCGCCGAAATGACGAGTGTGACCCGCACGGTCACCTGGGAGGTCAACCGTGACGACGGTGGCTACAAGGTCCTGGTGTCCGGTGACATCCAGCACGAAATCGCCGGCTCCGTCCGTCCCGAGGGGCTGCTCCGCCCTGCGCTTGCCCCCTTCTACCGTGACAGCCGGGGCAAGAGGCAGCTCACGGTCCCCTCGGGCTATCTCGGCCACGTGCCGGAGAAGTCCGCACACCGGCTCGGGCTCCTGAACGACGGGCTGGGTGAGGTGCCGCGCTACACGTCCCACGCGTGGGGACAGGCCAGGTGGTGGCACGACCACCCCTTCGCGTCGTATCCCGTCAACTCTCTGGACACCACCGCGGTGCTGGCCCGCTTCGACGATCAGCTGCGGCAGTGGAAGGTCGACGACGCGGACCGTGAGCGAGTGCGGTCCCTGGTCACCCCGCGGGCCGTGCGGGCCCTGCGCGAGCAGATGGCCTCCACCGGCACGCCGGCACGCGCCCGGGTCGGCCGTTGGCTGGCGGGTGTCCGCGTCGGCAGCCGCACCGGCTCACTGCGGGTGGAGCTCATCGCCGAGGAGTCGCGATTCGACGGCGTTGGCCACGGGGTCGTCCTGGAAGACACCCGGACTTCCACCGTGACCGAGGCGGCGGGAGACTCCGCGGGCTTCTCCCGCATGTTCGGGGCGAACGTCGTGCAGGGGGTGGCAACCGCCTCCCCTGACGCGGTGCCGCGGCCGGGCGACCTCCAGGCCGTCCGGGCGACGCTCGACGGGGGGATCACGAGCACGGTGCTGAGGTCCCGCAGCCTCTCCCGCACGCGCACCAGAAGGGGCACCTTCTACGCGAGAGAGCCGCATGCCGAATACCTCACCCGTTACAGGCTGCGGCTGACCCTCGACACCGGAAACGGCAGACGGGTCTCCTCGGAGGACGCGGTGGGGACGCTGCGCGAGCAGGTGCCGCTGAGCATGACCGTCCCGGACCAGGGCGCCGGCCATGCGGACGATCCCCTCCGGCCGCCCACGGTGGACGCCCCGGCTCGTTCGGCCGTCCTGCTGGGACAGGAAGGAGCCACCGAGCGCGCCATCGACGCCTGGCGTTCCCTGCCGCTGCCCAACGGCACCCACGGGCCCTTCCAGCCGCCGTCCACCGGCTTCCAGGTCCGCCGGATCGTCGGCCGCGACACACTGCAGCAGGCTGCCGTCCTGGCTGTCGCCGAGGCCTACGGCAGGTCCGTGACCGCCGCCGGCGGCCCGCTCGAGCTGACCGCCGAGGAGCTGGACGTGGCCGCGGCGACGGCCGGCGACACCAGGCTGACCCGGCCCGGCACCGCCTCGGCGTTGGCCCTGGACAACGGAACCAGCGACGCCGCGCTGGCAGCCTTCTTCGAGGACAGCGGTACCGCTGGCGGTTATGTGGTCCCCGGGCTGAACGAGGAGGGCGGCGCCCACGGCCAGTACCGGCTCTACTCCAAGCCGGACCTCACCCGGGCCGTACTGCTGGCGGTGGTCCCGGACACCACCATGGAGAGCGCCGAGCGCGACACGGCGGCCCGGGGCACCACTGACTCCCGTACGAGCCGGTACGACTCGTCGCTCGGTGCGCAGACGGTGGTGTCCGTCGGCGAGCCCGGCTCGGTCGTCCCGTTCGGCTCCGTGACGGGCCCGAACGCGGCCGAGACCGACCGCCGCGTAAGCTCCGGCGCGCAGGGCGCCCAGCTCACCATCAAGCTGACCGGCCGCAGCTTCGTGTTCGCGATCCCGACCGCCTGGCTCGGCGTCGCCGATGTGGACCGGTCCCACCGCGTGTTCGGCCGCATCAGACGCATGCGGGCCGTCGAGACACAGACCCGGCTCATCGCCCTCGTTCGAGAGGACGTGGCCCGGGAGTGGGGTCTGGTCGACGACGGGAACTTCCCGCCCGCGGTCGCGGACGCATGGACGCAGGTGACCAAGGCGGGCAAGGCGTGGGCCGCCGCGGACGACGCCTACTGGACCAAGCGCCGCGCTCTGGCCGATCCGGAGGAGAGCACCCCGGAGACGGACAACAGCGAGTCGCTGGAGCCGCTGCTGCAGCGTGCCGAGGACGCGGCCGGCGAGTTCCACCGTGTGCGGGCGGAAACCGACCGGCTCACCCGCTGGCACCGGCTCCCCGCGGAGGCACACCGGCCCGGTGAGCCGCAGTCGCGCGCGGGCCTGCCCGAACCGCCGGCCGTGATGTTCACCGCGGGGGACACCGAGGTGAGCGCCGAGCACCCCGTATACGAGGTGCTGGAGGGAGAGCCCGGCGATCTCGGGCGGCTCATCTCGCCGCAGGGCGGCCTCTACACGCTGTACGACGTTCCCGCCGATGGTGACGGTTTCTTCCACGCTCTCGCCGAGGGACTGCACCACGCCGACCCCGGCCTGCTCGCGGAACGGGTGCAGGTGACGGATCGGCAGCAGATGGCCGGCAGTCTGCGACGTCTGCTCGCCGACGAGTTGAGCCGTCACGCCGACTTGCTGGAATTCACCTCGCCCGATACCAGGGACAGGTTCAGCGGCGACGAGCTGGGGGCAGGCAGGATAGCCCCGCTGAAGACGGTCCGGCTCAGTGAGCTGAAGCCCGCCACGATGGCCTTGAGCACGCCCGAGCGGCGCGAGTTCGCCGACTCCGGCCACATACCGCTGCACGCGGAGCTACCGGAGAAGCAGCGTGCCGGTCTCGCCCGGGAGCAGTTGCTGCGCGGAGGTGACGCGGACCGCGACGCGGGATGGGACCACGGCGCGGCCGACCTGCTGCCCGCGCTGGCCGCCCGTCACTTCGGCGTGCGCGTCACGGTGGTCGGCGCGGACGGGCGGTTCCAGGACTTCCTGCCCTCGCCCTCCGAGGCCGGGAACCCCGCCGAGGAGCAGCTGCCGCACATCATGCTGCACCTGAGCGACCGGCACTACCGGCCGGCCCTGCCCGCAGGCGACGCCCGGCGGCAGCCCGCACTCTTTCCGGCAGTGTCCCGGACCGCCGAGGGCGGCCCGGAAGCGGACGCCCCCGTATCCGGAACGCCTCATGGCCGGCCGCCGCGGCCCGCCTACGCCACGGCGCCGTGGGCAGCCGGTTCCGCCGCTTGGCGCACCACCCGGCGGGCCGGGACGACGGGCCTGACCGGACCGGACGGCACCGCCCACACCCTCCGTGAGCCGACGGGCGAGGGCAACGGCTTCTGGTCGGCCGTCACCACGGGGCTGGGGCCGCAGGGCGCCACTGAGGGAGCCCTCCTCACCGGCCCGCTTCCCGAAGGAGCCCGGCTGGACCGCGGGACACCGTTCACGGACGAGGAACTCGCCTTGGCGGGGCTCTCCGAGGAGGCGATCGAGTCCGTGCGCCGCCGACGGGCTGACGGCGGGCTCCCGCAGGATCTGGAACTCACCGCACGGCAGGAACGCGCCCTCGTCCAGCTGCAGTTGATCACCACGCGCGGCTGGAACGAAGCGACCGAGCGGGCAGCCGTCGCACAGGTGGCCTCCTCCGGTGTGAACGTGACCGTGGTCGGCGAGGACGGCACCTTCAGCAGCACCCGTACCCCCGGCGACGGATCGGGCAGGCCGGAACTGGTCCTGTACCGCAGGGGCAGAGAGTATCTGCTGGCCGAGCCGGTATCCGCGGACGACATCACGCGGCCCGCGCCCGCGGGCGACGACCCCGCGCCATCCCGGGCAGAGGAGACCCCCGAGCGGGATGGCCGCACGGAATCGGGCCGTCTGCTCGAGGCCCCGGAGGTGCTGGACACCCTGGTACGGCGCCATCACGTGGAAGGACTGCGCTACTCACAGTCGGTCAAGGTCACGTGGGACCTCGCGCCCGACACCGAACTGCCGCTGCGCGATCTCGCACTCACCCCGGCGGACCGTGCGAACCTGCTGCGCAGGCATCCGGACCTCTTCCCGTCATGGGCGGGGGAGGGTCTGGACCAGCTGACCAGCTGACCAGCTGACCAGCTGATCGGGTAGGAGCAAGGGGGCTTGCTGCTCCAGGCATCACATCCCGTCCGGCAGCGCCCAAGGGTACGCGGACTCGGACGTGGTGAGGCTGGCCGCCCTCGCCGCTGCCGTCCGTGCTGCGGTCGGGACCGGACCGGACCGGGCCCGGGCGCAGCCGCCGGCAGCGGCACCCCGACGATCGCGCCCGGTCACCGTCGCCTACCAGGACGGCCTCCGGTGCGCCGACACCGGGCCCTCGCCGCCTTTCGCCGGATGAGGGGTGGGACGGCCGACCTGGTGCGTTGCACGAAGGTGCAGAGATCGAGGGACCGACAGCTCAGATGTTCCTCAACGGCCAAGGGAATCAAGGACCTTCGGTCCTAGCATCGTGCCGATCCTCCCCAGCGATTCACTGACCAAGGAGCAAGCTCATGGCAGGCGGCGTGCAGCAGTCAAACGAACTGGCGACCCGGAATGGCATCCAGGCGCTGGAGATGGCCTACAGCGGCATCCTCAGGTGCCGTGTGGACGTCGACGGCATCGCCGGCCAGCTCGCCAAGAGTTACGGGGGCAACGACGGCAACAGGTTCCGGGATCTGCTGCACAACTGGGACGGGCAGGCCAACGTCATCCTCAAGAACCTCGAGTCGATGGTCGAGGCGCTCAACCTGAGCCTGAAGCACCACAACATGACCCAGGGTGCGGCCGACGAGGCCATCAACCAGGCGTACAGCCAGTCCCAGTCGGCGTTCGACGCCCTGCGCGGCTGATCCGCCCCCTCCGGCCCCCGTACGACACGAGAAGAGGTCTTCTGATGTCCGATCTGACCGACGGTTACATCCACGTCGAATACAGCGGCGTGAACAACGCCATCGACGACATGGTCCTCCAGACCAAGGCGATCGCCACCACCCTGTCCAACCTTGAGGCGGAACTCGGCCAGCTCAGGAAGACGTGGTTCGGCGAAGACGCCCGGACCTACGAAGGGAAGCAGGCCGCCTGGGACAACGCGGTCCTCGCGATGGAGCGGATGCTCACGTCCAACGCCAGCCTGCTGGACACCATCGGGGGCAACTACAAGTACAGCGAGGCCTCGCTGTCCGCGATGTGGGCAGACGTCACGATCGGCCGCTGAACGGCGGACCGGGCCATTGCTGTGTGCCGTCGGCCAGACCGCGAGACGGCACACGGCGGACCAGCGGGGAAGCGTGACGACGACCGGTTCCCCCGGCGACCGGAGTACTCACAGCGGTGAGGGACCGGTACGCACCGACTCGGCTTCAGCGAGGACCCGAGTCCGGTGAAGCACCGCCGGACCCGGCCGCGAGTCCCCCCGGAGAACACCGGCATTCGCCAACCCCGCCACGGCCGGCCGCTCCTCTCGGGCGCCACCACCTCCGCCACGGTCCGGCGAATCCTGCCCGAGAAAGTCGCGGGGCGGAGCCATCCGCGTCGCCCGTCGCCGAGTAAGGGCCGGTGACGGCGCGGTGTACGAAGGGGCAGGGTCCGAGGGATCAACGCGGGGTGGCCGGGCTTCCGCGACGGACACCATCCGCGATCACAAATGCAGCGAGAACTCGTTGTCCCAGGCGGGGGCGCCGCGGTCGCCATCGGTCGCCGAGCGGCGGCAGCGGCCCCTTCGCTTCGCCGTGTGCCGACCGGCACGCGTCCTACGGCACCCGGCAGATTCAGGAGGAATACGGTGGCAGATCTGACCCACCTCGACGCCAAGGGCCTGCAGTCCTTCGTCGACAACGACGTGGCCGACTTCATCAAGGAGCTCAAGGGCATCCGCCAGGACGCACCCAACGGCAAGGCGCTCAGAAGCGCCATCGTGGGCAAGGTCACCGACGCCGGCGATCTGGGGCACAACAAGTTCCTGGTCATCGGCGGCATGGCCACCGAGTCCGAGCCGAGCGGCAAGGTCCTGCTCGATGCGATCACCAGCGGTGCGAAGGCCATCGACGACGTCCTCGTCGCGCAGCTGTCCCTGTTCAAGCACCTCGACGCCAACCTGACGGAGACCATCAAAACGCTGTTGAAGACGCAGGGTGACTCCCTGACCGGCATCGGCGCGGAGAAACTCCTCGGTATCTTCTCGGATGTCGGCGGTGGCCCGGGGTCGACGGCCAGGCCAGGCGCTTCCGCACCCTAGAGCGGCACAAGCCCCCTACCCCTCCCTTCCTACCTCGCGGAGCGCACTGCTGTGGCTGACACCGACTACTGGGCCAAGGTGGTAAAGCAGTTCACCGGATATCCCGTACCCAGCAGAGAGACGCTCTTCAAGAAGGGCGCCGAAGAGACCCCGCAGATCCCGCTCTTCGGGCTGGAGCTCCATCCCACCACCGAAATCCAGGCGGTGAATCTCAATGAAATCGGTTGGAACAGAAGCAAAAGCGATGAATACGGCCTGACGTTCTACACGACCGAGCGAGGGGATGGCGCACACAGGGGCGTGGCCATGGTGCGAGCAAAGATCCACTTGGCCGCCGCCCCCCGGGACGCGAGCGTCGGAGGAGTGCTCGACACCCGCATGCGTTCAACCGAGACCGCGCTGGCGCAGTACATCTGGGGCAGCAAGGCCGCGCTCGATCGGCTGTACTCCCAGCACACTACCGAGGGGTTCGATCGGAACGGGCTGATTGTGTCGGCGAGTGACGTCGTCGACCTCAAGTCGTTCGACCGCATGGCAAGGGCGTTCGACCGGACGAAGAGGTTCTTCGAAGTCCAGGCCGACACGTTGAAGCAGTGGGAGAAGTCCTTCGGCGCCGAGCAGTCCTCGTGGAAGGGGCAGGCGGCCCAGGTGTTCAGGGATCTGGTAGTCCAGATGCACAGGAACTACGAGAGCTACCTCACCCAGCTCGGAGGCAGGAACTACGCACCCGTACACGTCCCCATCCACGGCGACCCGGCCAGCTCCCGTCTCGGTGACGCGGTGATAGGAGCCCAGCAGGACGTGATCCGCAACGTCCGCTACCTCAGGGGCGCTTGGGACAGGTGGGCTGCCGACGGAAAGCACATCCCGCACGAGTGGTTCCTGGAAGAGCTGGAGAAGCTGCAGCGATGGCTGTTCCAGAACAACATCACACAGGTCCTCGCGGCGGAGGAACGCGACGACGACGGCGAAAAATATACCCAGTACAGCACCACCGCTGCCTTCCGGCAGAACTACCCGGGCTACGGGGACCTGTCCAACCCCGCGACCTGGACGAAGATCGGTGACGCGGCGATCCAGCGGTGGAGCACGCACGCCGAGGCCGCGATCGCCCAGCATGCCAAGAGCGCGCTGAGCAACCTCAACAACCACTGGCTGGACGCCGCGACCGCGTTCGACGAACCGCTCCAGACCAAGGGCACCAGCTCACCCTCGCAGTCCTGGCAGCAAAGCCAGGCCCAGGCCCTTGGCGTCACCGCCCAGGGCCTCAACGGAGCACTTGACGGCGCGCGCGGCGCCATCAGCGGCCTGAACGGCAATACCATCGGCCAGAGCGGCCTCGGCGTCGCCGGGCTGGAACAGAGAGCCCGCAACCTGAACGCCGTCCTCGACGGGCTCGGCGCGGATCCGGCCACGAAGGGGAACCTCCCGAACAGCCGGAACGGCGCCTCTTCCGACACAGGCAGGTCCGCTGACACCAGCGGGTTCACCGACACTCTTGGCCTCCGGTCCCTCGCGGCGCTGAACAGCATCCCGGCCGGCGCCATGGTGCCCCGCCCGGACTTCGGCACGACCGGCACCGACAGCCTCACGAATCCGGGCGGCGGTTCGACGACCCGCACCACCGACGGGTCACTGGCCACGTCCTATCCCGACGGCGCCCTCGGCCTCCTCAACCCGGCGACCGGGCTGCTGACCACGACCTCCAAGGACGGCAAGACCGCGAAGACCATCCTGGCTCCGGGAGTGGCGGTGACCAACCCGGACGGCAGTATGTCGACGCTGAAGCCGGACGGTTCGGTGGACACGACGTTCGCGGACGGGACCGTCCAGAGCATCGGGTCCGACGGGACCGTCTCCACCACCCGGCCGGACGGTTCGGTCACCACCACGCAGCTGAACCCGGCGGCGGGCAGTTTCTCCACGCCTGGCGGCGGTAACGCCCGCCTCAACGCGGACGGTTCGCTGTCCACGTTGTTTCCGGGTGGTGTCACGGAGACGGTCGACCCCAGGACCGGCACGGTCACCACGACCTCGCCGGACGGGACGACGAGCACCAGCTTGCTGAACCGGGGGGCGGAGTTCGCCAATCCGGACGGCAGTATCACGACCTTGGGCCGGGACGGTTCGCTGTCCACGGTGTTTCCGGACGGTACGACTCAGACGGTCGGTTCCGACGGAGCCCTCACGACCACCCGGCCGGACGGTTCGGTCACCACCACTCAGTTGAACCCGGCGGCGGGCAGTTTCTCCACGCCTGGCGGCGGTAACGCCCGCCTCAACGCGGACGGTTCGCTGTCCACGTTGTTTCCGGGTGGTGTCACGGAGACGGTCGACCCCAGGACCGGCACGGTCACCACGACCTCGCCGGACGGGACGACGAGCACCAGCTTGCTGAACCGGGGGGCGGAGTTCGCCAATCCGGACGGCAGTATCACGACCTTGGGCCGGGACGGTTCGCTGTCCACGGTGTTTCCGGACGGTACGACTCAGACGGTCGGTTCCGACGGAGCCCTCACGACCACCCGGCCGGACGGTTCGGTCACCACCACGCAGCTGAACCCGGCGGCGAATGCCTTCACCCCGAGCGGCGGCCGCAGCGTGCCGGAGCTGCCCGACCCCTACTCCTTCCAGCCCGGTGAGGCCGCGGTCAACTCCGGCGTCTCCGGCTTCTCCTCGCTCAACTCCGGGGGACTCGAATCCTCCTCGCTCGACTCGACCACTGTCCCTGCCGCCGCCGGGGCCAGCTCCTACGAGGAGTACGACAGCACTCCCTACAGCGGGGGCTCGCTCCGCGCACCCGCCGCCGAATCCACCGACTCCGCGGCGAGTGCGGCCGGCGGCGGAGTACCGCTGAACCCCATGGCGATGGGCGGCATGGGGGGCATGGGCATGGGCATGGGTGGCATGGGCATGGGCGGCATGGGCGGGGGCGGTGGGGGCGGATCGAACAGCGAACGGGTCCGCAATGTGCTGAGCGACAACGACGGAGCCGCGCTGCGCAGGTCGAGGACGCGCACGGCAAGGGCCGACGAGGAAGAGGACGTGGTCTTCACCCGGGGTGGACGCCCCGTCGCCACGTCCTCCACGCCATATCTCCCAGCGGGCACCCCGAGCGGTCAGGGCGGCCAGTCCACCGAATCCGGCGACCGCCGGCGGGTCAGCTGGGTGCAGGAGGAGGAAGACGTGTGGGGCAAGGACGAAGGAGGAGCTCCGGCGGTGATCGGAAGATGAACAACGGCAACAGCGAAGGCGACAGCAGGACTCAGCAGTCGGCGGCGCCCCTGGCGTCGATCGAGGAGAGACTGGCGCAGGCAGTGGCCGAACTCGAAGCGACCCAGGAGGCAGTCGCCAGGGCCGAGGCGGAACTGCGCGAAGCGTCCTTCACCGTACGCTCCCGCGATCGCGCGGTGGAGGTCACGGTGGGCCACCAGGGCGAGTTGACGGCACTGAGATTCCTGGAAGGCAAGTACCGCACCATGTCGGCGGGCGAACTCGCCGCCAGCGTCCTGGAAGCCGCGGAACGCGCCCGGACACAGATGTCGCAGCAGGTGATGGAGACGTTTCAGCCCTTCACGCTGCCCAGCACGGCAGTGCCCGAGCTGACCGGGGTGGACATCGACTGGACCACGATATTCGGGCCCTCCGTCCTGGAGGAGCCGCACACCGCAGTCGGCCACCACACCAGGAACCGGCTGCGTGACGAGATCGGCGAGGACATGGAGGACGAGCACGATGTCTGACCGCAACGCCTACATCGCGAACGCGTCCGAGGTCCGGAGCACGGCCGACCTCATCGACAAGATCGCCGCTGTCTCCCGGTCCATTGTGGACGGCTTCGCCGCCGCGTCGAGCAGCACCCACGGCTGGGAAGGTGACGACAGCTACGGTCGGTCGCTGCGCCCGCAGCTTGCCAACGAGCACGATACGACGCTGCGCACCGGGCAGGCGGTGACCGCGGCGGTCACCGCGATCGCCGACGGCAGCCTCGCGAACGCCGGCAACATCCTCTCCACCCAGGGCGCGAACCTGGACTCCATCAGTCGGTCGGCGGGCCGGACCGCCACCGATGACACCGCAAGGAAGCACTGATCTCTCATGGCGATCCAGGCCCCGGGGCACGTCAATGACATGCTGTTCGTCTTGGTCGGCGAGAAGCTGATTGAGGCTAATGAGGACCTGGCTCATGGGAGTCACAAGCCGTTTCGGCAGATGAGCAGGGAGCTCCGGGAGTTGTCGGAGCTGACGGAGGAATCGATTGTCCGTGCTCGTAATGCGCTGCCGCCTCGGGTGGGGGACGATTACGCGCGGGCGATGAGTCCGTTCGTGGGTGAGGATGGCCATCTCAAGCAGTTCGCGGGGCAGTTGGATGTTGTCGCGGACGGTCGGGTCAAGACTTCGTATCAGGTGATGGAAGCGAAGTGGCAGATTCTGGCCGAGGTGATCCGGCTGATGATGGAGTTGCTGGCTGTTTTCGCGTTGTCGGTGTTCAGTGCCGGGGCGGCTGCGGGCCGGGCTGCGGTGGCCAGGGCGCGTAGCCGTGTGGTGGTGCTGACGGTGATGGACAGGCTGTTCAAGAGCATGCACGCGCTGCCTGTTTTGAGTGAGGCGTTCGAGGAGGCCTTCCAGTCGTTCGCGGTCCGGCTGGGGATGATCGCGTTCACGTCTGGTGAGTTCAGTCCGAAGGGTTTCGACTGGACGCAGATCGCGCAGGACGCGGCGACGGGTGCGTTCATGGGGGCGTTCTTCCCGGTCATCGCGAAGGGCAGCCAGGGGACTTTCGCCGCGATCCGGGGTGGTCTGGGGCGGGGTGCTGTGGTCAAGGACGTCGCGGGTGATGTCTCCTCGAAGGTCGGGGCTGCGGTGGATCGGGCGGGTGTGAACCATGTGCCCGGCGGTAAGGGCGGTGCGGGGGACGTCGCGGTGGCGGGGCGTGGGTATCAGCGTCCTGGGGTGGTGAGTGGGTTCCTGGCCGAGGGTGGTTCGGAGTCTTTGGCCGAGGTGTTGAGCGGTGGGCTCTTCCACGGCAATTGGAGTTCTTCTGACGCGACGTTCTTCGGTGCGGGTATCAGTGGTCAGGTCACGCAGAAGCTTCACAGTGGTGCGGTGGCTTCGGGGACGTGGATCAACACGACGTTCTCGGTGCAGGGCCCGTCTGTCGCAGAGGGTGTGGCGGACACCGGCCCGGCCCCGGACACCGCGGATACGGCGGATGCCGGGCAGGAGCGGGCCGGGCAGGGCGTGTCTGGTGCCTTCGCGCCCGGTGTCCGTGATGGCGGGGGCGGCGGGCAGGTGACCGGTCCGGCATTGGCTCCGCGGGCCGCGACCGTGAGCAGTTCGGACACGGGACGCTCCGACCAGGTCGCCGTTGCGGGTGCTGTTCCGGCCCCCGTGGTGGGCCTGGGTGACGCGCATCGGGGTGTTGCCGCACCGGGCGCCCTTGAGGCTGCTGTAGTACCTGGCGCTGATGATGTGTCGTCCGGCGCGGCCGTGGTGGGCCCGGTGGCTGGTGAAACCACCGCTGGGGCGTCGGTTCCGCGATCCACGGTGAGTACGGCAGGCAGTGTGCCGGACACCCGCACCGGGCAGGCCGGTTCTACGGTTGGAGCGGAGGACGCCGGTGCGGTTCAGGCCGCGACGGCGGGGGCTGCTTCCGCCCCGGCTGCCGAGGCCGCTATGACTGCCGGGCCGCGATCCGGCATGGGACTGGACTCGTCTGCTCCGTCGCGGCTTGCGCAGACCACCTCAAGTGACCTGACGCCAGATCATGGGAGGCGTGGGGAGCAGGACTTGGTGGTCGCGGGCGGGCGGGCCGGGGAGTCGGCGCGGTCGGTGGAGGCGGCCGCGGCGTCATCGACCCACTCGCGCTTTGTCCTCGCTGATCCGGTGGACCAGGAGGTGGCGGTTTCTGCGGAGGTGGTGGCGGACCGGTCCGCGACTGTTTCCGGGCAGGCCCCTGGGCAGGTTCCGGATGTCGCGGGAACGGCGAATCAGCCGTCGGTTTTCCCGGGGCGGGGTCTGGTGGAGGGGCAGTTCTCTGCCGCTGCGGTACCTCGTTCGGACACGGTCGTCCCGGGTTCCGCCTCGGCTGTCTCTGGGGACGCGGTGACAGGCGAGGCCGGTGTGGAGACGGGCGTGAGGGCGGCGGTTCAGCAGTCGGGGGAGCCGGCCGGGGTGGTGAGCGAGTTCGCGAGGGCTGTTCCGTTTCAGGGTGTGGCCGTGCCTCCGGCGGTCGCCTCGCAAACGGTCAGCCCGGCTGCGATGCCTGGCCGTAACCAAGCGGACGGGGCCTCGGGTCAGTCGGCCGATCAGGCCTCCGTTTCTGGCCGGACGGCAGGTCAGCTGTCTTCGTCCCCCGGCCGGATCTCCACTGAGTCCGGCGGCACGACTACGCGACACAACGAGTACAACGCGCAGGACGGGCAGGCCGCGCAGGACGGGCAGGAGGAGGCTCGGCGGCCGGGTCGATTCGGCACGGTGTCCGGTTCTTCTGCCGGTGTCGGTTCGATGGATACGGCTGTTCAGGGCCGGAATGGTGTCGATGCGGTGTGGTCCGCCGACTCGGCTTCTGCGTCGGCCGGGGCTGTGGGCGAATCCGTGGTGAGTGGTGTTGCGGGCGGCTTCGGCGTGGGTGCTGAGCAGGCG
Source organism: Streptomyces sp. NPDC056224 (assembly GCF_042267665.1). Lineage (NCBI taxonomy): Bacteria > Bacillati > Actinomycetota > Actinomycetes > Kitasatosporales > Streptomycetaceae > Streptomyces > Streptomyces sp. NPDC056224. Next base: position 18,905 of record NZ_JBHJTK010000074.1, read on the forward strand.
TTGCTGGGGTCGGGCCAGGCGGATTCGGACCGGTGGATTCCGTATGGTCCGGTTCGGTCTGGGGTGAAGGTGCGGTACTTGCTGGACCGGCTTCCGGTGGGGCCGGGGGATGGTTCGGTGGCTGACCTGCTGGGTGTTGGTGTGGCGGAGGTGGATGGGTTCCGCAGGGGTGTGAGGGTGCCGTCGGAGGCCGTCGGTGAGCGGATCGACGCGGTGTGGCGGCTGCTGCAGGCAGGGCGTACCGGTCTGACCTCGGCCGATGTGGATGATGTCGTGAACGCCGGGGGTGCTGTGTCCGGTCCCGCGGCCGGCGTCGGGGTGTCGGGCCGGGTCGGGGGGATGTCGGAGGTGGCGCCCGCTGTGGACTACCGCGCGGGGGGCAGGGACCTGGACCCGGAGGTGGGCCTGGGTGAGGGCGCGGGTGAGGGCGTGGAGGGTCTGAACGCGGAAGATTTGGCGTTCTTGTCCTTGGCGCTGGAGTCGGATGCCTCGGAGTCGTCCGGGGCGGACTCGGTGGCGTTGGATGCGGTGGGTTCGGGGCTGGATGCGGATGAGTCGGCGTTCTTGTCCTCGGTGGTGGGGGCGGATTCTGACTCGGAGTCTGTGGTGGAGCCGGTGGCGTGGGATGAAGTGGGCGCGGACCTGGATGCGGATGAGTTGGAGTTCGTGTCCGAGGCCGTGGGCGAGGACCCGGACGTGGAGTCGGGGGTGGAGTTGTCGGGGGGTGAGGGAGCCGGTGGCGTGGAGGGGGCGTTGTCTTCGGGGGATGCCTCTGTTGTGGGTGCTTCGTTTGTGGATGACGGCGGTTCTCGGGGCGGGTTCGCTGCCGGTGGTGGCCGTGGTGAGGCGGATACGGATGTAGTGGCGGCCCCGGGCGTGAAGCGTCGCCGGCTGAACGGTGGGCGGCCGGTCGTGGTGGAGCCGGATGCTGCCGCGGCCGGCGCTGCGCGGGACGGGGGTCCTGCCAGGTCGCTTCTTCAGTTGAAGTTGGAGCGGGTGCGGGACGCTCTGGGGTCGGTCGATGGTGTGGACCCGGTCGAGAGGCTGGCCGAGGTGCTGCAGATCCCTACACGCCGGATGCGGGGCATGTTGAGGAGCGACACGAATCAGTCCGGCGTGCCTATGGACTTCCTTGAACGGATCAATGCGGCCTTCGGCCTGCACAGCGAGGGGGCCGCGGTTACCGCGGAGGGGGTGGACGAGCGCGTCCGTGCCCGCTGGACTCCTGTCCAGGCCACGATGGTGTACCTGATGGAGCAGGCGAGAGTACCCGGCAGAACAGCCGAGGGACTGCGGTTGTCCGACCTGCTCCGTGGCGGGAGCTCAGAGGTGTACGAGTTCCGATGGGGCGTGAGCATGCCGACCATGAGGGTCGGTGACAGGATCAATGCGCTCAAGCGTCTGTTCGAGGCGGGAGAGTCCGGGGTGACCCCCGACCGGGTGGACGCCGAGGTCGCCGGGTCTCGCGCGGATGAGGTGGGCTTCGCGGGCAAGCTGGCCTATCTGCAAAAGAAACTGGGGGGACCGCGGGCTCTGGTTGCTGAGATCAAAGCCTCAGACGCCACGCTCCGCATTTCGATCAGGTCGCTGGTCAGTTGGGCGGACCCGGACTATGGCGCGAACCCGCCGATGGATGTCGTCGAACGGGTGGACGAGCTGTACAAGTTGTACCGGGAACTGGACGACGTGGCTGAGATGGCCGGGCTTCCCATGGGCGGCAAGCTGAGTCCGGTTCAGGTCAAGGCAGTGCGTCTGCGGGAAAGCTTGGGGGATGAAGAGCTGTTTCGATTGCTGGAGGTGAGCGCGGAGGAGGTTTCGTCCATCCTCCGCGCCGGGGTGAGGGCTCCGGACGCGGAGGTCGTCGAGCGGATCGATGCGGCGTACGACCTGTTCGAGGAGGGGGCCGTGGTTACCGCGGAGGCGGTGGACGGGCGCGTTCGTTCCCGTTGGACTCCTCTCCAGGGAACGATGGTGTCCCTGCTGGACAGTGTGGGAGGGTCCGAGCCCCTGTCAGACCTGCTCGGTGTCGCCACTTCATCGGTGCGGTATATGCGATCGGGCGTCCGGCAGCCGCGGAAGAAGGTCGGCGACCGGATCAGGGCCCTGGAGCGCCTGCTCAGCGCGAGAGTCGGGGGCCCCCTCCCGACGCGTGCCGAGGTGTCCGCCGCTGTCGCCGCT
>NZ_JBHJTK010000075.1:0-18114 GCF_042267665.1 Streptomyces sp. NPDC056224
GCGCATGCGCTGCGGCCCCTCCGCTCAGTCGAACCTCTCCGGACGCTAGTCGCGGCGCAGGTTCGGCTTCAGCTCCTTGAAGCGGGCCAGCATCCCGTTGACGAACGAGGGGGACTCGTCCGTCGAGAACTCCTTGGCCAGCTGGACGGCCTCGTCGATGGCGACGGCGTCCGGGGTGTCGTCCACCCAGATCAGCTCGTAGGCACCGAGCCGCAGGATGTTCCGGTCCGCGACCGGCATGCGGTCGAGTTCCCAGTCCACGGCGTAGGTGATGATCAGGTCGTCGATGCGGTTCACCTTGTCGGCGTAACCCTCGACGAGATCCATCGTGAAGGCGCTGACCGGCGGCTGCCGGTCGTCCGACCGCGCGTGGCGGATCCAGTCCGCGAGGACCTCGCGCACGGGCACGCCGCGCTGGTCGGCCTCGAAAAGGATCTGGAAGGCGCGCTTGCGCGCATTGCTCCGAGCAGCCACGGGTTAGTTGCTCTTCCGGCCGAGGTAGTCGCTGGTGCGGGTGTCGACCTTGACCGTCTCGCCGGTGTTGACGAAGAGCGGGACCTGGATCTCGTGGCCGGTCTCCAGGGTGGCGGGCTTGGTGCCACCGGTGGAGCGGTCGCCCTGGACGCCCGGGTCGGTGTGCTCGATCTTGAGCTCGACCGCGGCCGGGAGCTCCACGTAGAGGACCTCGCCGTCGTGCTGCGCCACGGAGGCGGTGAAGCCCTCGATCAGGAAGTTGGCGGCGTCGCCGACAGCCTTCTTGTCGACCATCAGCTGGTCGTAGGTGCTCATGTCCATGAAGACGAAGTACTCGCCGTCCATGTACGAGAACTGCATGTCGCGCCGGTCGATCGTGGCCGTCTCGACCTTCGTGCCGGCGTTGAAGGTCTTGTCGACGACCTTGCCGGAGAGCACGTGCTTGAGCTTGGTGCGCACGAAGGCCGGGCCCTTGCCGGGCTTGACGTGCTGGAACTCGACGACGGACCAGAGCTGGTCACCGTCGAGCTTGAGCACCATGCCGTTCTTGAGGTCGTTCGTGGAAGCCACGGTTGCGGAATCTCCTGCACTGGAAGACCACGGGTGCGCGCACAGCCCGGCGGAGCGGGCTAGAGCGCGAGCAGCTCCTTGGTCGTAATGGTGAGTAGCTCGGGACCGCCGTCCGCCTCGGGGCGCACGACGAGCGTGTCATCGATCCGGACACCTCCCCGGCCCGGGAGGTGAACCCCCGGTTCGACGGTGACCGGCACGCAAGCGTCCAGTTTACCCATTGCCGTAGGTGCAAGCTGCGGGTCCTCGTCGATTTCGAGACCCACGCCGTGTCCGGTCGAGGGGGCGAGGGCTTCCCCGTGGCCAGCGGAGTCCAGCACGGACCGTGCCGCATGATCCACATCCCGGTACGCGGCCCCCGGCAGCAGGGCCTCGCGCCCGGCCCGCTGGGCGGCGAAGACCAGGTCGTACAGCTCGATCTGCCAGTCCGCGGGAGTGGTGCCGATCACGAACGTACGCCCGATCTCGCACCGGTAGCCACGGTAGTTGGCGCCGAGACAGACGGTGAGGAAGTCCCCCTCCTCCACCCGGCGGTCGGAGGGCCGGTGCCGGGAGCGTCCGGAGTGCGGGCCGGTGCCGACGGAGGTCGGGAAGGCGGGCCCGTCCGCGCCGTGGTCCACGAGGCGCCGCTCCAGCTCCAGGGCGAGGTGGCGTTCGGTGCGCCCGACGAGGATGGACTCCAGCAGTTCGCCCAGCGCCTGGTCGGCGATCTCCGCGGCGATCCGCAGACAGGCGATCTCCTCCTCGTCCTTGACGAGGCGCTGCTGCTCCACGGCGGTGCCGAGGTCGGCGAGGCGCAGCCGGGGCGCGACGGACTGCAGGGCGCGGTGCCGGGCCACCGTGAGGTGGTGCTCCTCGACCGCGAGCGAGTCGGCGCGCGTCGCGGCGGCCATGTCGCCCGCCGCGACGGCCGGGTCCGCGCCGGGGCCCGACAGCACGGAGACCCGGAGCCGCTCGTCGAGCCGGCCCTCGTCGGCCTCGCCGGTGGGGGTGCCGCCGCAGAACAGCACGTCCTCGGTGGGGCCGACGAGCAGTACGGCGCCGAGCGGGGAGGCCCCGGACAGGTAGCGGACGTTCGCCGGACACGTGATCAGTGCGGCGGCGTTCCCCGCGGCGGCGCAGCGGTCGCGGAGCGTGCCCCGGCGGGCGGCGTACACGTCTGACATGTCTTCGAGCGTACGAGCGCCCGGCGCATCCGGCCTGATGAGCGCGTCCGGACGTGGGCGCCGGGGGTGCGGGACCCGCGCCGCGCCAAGGGCTGTCCCGTGATCCCCGGCGGGTCGGCGCACGGCGTCGGATGCCGTTGCACCGCACGGCGCAGGGCGCCCCGCACCGGGCGTGTCCGGGCATCGCGACGAAGCGGCGTCGCGACGAAAGGGCCTCGCGACGAAGCGGCGAGGTGCCGTGGCCCGCGTCGTGCGCCCGCCGGGGAGCACGGCGACAGCCCTCAGGCCAGCGCCCGTGCCAGCGTCTCGTCGAGGGCGCGTGCCGTTCCCTCGACGTCGAGGTGCGAGTTGTCGATGATCGGCAGGCCCGAGCCGTACCAGCCCGCCATCCTGCCGTGGATCCGCGCGACCTCCTCGTCGGAGAGCCGCCGGTTGCCGGAGCGGGCCGCGTTGCGCTCCAGGACGATCTCCAGGCCCGGCAGCAGCACCACGGGCAGCAGCGCGGGGCCCACGTGGCGCTTCCAGCCGCCCAGTCCGACCACCGGCCGGTCCGGGAAGACGGCGTCGTCGAGGATGCAGGAGATCCCGTTCGCCAGGTAGTTGCGGGCGGCGAACCCGCACGTACGGCGGGCCAGCCGGTACTGGGCCTCGGAGTGCTCGTTCCAGCCCGCCTGCGGGTCCGCGAAGCCCGAGCGCACCCACTCCCGGACGTCGTCCAGGCTGACGTGCGCGGTCGGCACGGGCCGGGTGCTCGCCCAGTGCCGGGCCACCGTGGTCTTCCCCGCGCCGGCCGGGCCGATGAGCAGCACCGCCAGGGTGGCCCCGCCCGTGCCCGCCACCGCGGGCGGCAGCGGGATGTGCCCGGTGGGCTCCGGGACGGGCGCCACCGGCGGCGGAACCGGGGGACGGGAGTGGGCGGGGGGCGGCCCCGGCCAGCCCTGCGCCGGGGGTATCGGCGGTTGCGGGGGCGCCGCCGGGTGCGGTCCCGGCTGTCCCCAGCCCGCGCTCCCGCCTCCCACTCCTTGCTGCATCCGCTGCCACTCCGTCTCGTTCCGGCGACTGATGCGAGAACGTTATATGACCCCGGGACCCGAACCGTCCACCAGCCCGGCCCGGTGCCGCCGGAGCGTCATTCGCCGACTTCGTCCGCGAGCGCCCGCAGCGCCAGCCGGTACGAACCGATACCGAAGCCCGCCACCGTCCCGGTCGCCACGGACGCGATCACCGAGGTGTGCCGGAACTCCTCGCGCGCGTACGGGTTCGAGATGTGCACCTCGATCAGCGGCGCGGTGCGCTGCGCGGCCGCGTCCCGCATGGCGTACGAGTAGTGCGTGAAGGCCCCCGGGTTGATGACCACGGGGATCTTCCCGTCGGCCGCCTCGTGCAGCCAGCGCACCAGCTGCCCCTCGTCGTTGGTCTCGCGGACCTCGACGTCGAAGCCGAGCTCCTCCCCCAGCGTGCGGCAGCTCGCCACCAGCCCCGCGTACGAGGTGGCCCCGTACACGTCGGGCTCGCGCGAACCGAGCCGCCCCAGGTTCGGGCCGTTCAGCACGAGGACGCGGCGGCTCACGCGGCGACCTCTCCGTACGCGGCCACCAGCACGGCCGGGTCGGGGCCTTCCAGGACGGTCGGCTTGGCCAGCCCGTCGAGGACGATGAAGCGCAGCAGGTCGCCGCGGGACTTCTTGTCGACCTTCATGGTCTCCAGCAGCTTGGGCCACTGGTCGCCGCGGTAGGTCAGCGGCAGGCCCACCGAGGCGAGGACCGCCTTGTGCCGGTCGGCCGTCGCGTCGTCGAGACGGCCCGCGAGCCGTCCGAGTTCGGCGGCGAAGACCATGCCGACGGACACCGCGGCGCCGTGCCTCCACTTGTAGCGCTCGTTCTTCTCGATGGCGTGCGCGAGGGTGTGGCCGTAGTTGAGGATCTCGCGGAGTCCCGACTCCTTGAGGTCGCTGGAGACCACGTCCGCCTTGACCTGGATGGAGCGCACGATCAGCTCGGCCGTGTGCGGGCCGGCGGGCGTACGGGCCGCCTGGGGGTCCGCCTCGATCAGGTCGAGGATGACCGGGTCGGAGATGAATCCGGCCTTGATGATCTCGGCGAGACCACTGACGTAGTCGTGGACGGGCAGCGAGTCCAGGGCGGCCAGGTCGCACAGCACTCCGGCCGGCGGGTGGAAGGCGCCGACGAGGTTCTTGCCCTCGGCGGTGTTGATGCCGGTCTTGCCGCCGACCGCCGCGTCGACCATCGCGAGGACGGTGGTCGGTACGGCGACCCAGCGCACCCCGCGCAGCCAGGAGGCCGCGACGAAGCCCGCGAGGTCGGTGGTGGCTCCGCCGCCGACGCCGACGATGACGTCGGTACGGGTGAAGCCGGACTGCCCGAGGGCCTTCCAGCAGTACGCCGCCACCTCGATGGTCTTGGCCTCCTCGGCGTTCGGCACCTGGATGGCGACCGCCTCGTAGCCCTGTTCGGCCAGGTCGTCGCGCAGCGCCTCACCGGTCGAGGCCAGCGCCTCCGGGTGGATCACGGCGACCCGCCGGGCCTTCGTACCGATCAGGGTGCCGAGTTCACCGAGCAGCTGCCGGCCGACCAGCACGTCGTACGCGTCGTGTCCGGAGCTCGCGCCGACGTGGATCCGCGTCACCTGGTCTGTCATACGTCCTTCAACTCCAGAGCGTCGAGGACCGCCTGGGCGACCTCTTCGGGGGTGCGGTCGTCGGTGGCCACCACGACGCGCGCGACTTCGGTGTACAGGGGGCGCCGGGCGTCCATCAGCTCGCGCCACTGACGGCGCGGGTTGACGGCGAGCAGCGGGCGCGCGGCGCCGAGGCCCACGCGCCGTACGGCTTCCTCGACGTCCATCGACAGGTAGGCGACGGGCAGGCCGGCCAGCAGCTCGCGGGTGCCCTCGTCGAGGACGGCGCCGCCGCCGAGGGCGAGGACTCCGGTGTGCCCGGCGACGGCGGCCGCGACCGCCTGCCGCTCCAGCGCGCGGAAGTACGGCTCGCCCTCGTCGACGAAGATGTCGGAGATCTCCCGGCCCTGGGCCAGGACGATGTCCGCGTCGGTGTCCCGGTAGGGGACGCCGAGCCGCTCGGCGAGCAGCGCCCCCACCGTGGACTTGCCGGAACCCATGGGCCCGACGAGGACGACCAGTGGTCCGCCGGTCACCGGATCTGCAGGTTGTCGAGGTACGAGCGGACGTTGCGGCGGGTCTCGGGGACGGAGTCGCCGCCGAACTTCTCGACCACGGCGTCGGCCAGCACGAGGGCGACCATCGCCTCGGCCACGATGCCCGCGGCCGGGACTGCGCAGACGTCGGAGCGCTGGTGGTGGGCCACCGTCGCCTCACCGGTCGCCACGTCCACGGTCGCCAGTGCGCGGGGCACGGTGGCGATGGGCTTCATGGCGGCCCGTACGCGCAGCAGCTCGCCGGTGGTCAGACCGCCCTCGGTGCCGCCGGAGCGACCGGTGGTGCGCTTGAGGCCCTCGGGGGTGGAGACGATCTCGTCGTGCGCCTTCGAGCCGGGCACGCGGGCGAGTTCGAAGCCGTCGCCGACCTCGACGCCCTTGATGGCCTGGATGCCCATCAGGGCGGCGGCGAGGCGGGCGTCGAGACGGCGGTCCCAGTGGACGTGCGAGCCGAGGCCGACGGGAACCCCGTAGGCCAGGACCTCGACGACGCCGCCGAGGGTGTCGCCGTCCTTGTGGGCCTGGTCGATCTCGGCGACCATCGCCTTGCTCGCGTCGGCGTCGAGGCAGCGCACCGGGTCGGCGTCGAGCTTGTCGACGTCGGCGGGGGTCGGGTAGACGCCGTACGGGGCCTTGGCCGAGGCCAGTTCCACCACGTGGGAGACGATCTCGATGCCCGCGGCCTCCTTGATGAAGGACCGGGCGATGGCGCCGAGGGCGACGCGGGCGGCGGTCTCACGGGCGCTGGCGCGCTCCAGGATCGGCCGGGCCTCGTCGAAGCCGTACTTCTGCATGCCGGCGAGGTCGGCGTGGCCGGGCCGGGGGCGGGTCAGCGGCGCGTTGCGGCCGGTCTCCTTGAGCAGCGAGGGGTCGACCGGGTCGGCCGACATGACCGTCTCCCACTTGGGCCACTCGGTGTTGCCGACCATGACCGCCACGGGGGACCCCAGCGACAGCCCGTGCCGGACGCCACCCAGGAAGGTGATCTCGTCCTGCTCGAACTTCATCCGCGCACCGCGGCCGTAGCCGAGCCGGCGCCGGGCGAGGTGGTCGGCCACCAGCTCGGTGGTGACCGGAACGCCGGCGGGAAGCCCCTCCAGCGTCGCTACCAGCGCCGGGCCGTGCGACTCCCCGGCGGTCAGCCAACGCAACCTGCTCAACGATGCTCCTCATGCTCGCGCCTGGTTCAGCGACGGCGCGAACGGGTGCGCGGCCCGGACCCGCCGTACCTGATCCTCCCATGTCCGGGCCGGGATACCGGCCCCCGGTCCAGCTATCGGACGCCTTGTCCGTCATCTGACCTTGCGGCGGCGCTCGCGGAGCCAGGTGACCGCCGTCCACAGCGCGAGGGAACCGACGAGTCCGAGGACGATGGCCTTCGCCCACACCGGCAGCCCACCGAAGATCGTTCTGACCGCGGCGAAGACGACGAAGGGGATGTCCCACTTCGACGCGAGTATCTGGCCGTCGCCCGTCTGTTCCATGCCGCCCCCATGATCGACTACCCGGACGGGAAGCCTAACGGGCGGCGAGCGCCCGCTCTCCGGCGGCCCTCATGGCGGCGAGCGGTCCCGGGGTGCGGCCGGTCATCTGCTCCACCTGGAGAACGGCCTGGTGGACCAGGAGGTCCAGCCCGCCGACGACCTTTCCGCCGCGGCGGTCCCAGGCCGCCGCGAGGGCGGTCGGCCACGGGTCGTAGAGGACGTCGAAGAGCGTGCCCGCCGCGTCCGGCACGAAGGGGGCCAGGGCGTCCGTCGTACCGGCCGGGGTGGTCGCGATCACCAGCGGAGCGGCCAGCGCCTCGGCCGCCCGCGACCAGTCGGCAGTGCGGACGGGGACGCCGAGCCGCTCGCCCCACTGCCGCATCTCGTCGGCGCGGGCCCGCGAGCGGACGTACGCCGTGACCTCACCGGAGCAGATCCGCGAGAGCGCCGCGAGCGCCGAGGAGGCGGTGGCACCGGCGCCGAGGACGGCGGCGGACGGCACCTTCTCGATGCCGCGCTCGTGGAGCGCGGCGATCATGCCGGGGATGTCGGTGTTGTCGCCGAGCCGTCGGCCGTCCCGGGTGAGGACGACCGTGTTGACCGTCTCGACCGAGGCGGCCGTGTCGCTGATCTCGTCGAGCAGCGGGATGATCGCCCGCTTCAGCGGCATGGTCAGCGACAGCCCGGCCCACTCGGGGCCGAGGCCGGTGACGAACGCCGGGAGGGCGGCCTCGTCGATCTCGAAGCGGTCGTACGACCAGTCGTCGAGGCCGAGCTCCTCGTAGGCGGCGCGGTGCAGCGCCGGCGAGAGGGAATGCCCGATGGGCGAACCCAGCACCGCGGCCCGTATCCGTGACATGTCCTGCTACCCGCCGTTCTTCTGCTTCTGCCGCGCCTGGAACTCGTCGACGAGCTTCAGGTGCTCCTCGTAGGTCTGGGTGAAGGTCGTCTTGTCGCCGTCCACCGACACGAAGAACATCCAGCCGCCGTGATCGGGGTTGAGCGTGGCGCTCAGGGCGTCCGCGCCCGGGTTCCCGATCGGGCCGGGAGGCAGGCCCTTGACGAAGTGCGTGTTGTACGGGTGGTCGAGCGCCCTCGCCTCCTTGATGGAGAAGTTGATCTCGCTCTTGCCCTTGATGTAGTTGTACGTCGAGTCGAATTCGAGCTTCTGGTTCGTGACGTCGTTCGTCTTCTTCAGGCGGTTGTAGACGACCTCGGACATCTTCCGGAAGTCGTCGTGGTTCTTGCCCTCGGCGTTGACGAGACTGGCGACCGTGACCACCTGGAGCGGGTTCTCCAGGCCCAGCTCCTTGGCCTTGCCCTCGACGCCCAGCTCCGAGTACTTGTCGCTCGCGTTCTTGACCATCTGCTTGAGCAGGGACTCGGGGGTGCTGTCCTTGCTGAGGTCGTAGCGCGTCGGGTACAGGAAGCCTTCGAGGGGGTCGATGAGCTTCGGGTTGTTGCCGGCCCAGGCGGGCAGTCCGAGGTTCTTGGCCTCGCGCAGGGCGACGTCCTTGGTGGTGCCGTCCGGCTTGCCCAGCTTCTTGTCGATCGCCTCGTACACCTTGGCGTTGCGCATGCCCTCGGTGACGGTGATGACGTTCAGCTTGCTGGGGTCGATCATCAGCCCGACGGCGGCCGCAGCCGACATCTTCTTCTTCAGCGTGTAGACACCCGGCTGGATGGACTTGCCCTTGGGGTTCACGTTGGCCGCGGTGGTGAACGCCTCCACGCTCGCCACGACGCCCTGCTTCTTGAGGATGTTGCCCATCTGGGCCAGGGAGGAGTTCTTGGGGATCTCGACGTCGACCGTCTCGCTGCTGCCCTCGCCCACGTAGTCCTCGGCCGTGGCGAACCTCGCCTTGAGGTACGTGTAGCCGTAGTAGCCGCCACCGCCGACCACGCCGATGATGACGACCGCGGCGATCAGGCAGGCCGTGCCGCTGCGCTTCTTGGGCTTGCCGCCCTTCGAGCGGCCGCCCCGACGGCCGTCGCCCGACGGGTCGTCGTCCTCGTCGCCGTCCCGGCCTCCACCGTCGGCGAAGAAACCGCTCTCGGGCTCCTCCTCCTGCTCGGCCGGTTCCGGCTCCAGGTGGCGGCGGCCCGGGGGCTGCGGCGGAGGGAAGGCTTCCGGCGTCGCGTACAGGTCAGGGGCTCCGTCGGGGTAGCCGGCCGCGGGCTGCTGGGCGTACGGGTCCACGCCCGCGTAGGCGTCGACCTGCGCGGCGGACAGGTACTGGCCCTGCCCGGTGTCCCAGCCCTGGGAGTCGTACACCGGCTGCTGGGGAGCCTGGGGAGCATAGGCCTGCTGCTGCTCCTGGTACTGCGGGTACTGCCCCTGCTGCGGTGGCGCGTACTGCTGCGGCTGCTGCGGCGGCTGCTGCGGCTGCTGCTGTGCGTACTGCTGCTGGTTCTGGGCGTACTGGGGGTACTGCTCCGGGTACGGCTGCTGGTACTGCGGCGCCTGCTGGTACTGCTGATCCTGCTGGTACTGCTGCTGCGGATCGCTGCCGTGCGGCGCCTGGCCCTGCTGGGTCTGGTGCCCGGTCCACCCCTGGTCCCCGTACAGGGGATCCTCAGGGTGCCACGGTTCGGAGCCACGGCCCCGGCCATACTCAGTCATCGGTCCCCTAGAGCCGCAAGACGAAGGCGACGGCTGTTCGAATGCCGTCTCATCGCGCGGAACGTTACCGTATCGCGATCAGACAACCACTTCGACGCACTCGCCGGGCGGATTACCTGATACCCGTTCGGTCTCAAGAGCGTTCTGAAGGATCACCACCGCGGCTGCCTGGTCGATGACGGAACGACCCTTCTTCGCGTTCCTTCCGGAGGCCCGCAGACCCTGCGCCGCGGTGACCGTCGTCATCCGCTCGTCCACCAGACGGACCGTCACCGGCTTGATGCCCTTGGCCAGTTCGTTCGCGAAGGCGCGCACCTTGGCCGCGGCCGGCCCCTCCCGCCCGCTGAGCGAGCGGGGCAGGCCGACCACGACTTCGAGGGGCTCGTACTCCTCGACGAGCTGCCGCAGCCGCCGGTGGGCGAAGGGGACGTCCCGGCCCGGAACGGTTTCCACCGGTGTGGCCAGGACCCCGTCGGGGTCGCACGAGGCGACCCCGATCCGGGCGTCCCCGACGTCGATCGCGAGGCGGCGGCCGCGGCGCAGGTTCATGATCAGACCGTCTCGACGACGAGGCGCTCGACCGCGGCGATGGCCTCGGGGATGGCGGCCGGGTTCTGACCACCGCCCTGGGCGACGTCCGGCTTGCCGCCACCGCCGCCACCGAGGGTCTTGGCGGCCGTACGGACCAGGTCGCCCGCCTTGAGACCGCGCTCGCGGGCGGCCTCGTTGGTGGCGATGACCGTCAGCGGGCGCTCGTTCGCCGTGGTGAAAAGGGCCACGACGGCCGGACGGTCGCCCTGGATGCGGCCACGGACGTCGAGGACCAGCCTGCGCAGGTCGTCGGCGCCGGTACCGTCCGGCACCGTGCCCACGACGAGGGCGACGCCGCGGATGTCCTGGGCGTTCTCGGCGAGCCCGGCGGCGGCCTGGAGGACCTTCTCCGCGCGGAACTTCTCGATCTCCTTCTCGGCGTCCTTCAGCTTGCCGAGCATGGAGGCGATCTTCTCCGGGAGCTCCTCGGGGCGGCCCTTGACCAGCTCCTGGAGCTGGGCGACGACCGTGTGCTCCTTGGCGAGGAAGTTGTACGCGTCCACACCCACCAGGGCCTCGACGCGGCGCACGCCCGAGCCGATGGAGGACTCGCCGAGCAGCTTCACCAGACCCAGCTGGGAGGTGTTGCCGACGTGCGTGCCGCCGCACAGCTCCTTGGAGAAGTCGCCGATGGTGACGACGCGCACGCGCTCGCCGTACTTCTCGCCGAACTCGGCGATGGCGCCCTGCTTCTTCGCCTCGTCGATGCTCATGATCTCGGCGGTGACGTCCAGCTCACGGGAGAGCACGTCGTTGATCTTCTGCTCGACGTCGGTGAGGACCGTGCCGGGGACGGCGTTCGGCGAACCGAAGTCGAAGCGGAAGCGGCCCGGCGAGTTCTCGGAACCGGCCTGGGCGGCCGTCGGGCCCAGCGCGTCGCGCAGCGCCTGGTGGGTCAGGTGCGTGGCCGAGTGGGCGCGGGCGATGGCCCGGCGCCGGCTCACGTCGATGGCGGCGTAGGCGGAGGCGCCCACCGTCACCTCGCCGACCTGGACGGAGCCCTTGTGCACGGAGACGCCCGGGACGGGCTGCTGGACGTCGCGGACGACGATGACGGCGCCGGAGTCGAGCTTGATACGCCCCTGGTCGGCGAGCTGGCCGCCGCCCTCGGCGTAGAACGGGGTGCGGTCGAGGACGACCTCGACCTCGTCGCCCTCGGAGGCGGCGGGCGCGGAGACGCCGTTGACCAGCAGGCCGACGACGACGGACTCGCCCTGGTTGGTGGCGTAGCCGGTGAACTCGGTGGCCCCCGCCCGGTCGGCGATCTCGCGGTACGAGGAGACGTCGGCGTGGCCGGTCTTCTTGGCCCTGGCGTCGGCCTTGGCCCGGTCGCGCTGCTCCTGCATCAGGCGGCGGAAGCCCTGCTCGTCCACGGAGAGGCCCTGCTCGGCGGCCATCTCCAGGGTGAGGTCGATCGGGAAGCCCCAGGTGTCGTGGAGCAGGAACGCCTTGTCGCCGGACAGGACCGTGCCACCGGCGGCCTTGGTCTCGGTCACGGCGGTGTCGAGGATGTTCGTGCCGCCCTTGACGGCCTTGAGGAAGGCGGCCTCTTCGGCGAGCGCGACGGTCTCGATGCGCTTGCGGTCGGTGATGAGCTCCGGGTACTGCTGGCCCATCGTGTCGATCACGACGTCGACGAGGGCCTGGACGACCGGACCCGTGGCACCCATGAGGCGCATGTTGCGGATGGCGCGGCGCATGATGCGGCGCAGCACGTAGCCGCGGCCCTCGTTGCCGGGGGTGACACCGTCGCCGATGAGCATGACGGAGGTGCGGATGTGGTCGGCGACCACGCGCATGGACACGTCGGTGTCCTTGGCCGCTCCGTAGCGCACGCCGGTCAGCTCGGTGGCCTTGTCCATGACCACGCGCAGGGTGTCGGTCTCGTACATGTTCTGCACGCCCTGCAGGATCATGGCGAGACGTTCGAGGCCGAGGCCGGTGTCGATGTTCTTCGACGGCAGGTCGCCGAGGATCGGGAAGTCTTCCTTCCCGTCGCCGGCGCCGCGCTCGTACTGCATGAAGACCAGGTTCCAGATCTCCACGTAGCGCTCGTCGTTGACGGCCGGGCCGCCCTCGACGCCGAACTCGGGGCCGCGGTCGTAGTTGATCTCGGAGCACGGACCGCAGGGGCCGGGGACGCCCATGGACCAGAAGTTGTCCTTCTTGCCCAGGCGCTGGATGCGCTCGGCGGGCACGCCGATCTTCTCGCGCCAGATCTGCTCGGCCTCGTCGTCGTCGAGGTAGACGGTGATCCAGAGCTTCTCCGGCTCGAGGCCGTAGCCGCCGTCCGCCACGGGGCTGGTGAGCAGCTCCCAGGCGTACTCGATGGCGCCTTCCTTGAAGTAGTCGCCGAAGGAGAAGTTGCCGCACATCTGGAAGAACGTGCCGTGGCGGGTGGTCTTGCCGACCTCTTCGATGTCCGGCGTGCGGACGCACTTCTGCACGCTGGTGGCGCGGGGGGCCGGGGGCTTGGTCTCGCCGAGGAAGTACGGCTTGAAGGGCACCATGCCCGCGTTGACCAGCAGCAGAGTCGGGTCGTCCGCGATGAGCGACGCCGAAGGGACAACGGCGTGACCGCGCTCCTCGAAGAAGCTCAGCCAGCGGCGGCGGATTTCAGCCGACTCCATCAGTGGTCCTCATTCCGGTTGTACGAAAACTTCGATCGGTGGGTGGTCTTGTCGCTGTCGATGGCCCGCAGCCGCCGCTGCCCCGGGAGGGCGGTGACGTTGTCGGTCAGGGCCGGGTGGTCAGCGTCCTGGGTCAGCCCCAGTGCATCGTTCAGCTCGTCCTCGCGCTGCGTCATTCCCGCCTTGACGTCGAGGGCGAAGTCCTTGAGGCGGTGGCCCGCCTCCAGCGCCTTGTCGGCGGCCTGGGCGGCAAGGCTCTCCGGCGTCAGCTTCTTCAGCTGGCGGTTGACCTTGGTGGTGGCCCACACGCCGGCGGCGGCGCCTGCGGTGAACCAGAAGGCTCGGCGGAACATCGGAGGTCTCAGCCCTTCTGCTTCCGGCGCCGGGCCGTCGGCACCGTACGGCCGACGATCACGGTACGCCGGGTGGTCTTCTGCGGCACCTCGTCCGTCCGGCCGAGCGCCTTGCGGACGCCGTAGCCGAAGGCCGCGACCTTGACCAGCGGTCCGCCGAAGGTGGAGGCCACGGTGGAGGACAGCGCGGAGGCGTTGGAGGTGACCTCCTGGACGTCGCTCGCGATCGCGTCGACCCGGTCGAGCTGGGTGCGCGCGGAGCGGACGGTGGTCGAGGCGTCGGCCAGCAGCGGGACGGCCTGGTCGGTCACGTCGGCCACCAGCTTGGTGGTCGCCTTGAGCACCTGCGCCAGCCTCACCAGCACCACGGCGAGGAAGGAGACCAGGATGGCCCAGAAGACGGCCACGAGGATCCCGGCCACCTCTCCACCGGACACGTCACACCGCTCTCTGTCTGTACTTGGAATCTGCACTCGAACTGCGACAAGGTTCGCCTCCGACCCTATCGCGCCGGAGATCCCCGGCCGTACCGGAATTCCGGGTCCGGCGTGATCGCCTTGTACGCAGGGCGTCGGGACCAGTACGTTCCGTGCCCCGCGCGACGGACGGCGTGCGGCAATCCTCCCTCGGAGCTGGGCGGGTTCGTCGGGCGGGGTGCCGAACCGGCCGGGCCGGGGCGGCTCCTGGACGCCGCGCGCCCGGTCACGGTGACCGGCGCGGGCGGGGTGGGCACGTCGAGGCCGGTGCGCCGGGAGCGGGCGCGCGAGCTGCTGGGAGCGGCGCGGTGAGCGGTGTTCGCAGCCGGGGGGCGGGAGCTGCGCCGGGGGGGCGGTGGTCGTGCGCGCGCAGCGCGGCCCGGCCGGGGGGCGCAGGCACCGCGGAACGCGGGAAGCCCGCCGCCCCCCGGAGGGGACGGCGGGCTTCCACCAGCCTGTGAGGCCTACGCCTGCATCAGCGGGCGTAGTACTCGACGACGAGCTGCTCGTCGCAGATGACCGGGATTTCCTTGCGGTTCGGGTCGCGGTCCAGGCGGAAGGCCAGGGCCTTCAGGTTGACCTGCAGGTAGCGCGGGGTCTCGCCCTCGCCTGCGTAGCCACCCTCACGGGCAACCTGGAACGGAACCTTCTCGCGGCTGCGCTCGCGCACCGTGATGACGTCGTCCGGGCGGACACGGAACGACGGCTTGTCGACCTTGCCACCGTTGACCTCGATGTGGCCGTGAACGACCATCTGGCGGGCCTGGTAGATGGTGCGGGCGATGCCCGAACGCAGAACCAGGGCGTCGAGGCGACGCTCGAGCTCGACGACAAGCGCCTCGCCCGTCTTGCCTTCGGCCTTCTTGGCGCGGTCGTACGCGCGGGCCATCTGACGCTCAGAGATGTCGTACTGAGCGCGCAGACGCTGCTTCTCCAGCAGACGGACCTTGTAGTCCGAGTTCTGCTTGCGGCCACGGCCGTGCTCGCCCGGCGGGTAGGGGCGGGCCTCGAAGTACTTGACGGCCTTCGGGGTCAGTGCAATGCCGAGGGCACGCGACTTCTTGACCTTGGGTCGCTTCTGGTTCACGTGGAACCTACCTCCATGTAAGTTAGGTGAGGCTTACCTTAGCGAGGAGGACGTAATGTCTCGACCACATGGGATCCCCCTGCCCAGTGCGCGTCGAAGTTCAGATTCCAACGAAACGGAATCTGCTTTCGACGACGATAAGCAAGGTCAGCCGCGTCCCAGGGAAGGCGTTCGGCAGCTCACCGGAGCCGAACGCGTACGAACCCTCGTAGAGTCCAACGCCTCAGTATCCCTCACCCTCCCGGGTGCTGATGACCAGGACGAGCTCGGGACAGGGGTGCCGGCCGCACGGACCGTCACCCCGGACGGGGACGTGATTCTCCTTGTTTCCGGGGAATCCGCGGCTGCCAGGGCAGCCGCTCACGCCCAGGACGACGACCTCACGGCCGTGATCGAGATCACGGATGTGGCGCCGGTGTCCGTGCACCATCGTATCCGAGGCCGCGCCTGGCTGGCCGGGTGGCTGACCCCGGTGCGCGGCGACGACCGCGCGGCCTGCGCGGCGCTGCTGGCGGAGCGCCATCCGGTGGGTGAGCTGCTGGGGCTGTCCGAGTACCGCTGGAGGCTGCTCCGCCTGGAGGTCGGCGAGATCTCGGTGGACGACCTGTGGGGTGCCGAGCACGTGGACGTGGAGGACCTGGCCGCGGCGGAGCCCGACCCGATGGCGGCCCACGAGGCGGAGCTCCTCCAGCACCTGCACTCCGCCCACGGCGACCGGATCGGCGAGCTGTGCGGGCTGCTGGGCTCGCGGGAGGCCGGGGGCGTGACGGCCGTCCCGCTCGCCCTGGACCGCCTGGGCCTGCGCGTCCGCTTCACCGGCGGCCCGGCCGGCTCCTTCGACGCACGCTTCGACTTCCCCGAGCCGGTCGCGGACATCTGCGGCCTGCGCCGTGCCATGCACACCCTGCTGACGGCGGCGGGCCGTTAAGCCGTCGTTCGCGGCCGCCCCGGGGCTGTCCTGCAAGCCCGGGATTCGCGGCGCGGTGACCGACAGCCGGCACCCCCCGGCCCCGATTGGGTGTACCGCCGCGCGCACTCGCACCGGCAGTCCTGCGCTGCGGTTTCCACTCGTCGGCCGGCCGGGGCCCGGCGGTCCCGGCGCGCGTCGGCAACCCGGCGCCGACGCGGACCGGCCTCGTGGTGGCAGCCGCTGAGCGACCGCATCGCTGCCGTCACGGCGATCGGCACACCACGGCGTCCCGTGCGCGGAGCCCAGACCCTGTCCCGGCCGTGTCCGGCCCCGCCGCCCGCTCACGCGCCGCGGAGCCGCTCCCGGACCTTCTCCACGACGTCGGCGTAGCGGGCCTCCGCTCCGTACCGCGTCGGCTCGTAGTACCGCTTGCCGTGGATCTCGTCGGGCGCGTACTGCTGGGCGGCGATGGCCCCCGGCACGTCGTGCGGGTACACGTACCCCTGCGCGTGCCCCAGCTTGGCCGCGCCCTTGTAGTGCCCGTCCCGCAGGTGGGGCGGGACCGATCCGGCCAGCCCGGCCCGGACGTCGGCCAGCGCCGCGCCGATCGCGGTCGTGGCGGTGTTCGACTTCGGGGCCAGCGCCAGCGCGATCGTGGCGTGCGAGAGGGTCAGCGCGGCCTCCGGGAAACCGATCATCGCCACCGCCTGGGCCGCGGCCACCGCGAGCGGCAGGGCCGTCGGGTCCGCCAGGCCGATGTCCTCGCTCGCCGAGATCATCAGGCGTCGCGCGATGAACCGGGGGTCCTCCCCCGCGTCGATCATCCGGGCCAGATAGTGCAGCGCCGCGTCCACGTCCGAGCCGCGGATCGACTTGATCAGCGCGCTCGCCACGTCGTAGTGCTGGTCGCCGTCCCGGTCGTAACGCACGGCGGCCCGGTCGACCGCCTCCTCCACCGTCTGCAGGGTGATCTCGTCCTCGCCCTTGGCGATGGCCGACCCCGCCCCCGCCTCCAGCGCCGTCAGCGCCCGCCGGGCGTCGCCCCCGGCGATCCTCAGCAGGTGCGCCTCGGCGTCCGCGGGCAGGGTCACCGCCCCGCCGAGCCCCCGCTCCTCCTCCAGGGCCCGCCGCATCAGGGCGCTCAGGTCGCCGTCGGTCAGCGGCTCCAGCGTCAGCAGCAGCGAGCGGGAGAGCAGCGGGGAGATGATCGAGAAGTACGGGTTCTCCGTGGTCGCGGCGATCAGCGTCACCCAGCGGTTCTCGACGGCCGGGAGCAGCGAGTCCTGCTGTGCCTTGCTGAAGCGGTGGATCTCGTCGAGGAAGAGGACGGTGTCCTTGCCGTAGCCGCCGGCGGCGCGCTTGGCGCCCTCGATGACCGCCCGTACCTCTTTGACTCCCGCCGTGATGGCGGACAGCTCCACGAAACGCTTCTGCGTGGCCTGGCTCACCACGTACGCCAGTGTGGTCTTCCCGATGCCCGGCGGGCCCCAGAGGATCACCGAGGAGGCTCCGGCCGGACCGCCCGCGCCCTCCCCGACCAGCCGCCGCAGCGGTGATCCGGGCTTCAGCAGGTGCTGCTGGCCGACGACCTCGTCCAGGGTGCGCGGGCGCATCCGGACGGCGAGCGGAGAGCTCGCGGGATCCTTCTCCTGGCGGTCTTCGGCGGCGGCGGTGAACAGGTCTGGTTCCACACCGAAAGCCTATGCGAGCCCACCGACAGTCCTCACGAGGTCCAGAAGTCCCACCAGCGCGTCAGGATCAGCATCCCGATGATCCCGATGTGCAGTGCCGGGAGCACCCAGGTGAACTCGTCGAAGAAGGCCTTCAGCCAGCCCGGCGCGGGCAGCAGCCCCTGGCGCACGTTGTGCGAGGTGACGTACCAGAACATCACGATCGTGGCGACCCAGGCCAGGCAGCACCACAGGCAGAGCGAGTTGATGTTGTACAGCGACTGGTACGTGAGCCAGGCGCAGAAGACGACGCCGAAGAGGGTGCCCGCGTTGAAGGTCAGCCAGTACCAGCGGCTGAACCGGGCCCCGGCCAGCATGCTCATGCCGACGCAGATCACGATGCCGTAGGCGACCAGCCCGAGCATCGGGTTCGGGAAGCCGAAGACGGCCGCCTGCTCGCTCTTCATGATGTTGCCGCAGGAGACGACCGGGTTCAGGCTGCAGCCCGGCGTGAAGTTCGGGTCCTCCAGCAGCTTGAACTTGTCGATCGTGATCACCCAGGCGGCGAGCAGGCCCGCGGCCCCGGTGATGACCAGCAACCAGGCCAGTGCCCGGCTGCCCCCGAAGGTGGTCCTCGGGGCGGTGTCCGCGTCCGTAGATCGTGTCGTCATGCCGCCCACTCCACATCTGCAAGGTCAACAAGCACCGGCCATTGTGCCGTACGGGACTGTGTGTCCACCGTTCGACCGACATAAGGAAGCGTGACCCGCCCGCCGCGGGTCTTCGCGAAGCCGGGGGCCCACGGACCGCACGGCGGCGATGACGACGGCCGTGCGCACCGCCGCTGTGACGCGAACGGCCGCGGACCGGGGGAGTTCCCCGGTCC
>NZ_JBHJTK010000076.1:0-18092 GCF_042267665.1 Streptomyces sp. NPDC056224
GGGGGGGGGGGGGGGGGGGCGGGGCCCCCGCCCCCCGCACGGCGAGAGTCATCACGACGTCAGGGCAGGCCGCCCTCGAATTCGAGGACCTCGGCCAACGCGGCTTCCTGCTCCTCCACATCTCCGGGGCTTCCGGCGATCACCGCGTACCGCCAGGAGCGGCCGTCGGGAGGCGCGTCCGCGTAGAGGACCACGCCCTCGCCGCGCGCCGGGTCGAACGCGAGGCGGGTTTCGCGTAGCCGGGCAAGGGCTCCTTCGAAATCCAGGGGGTGCCGCGTCCAGCCCTTCGCCACCGCCCACGCCGGGTGTGCGCCGACCGCATGCGCGGTCAGCCGCGTGACCATGGTGTGCGGTGTGGTGGTGGCCGTACGACGGATGTTGCTCTCACTCGCGTACGCCACGCCCTCCGCGTCGACCAGCGCGTCGAGCCCGAACGGCCCGGCGTAGCCGTGGTCGGCCAAGTGGCGGCCCAGGGCCGCCCCCCACTCCTCCAGCTCGTCGGCCACGTGCGCGCAGGACGGCGGCAGCGGGGAGACGTATCCGGTGAAGGAGCCCTGAGCCGTACGCATCGCACCGCTGAAAAGAGCGCGTGTCCCGGAGGCGGTGACCTCGAGCTGAATACTGACCGACTCGGCCACGTCGAGGCGCTCCTCCACCACCCACGTCCCCTCGGGTCCCCCGACCGTGTCGAGCACCAGGACCGCCCCGCCCTTCAGGTCGTCGCGGGAAACGAAGCGCATCCCGTGACCTCCTGCCGAGCGGTCGGGCTTCACCACGACACGCTCGTGGTCCAGCAGGAGCTCCCGGGCCAGCCGTTCTGCCGCGGGACGCCGGCACACCCGCCCCGCCGGCAGCCGCATGCCCAGACGTTCGGCCGTCTCGCGGAACCCGGCCTTGGTGTTGAGCAGCATGGTCATCTTCAGCGCGGCTTCGGCAGCCTCGATCGTGGGATAGGGATGGACCGTGAGGCCGAGGTCGCGGGCGAAGGCGATGGCCGAGGAGTCCAGTGCCGTCGGCAGCAGGGCCGCGCCCCGGCCGGCGGCGAGAGATCGGACGTGCTCGGTGAGCCCGGCGTCGCGCACCGCCCGTGCCAGCGGGACCGCGCCGGCAGGGGGTACCTCGACGACCGCCACCGTTTCCCGGGGCACCCCCGTCAGGCCGTACACGTACCGCAAGAACTCCCGGCTCAGGGGCACGGGGGTGACCAGCACGTCTCCGGGCCGCAGCAGCCACGCCTTCCGCGGTGCCTGCTGCGCCCACTGCGTCAGGATCTGCCCCTCGTTGAGATCCACCGCCAAGTCGGAGAGGAAGTTCGCGAACACAACGAACGGGCCCGTCTCACTCACCGCTGCTCCTTCGGTCGCCTGTCGCACGCCGTCCGGCCCAGGCCAGGACCTCCCGCCGGGCGCCTGCCCCACACGGGCGACGACACGCACGGGCGACGACACGCACGGAACTCGGAACCGCAATACACGGCGCCACGCGGACAGGAGTCGGCCTTCATGACGACCGAGCCTGAACGCGGCTCGGCCCATTCGACCGGTGCGCGAGGCCGGCTTGGCCGTCGATCCCTCCTTAGGCGTACATCGCGGGGCCATGCGGCGGGAGCCATCCGGGATCGAGGGGGCAGGGTCTGCCGACTGGACAGGACATCGCACTCGGGGTCCCCGCACCGTGCGCCGCGATGGCAGCGGGCGGCTTCCCCCTCTCGGGCCGACCGGGGCAAGCCCGAGCGGCCGCCGTCGAGCTACCGCCGCGCCCACGGCGTCATCTGCTTCCATGGCTGCCACCACTCCATGGGCGGCGACCCCCTGGGGGGCGTCGACCGCCGCAGCAGCCACCTACCCGCCGCTCCGCAGAGCTCACAGGCAAGGACAGTACGCAGCCGGTTTCAAACCTGCTCCGGACGCAGCGATGAGTTCTTCCGGCCCGGAGAGTCTCACCACCGTCATCGACAGCACAGGAGGAATACGTGCCTCAACTACTGCGGGTCCAGAACTTCACCGTCTCGAGTGACGGAATCGGCGCCGGTGAGGAGCAGACCCTTGAGCATCCGTTCGGCCACGTCGATCCCGGGCGGCTGTTCGCCTGGGCCGGTGCCACGGCGAGCTGGCCCATGCGCACCGATCCCGGGGGGAGCCGGGGCCTCGACGACTACTTCACGCGGGACTTCGCACGCAACATCGGCGCCGAGATCATGGGCCGCAACAAGTTCGGTCCCCAACGCGGGCCCTGGAACGACCACGAGTGGCGCGGCTGGTGGGGTGACGAGCCCCCGTTCCACACCCCGGTGTTCGTCCTGACCCACCACGAGCGTCCTTCGTTCACGCTCTCCGACACCACGTTCCACTTCGTCTGCGGCGACCCGGCCACGGTCCTCGAGCAGGCACGGAAGGCGGCGCAGGGCAAGGACGTCCGACTCGGCGGAGGGGTCACCACCATCCGGCAGTTCCTTGACGCCGACCTCGTCGACACCATGCACGTGGCGGTCTCGCCGGTGAAGCTCGGGTCCGGACTACGGCTCTGGGAGTCCCCCGACGAGTTGCTCGACCGGTTCCACCTCGAGGTCGTGCCCAGCCCGAGCGGCATGACGCACCACCTGTTCTGGCGAAGGTGACACGAGGTCCGCTCGGGGATGTCAGCACCACGCCGATGCGGGCGTATCAGTGAATGATCGTGAGATTGCGGGCGAGTTACCGATACGGGTCACTGCACCGGTAGGGGCCGCGTCACCGGTACGGGCCGCGTCACCGGTACGGGCCGCGTCACCGGTACGGGCCGCGGTACTCGCCCGCATCCACCGAACAGCCGTATGCACAGACCACCTGGGCCGCGTGGGGCGAGTGGGGAAACGTTGCGGCGTCCGCCCTCGCGCGCGACGGCGAGCGCGGCGACCCACCCACTCGGCCCCGGCAGGTGACAGGTCCGAGTGCGGCAGCACCGGGGACCAGCGAGGTTGCTGCGCGGATCGGTTGAGAGGTCGCGCCGCTTCCTCCACGGCGCGGGCGCCTCGTGCGTTGCGTACCCTGCCGCCGTCACCCCACCAGCGGCCGGTCGTGCCAGGAGCCGCGACTGCGGAAAGGCCGCATCTTCGCGAGAGGCAGGGGGACCCGGGCGCCGGCGACGGTCCTGCCGGCATGCGTACGTACGTGTGGCGGCGGTCAGGCGGGCGGGGCGGTAGCGGTCAGCAGCCAGCCCGTGCCGCGCAGGCGCAGGGCGCCGTCGGCCTCGTGGGGGCGCAGGACCTCGGTCAGGCGGGCTGTGGCCCGCTCGCCGACCCCGGGGCCGGCCTGGGCGACGAGGTGGCGGCCGGGCCCGGAATCCAGCAGGAACTCCGCCGCGTCCGCCGCGTCGCGCCCCCAGGTTCCGTACGCCGTCACGTGCGTGGCGCGGACGTCGCGGAAGCCCGCCCCGCTCAGCAGCGCGGCCGCTGCGCCGGGCGCCGCGAGCGAGAACATGCCCGGCCCGCCGGGCTTGCCGAAGCCCTCCATCGGAAGGAGATCTCCGAGCGCGGCCATTGCGGTCAGCCACTCGTTGCCTTCGGGCTCGGCGGCACAGAGCAGGGCCGCGCGGCCGCCGGGGCGCAGCGCGGTGGCGATGTTCGCGAACGCTGCGGCGGGGTCGGTGAAGAACATGATTCCGAAGCGGCTGATGGCGAGGTCGAAGGTGCCGGGGGTGAGCCGGTGGACCTGGGCGTCGCCGTGTTCGAAGCGGACGTTGACCAGGCCTTCGCTTTCGGCGCTCGCCCTGGCGCGTTCGAGCATGGGTCCGGAGAGGTCGAGGCCCAGGGCACGGCCTGCCGGAGCGACCGCGCGGGCGGCCTGCCGGGTCGTGGATCCGGCTCCGCAGCCGATGTCGAGGACGTGCTCGCCCGGGGCGATGGCCGCGGCCTCGAAGAGGGGCTGGTCGAATCCGGCGTTGACGGCGTCCCAGCGGCTTTGGTGGGCGGCCCAGTGGGTGCCCTCGTATCCGTTCCAGGACTCCGCCTGGTCGGTGTTCGCGATGCCGTGCATGGATGGAACCTCCTGCGAGAGGGGATGCGAGGCCAGCGGCCCGCACCCTAGAATGGGCGCATGCCCAAACAGTATGGGCGCTCGCCCATACTGACAATCCCCCTTCTGGGAGGTCTTGGTGTCACCACGTGGAGTGGCCATCCCCGATCTGCGCGAGCGGCTCTTCGACGCGGCGGAGCGCGTCCTGGCCCGGGACGGAGCCGCTGCCCTGACCAGCAGGGCCATCACCGCCGAGGCGGACTGCGCCAAGGGGGTGCTGCACACCCACTTCGCCGGGCTGGACGAGTTCGTGGCAGAGCTGGTGCTGGACCGCTTCACCCGCTCGGCCACGCTGGCGGCGACACTCCCCGACAGGGCGGGCGACGACTCGGTGGCAGGCAACCTGGTGGAGCTGTCCGCGGCAGTCCTGTCCCTGGACCCCGGGGTCGTCGGCCTTGCGGTGACCCGGCCTGCGGCGGCCCAGCGGGTTCGCGAGGCCTGGGCCGAAGGCGCCCCCGGCTTCGATGCGATCCAGGGCTCGATCGAGGCCTACCTCGACGCCGAGCAGCGCCTGGGGCGCCTCGGCCCCGGTACGGACACGGGTGCGGTCGCCCTGGCCATGGTGGGCACGTTGCACCACCTGCTGATGACGAGCCGCCCCGACAGCCCTCCCCCGCAGGACCAAGTCGAGCGACTGGTCCACGCCCTGACGACCCCGTCCTGAGCGGGTGGCCCGGCCCGAGGAGGTGTGCCCCCACCGGCGCAGGAAGGGCGAAGCGGCCGCGCCCGCATCGACTGCCCGCTCGGTGGGGCCGGTCGGCAACCGTGAGGAGCCGCCCGCCCGCCCGGCCGGCCGGGCAGCCAGGTTCTCGGGCAGCCAGGCCCTCGGCCAGTCGGGCCGTGTCGGCCCCGGCGTCGGCCCCGGCGTCGGCGTCGGCGTCGGCGTCGGCGTCGGCGTCGGCGTCGGCGTCGGTGATCAGCTTCCGCACCGGGGTCGCCCTGGCCCCGTACCCGCGGAGGCTCACTGGGGCAGGCGGTCCCAGAACGAGCACTGGTGTGCGGAATCGGCGTCGACGGGGTGGATTCCGCCCGGACCGGGAGCCAGCGACAGCACCGACTGCGCGAGAGGTGACGAAGGGCGCAGGACGGGCCAGATCGGGGCGTCGGGGGTGTTCGGGTCGCCGGTGCGCGCGAAGTTCGTCCAGTAGTCGACCATCCGGTCGGACAGGGCGCGCTGGGCGTCGGTCAGCGGTCGCTCGGTGGGGAAGGAGGAGAACAGGAACGGCATCTCGAAGCCGTGCGCCGCACCGTAGGGGAAGCCCGGGTTCGCCGGCAGACCGGCGAGGACGGGAGCGGCCGGATCGCTGAACTCGTAGCCGTAGAGGGGGAGGCCGGGGGCATGGGCGGCGACAGCGCGGCCGGCTGCCAGTGTGGTGCACGTCAGGGATCGATCGGTCAGCACCGCAGCCCAGGCCAGTGCGGGCGTGGCGTGGTGCGCTGCCGGATACCGCGCCTCGACGGCCGGGGCGGCGGCAGGCCCGAAGGCATCCGCCAGACGGGCGCGATAGTCGTCCTCGGTGCGGATCGGGAACGCGGCGAGCGACAGGCCGACGAACATCCGCATCTCATCCTGGTTGGTGCCCTGCATGACCGGCACGCGGTGGAAGCGTCCCGACGCCCATGCCTGGGCCGGCGCCACGGGCAGCAGCGAATTGCCGAAGGCGGGCCGGTTGAAGGACTGCATCAGCTGCGCGGTGGCGAGGCGATCCGTGCTCTGCCCGCGCAGGCACGCCACGACCTCGTCTCCGCCGCCCGCTGTGCAGCCCAGTTGCCGGGCGGCTTCCGCACCGGCCGTGTCGACGTCTCGCTGTGCGGCGAACGGCTCGTACGCCGGTGTCCCGGGTCCGAGTGCACCGCGCGGGAAGGACATGAGGCAGGAACCGCTCTGGAGCACGGCCCGCTGGAACAGTCCGGCGGCCGTCGGCGAAGTGAGGTGTGCACAGATGCTGAGGGCGCCTGCGGACTCACCGAACAGCGTGACACTGCCCGGGTCACCGCCGAAGCGCTCCGCGTTCGCCCGTACCCAGCGCAGGGCGGCCTGCTGGTCCGCCAGGCCGAACGGTGGGGCGGAGCCCAACCCGGGGTGGCCGAAGTAGCCGAAGATCCCCAACCGGTAGTTGACCGTGACGACGACCGTGTCACCCCGGACCGCCAGTTGTTCGGCGCTGTAGTCGCTGCCGGAACCGCCCAGGAACGCACCGCCGTGCATCCACACGAGCACGGGCCGCTTGTGCCCGGCCGGTTTCGGCGCCGGCGTCGTGACGTTGAGGTACAGGCAGTCCTCCGACCCGAGGACCGCGCCCGCGGCCGGTGTCGGCATCTGGACACAGCGTGGGGCCGGCGTCGTCGCGTCGCGGACACCACGCCAGGTGGCGGCGGGCACCGGGGCGTGCCAGCGCAGTGGTCCGGTCGGCGGCGCAGCGTAGGGAATGCCGTCGAAGGTGGTGTACGAGCCGTGTGACACGCCGCGTATCAGGCCGTGGTCGGTCCGCACGACGGTCCCGCTCCGGCTCGCGGAGTGTGAGGAACCGGGTTGTGCGCCGGTCGCCGGTACGGCGGTGGCTGCGAGTAGTGCCGCCGCGCAGAGCAAGGGGAAGAGCACCGCACGGAGCCCGTCTCTTCTTCCTGGACGCGGTGCTGTCATGGTCGGGGACATACGTACCCACCGTTCTTGGCCGGACGGGATCGGACGTGATCGGACGTGATCGGACGGAACCACACGCGGCCGCACGAGGCCGGTCAGGCCGGAACTCGGCCTGGGCGGTGGGAACGGTGCGGACCGAGCGACGCGGTCAGTGCTCAGTACGCTAAGACCTCCCGTGCACTGGAGGTTCAAGAGGCTGTGACGCAAGACACGTGGAGCATCGGTGAGCTCGCGGCCGGAACGGGGGTCCCGGTGAAGACCCTCCGCTACTACTCCGACAGCGGTCTGCTGCCCGTGGTCGGCCGTAGCACCGGTGGCCATCGGCGCTACGGTCCTGAGGCGTGGGAGCGGATACGTCTCATCAGACGCCTACGGGCGCTGGACACTCCGATCGCGACCATCACCCAGGTCGTCACCGGTGAGTGCTCCTTCGGCGAACTGGTGACGAACGAGCTCGAAGCGGTGGAGGAACGACTGACCGAACTGCGGTGGCGCCACGCCACGCTCAAGTCCCTGGACGACTGCCCGAGCGGGGAACGGCTCCGACGCCTGGAGATCCTCTCCCGTGTACAGCGGCTCCCGCAGGCGCGTCGCGCCCTCACTGATCACTGGTACCGGGAACTGTCCGCGGCCCTGCCCAAGCGCCGGCTCGACATCATGATCGCCATGCTGTCCCCCGACCCGCCGCAGGACCCCGATCCCGTTACGGTGCTGGCCTACGCCGAGCTTCATCTGCTCATCTCCACGCCCGGTTTCACCCGCTGGACCCAGGACCACGACCAAGAGATGAGGGACGCCCCGGCCTTCTACGGGGAGATCGACGATGCTGCCGTTCTGACGGCCGCCGCTCTGGCACAGGGACTGCCTCCCAGCGCCGGGGATGCGGTGAACGCCTTCGTATCCGCCCACGCACGAGCCCGGCGCGAGTCGGACACCCCCGCCTTCCGCGCATACCTGCACGGGCTGGTGTCGAGGTCATCCGGCTTCGACCCCCGCCTGGAACGCTATTGGTCCCTGGTCGGCACCGTCACCGGCGGACGCGTGCTGAACATGACGGTGGCTCATAGATGGCTGACCGACGGACTGTCGATCTCGATGGCCGACAGTTGACCGCCCGCGCCGGGCAGGGCCGGCCGCGCGGGCGGGGAGCCGTTCAGCGCGGGATCACCCAGCCCGGCGCCCAGGTCCCGGCGGCGTCCTGGCCGGCCGTCGTGGCGGCGAGGTGGGTGCGGAGGGTGGCCAGCGCCGGGTGGGGGTTGTCGCGGTGCCACAGGAGGGAGTGCGGGTAGACGGGCGTCGGGTCGGTCACCGGGATGCGGCGCAGGCCGTGGTCGGCAGGCCAGATGAGGCGGGTGTGCTCGCCCATGAAGGTGGCCAGGGCCGGGGTGTCGGAGATGGTGTCGAGGAGCGCGTCGGAACCGAAGTTGGGCCCGGTCACCTCGATGGTGAGACCGAACTCGGCGACGAGGTCGTCGTAGTAGGCGCCCCACTCGGTACCGGGGGCGATGCCGGGCATCCAGATCCGGTGCCCGGCGAGCTGGGCGACGGTCACCGACCGGGCACCCGCCAGCGTGTGGGCGGGGCCGGTGAGGAGCTGGAGCGGCTCGTCGAGCACCCGGACGGACTCGATGTCGTCGGGAAGGGGCCGGCCGGGCGCGGCGACGGCGCGGAAGGAGGCGTCGATCGCACCGGAGCGAATGGCGGTGACGGCCGTCTCGATGTCGAACAGCATCATCACGTCGAGCTCGATCTCGGGGTGCGCGCGGTGGAAACCGCGCATCAGACCCGACCCCGCGCCGCGCGAGTTGATCACGTCGACGCGCAGCGGACGGCGGCCGGGGCGGACGGACGCGCCCGCACGCTCGGCGACGCGCAGCAGCTCGCTCGCATGGGGCAGGAACGCCTGCCCGTCGATGGTGAGCTCAGCGCCGCGCGGAGCACGGGTGAACAGCCGCACGCCGAGGGTTCGCTCCAGCGTGGCGATGCGTTTGGATACGGCCTGCTGGGTGATCGACAGGTCGGCGGCGGCTTTCTGGAACTGGCCCGCTTCCGCGACGGCGACGAAGGTACGTACTGCTTCGAGATCCACGCCGATCACCTTAGTGAACAACCGATGGTTGTGAATGGCTGGCATGTCGGTTGTTTGACCTGCCGCTATCCCGCCCGCTTAGCTCTCATCGGTCAACGTCGGTTTGTTCGGGTGGGACTTCACCGGGAGCGCGCTGAGCATGGTGGGCAGGAGGCGGTTGGGCCGGCGGTTCGGCTGGCTGTGGGCGGCATACGCGGCGAGCGCGTACGGGTCCGGGCTGGGGTTCGGGGCATTGCCGCTGATCGCCGTACTGGTGTTGCATGCCGGTCCCGCCGAGGTGTCCGCGCTGTCCGCGGTGGGGCCTGCGGTGGGTGCGCTGATCGCGGTGCCGCTCGCGCCGTGGGTGGAGTTCCGGCGCAAGCGCCCGGTCATGATCACGATGGACCTGGCCCGGTTTGCGGCCATGGCGACGATCCCGGTCGCCTACGCCTTCGGCCGGCTCGGTTTCGTCCAGCTGCTCGTGGTCTCGGCCGTGGTCGCCGCAGCCAAGATCGCGTTCAACGCGGCCGGCGGCGCCTACCTCAAGGCCCTCGTCCGACCGGAAGACCTGCTCGTCGCCAACGCGCGGTTCGAGTCGACGAACTGGAGCTCCATCGCGGTCGGGCCACCGCTCGGCGGGGCGGCGATCGGCCTGCTCGGGCCGGTCGCCACCGTGGTGGCCGACGCGCTCAGCTACCTGCTCTCCGCGCTGGGCATCACCGCGATCCGCGGCCAGGAAGAGGCACCGCGAAGGATCGACAAGAGCCCGACCCGCCGGGCGGGCGCACTGCTCGACGGCTGGCGGCACATCACGGGGCACCCCGGTCTGCGGGCGCTCTACCTCAACCAGATGCTCGTCGCCGGTCTGATCATGGCGACCGAGCCGCTGCTGGCCGTACTCCTGCTTCGCCAGCTCGGGTTCCCGCCCTGGCAGTACGGCCTCGCCTTCGCCGCCCCCTGTCTCGGCGGACTCATCGGCTCGCGGCTGGCCCGCCGTGTCGTGGCCCGCTTCGGCCGGCACTGGGTCTTCCGGACCGTCGGCACCCTGCGCGCCGTCTGGCTGATCGGCCTGGCCTTCGTCCGTCCCGGCGTCGTCGGCCTCGTCACCGTGATGGCCGTCGAGCTGGCGATCATCGTCAACATGAGCCTGTACAACCCGGTGCTCGCCACCTACCGGCTCGAACACACCCCCGAGCATCTCGTCGCCCGCACCCTGTCGGCCTGGTCGATCGGCCAGCAGGCGTCCATCGCCGTCCTCACCGCGCTCGCCGGCCTGCTCGCCGACGTCACCAGCCCCCGCACCGCTCTCACGGTCGCGGGACTGCTCGTCCTGACCAGCCCGCTCCTGCTTCCCCGACAGGACCGGACGTCGCAGCACGAGCCGGAACTGTCCCGCAGCCACTCCTGAGGCACCGCAACTCGCCGCTGAAGCCCGCAGGCTGCAGCCGACCGGTCCGCCGGTGCGCGTGAGCCGATCCCGCGTTGATGTGGCGCCGCACGAACGGCGCGAGGCTGGCCGTAGCGGGTGTTGAACAGCAAGGGTGGCAGGCCGCTACCAGGCCTTCACCCACGTCACACCGGCCGCCGACGGTACGAAGGGCATCACCCCCGGCACGGCTCTCTGCGTTCCCGGCTCGTACGCACCCGCTCCGAGGCCGTCGGCCGCAGGGACGGCGGAGGCGGAGGGCTACCGCGTCGCGCTGGCCGGCCCGCCGGGCCCGGCAAGGCGGGCGAGCTCAGGCTCACCGTCAGCAAGGACGGGAATCCCGTCACGAACCTGGAGCCCGTACCTCCGTGCGTACGGCCATCTGGCAACCCTGCCCGTTGAATGCAAGTCATGACCACGAGACCTCTGGATGGCTCACAGACCATTGCCGGACGAGCTTCGCTCCATGAGGTCATGGAGCACCTGCGACGCCGCAGACCGGTCTTCCACTCCGAGGCCGACTTCCAGCACAGTTTCGCGAGGGTGCTGTGGGAGCTGGCGCCGGAGGTGGAGTCCAGGCTCGAGGTCCCCCAGCGGCGACCAGGAAGGACCGAGTACCTGGACTTGCTCTGCGTCGGGCCGAAGGCCCTTACCTGCGTCGAGTTCAAGTACTTCACCCGCCGATGGAAAGGCGTGGCCGGCGTCCCGGCCGGGGCTTACGCGCTGCAAGCGCATGCAGCCACGGACCTCGCCCGCCTGCACTTCGTCCGGGACATAGCCAGACTGGAGCGCTTCTGCACTCAGCCCGAGCAGAACGGCCTTGCTCTCATGCTGACCAATGAACCGGCGTTGTGGACACCGCCGGGTCCCAGCCACCGGCCCACTCGTGATCACGAATTCAGGATCCACACAGGTGCCGAGCTCGCCGGAACGCTGCTTTGGGCGACCGGCACATACGAGCCGAACACGTGCATTCTGGAAGGTACTTACCGCCTCACCTGGGACGCGTACTCCGAGCAGGCCGGATCGGGCGGAGAGTTCCGCTATCTGGCCGTGTTCGTTGGCCCGTCGGCCAACGGGGCCGCGTCTGGCTAGCAGACGACCCTGCGCTGCGCTCCACCGCACCCCGGCGTCTTTCCGCCCCGCCCCGCCCTGCGCCCGCGTCGGCCGAACCAGCCCTGTGGGCGCGGGCGTTCCGGCGCCGGAGGTCCCGCTGACCGGGGGCTCGGTCTGCTGACGGTCCGGTAGATTCGGAGACGCAGCTGATCTTCAGGGGAGCGGCAGGACGCCGCACGTGCGACACGGGGGCAGTGGGTGCGGAGCGGACACGCGCGGGACCGTCGGCGGGAGGCCCTGCTGGAGTGCTGGCGCGCGATCGAGCTGTTCAGTCCGCCGACCATTCCGGCGCTGCCCCGTCGGCGCCCCGCCGCGCGCTCCGGGCCGAGGGACGAGTACGTCATCGACCTGACGCCGGAGCCGGGCCGGGTACCTCCGCTCCTGCCGTGGGCTCCGGACCATCCTGAGACGGGCGCGCGCCGGGCACCGTACGGCTGGATGTGGCGGCATGAGGTCTACTGCGGGGTCTTCGACCTGGAGCTGCTCCGCCAGGCGATGATCGCGGTACTGCCCGCGGGGACCGATCCCGACCCCGGCGTGCCGCAGTCCGAGCTGGTGCTGTCGGGCCAGAGCGCGATGTTCGCTCTGGTCCTGGACGACGAGGGCCGACCGCTCGAGGACACGTCCGTGATCTCCGCGTGCGCCTGGGCGACCGGCCGGCTGTTCGATCCGGGGCCGTCCGCAGCGGGATGGCTGGATGGATTCGAGGAGCTCGACGACGCGTTCGGCGGGGCGATCGACGAGCTCACGGCCACCGCGATCCCTTACGGCCCCACCGCCCCGGCCGCCGGAACGGCGTACGAGCGGTGGCCCGGCTCGGGGAGTGCGGCGGGAGCGTCGGCCGGGGCCGGCGGCGGGAGCTGGCAGCGGCTGCTCGCCGAGATCCTGGGCGGCGCTGCCGTCGGCGCGGTCGGGGCCCTGTTCGGCGAGGTCGCCGGCGCCGCGCTGCAGGGCGCGGCGGAACCCCTGGTCCGCCGTGCCGCGGACTGGGTGGCGGCCCGCCGCCCCGCCGGGGAGCAGGTGGCGTCCGGGCGTCCGGACGGCACCGGGGGCGTTCCCGAGGGTGCGTCGGCCGACGGCCCTGACACGTCGGCGGAGGCGGAGTGCGGGGCCGGCGCCGGTCCCCGTCCGCTCGGGTTCGCCGACCTCGTCGCCCTGACCGCGCAGATCGCCGACCTGTGCGGGGTACGGGACCATCTGCGGCCGCAGGTGGTCCGGGTGCGCAGCAGGCTGGTCCGCCGGCCGCGGGACCCGCGGGCGAAGGTCGCCGCCGCCGCGCCGTTCCTGAACAGTCTGCTCCCACCTGATCTGGCCCGGGTGTCCGCGGCCGTCGGGAAGGGGATCGGCCCGGCGCTGGAGGCGTACCTGACCGAGATCGACGCCGTCGCCGTGGGGGCGCGGACCGATGTGCGCCGGGAGCGCGGGGTAGTCCTGGAAGGGGTGGCTCCGGACCTTGTTCCGGCCGGCCGCTGGCCCGCACCGGCTCGGTTCCCGCTCGCGCTGAGCCAGCAGTTCGCGGTCGACCGCATGCTCGCCGACCGGGCGGGAACCGAGGGCGGGATGTTCTCCGTGAACGGCCCGCCGGGTACGGGCAAGACCACGATGCTGCGCGACCTGGTCGCCGCGCTGGTCGTCGAGCGAGCGGCGGTGCTGGCCGCGTTCGACCGGCCCGGGCAGGCGTTCACCGGTCCGGCGTGGCGGGGCAGGGACCGCCAGGGCAGGCACGCCCGCTTCGTGTCGCGGCTCGACCCGCGGCTGACCGGGTTCGAGATCGTGGTCGCCTCCTCCAACAACGGCGCCGTGGAGAACATCACCGCCGAACTGCCCGGCATCGGTGCGCTCGGCGAGCACTGGCACGGCGGCCCCGACCACTTCTCCGACCTCGCCTCCGCGCTCCTCGGCGGGCCGGCCTGGGGTCTGGTCGCGGCGGTGCTCGGCAACAAGGGCAACCGCAAGGAGTTCGGGGACCGGTTCTGGTGGGGCCGGCTGCCGGAGAAGGAGACCGACGCCCGCAAGGCCGCGGAACTGCCGCCGCTGCGCGGCATGCGGGAGGTCCTGAGCGACTGGATCCCGCCCAAGCCACAGCCCGGTGGCCGCGGTCCCGTCACCCAGGCGGACCAGGCTGCGGCCGCCGGGCCGGCCCGGCCCGTGCCGTCGTGGACCGACGCTGTCGCCGCGTTCCGTACCGCCCAGGCCGAGGTGGAGCGGCTGCGCGCCTGGCGCGCCCGGCTGGCCGGGGCGCTGACGGCCGTCGAGTCCCCGTCGGCCGGGCAGCGGTTCGCGGACCTGGAAGCCGCCGTGTCCCGGGCCGACCAGCAGGTGGCCGCCACCACGGCGGTCCTGGACCGGGCCGCCGCCACCACCGCCACCGCCCGGACCGCCACCGCGGCGGCCGAGGCCGGACACCGGGCGGCCTTCGAGCACGTACCGCGGGCCCGCCAGGAGCTGGCCACCGCCCGCGCGAACCTGTCGGCCGCCCGTGAACTGGCCGCGCACCAACGCGAGTACGTGGCCGCGCTGACCTCCCGCCACGACACGCCCCCAACCGTCGAACGGGGCATGCGCGGCGGGCTGCGCCGCCTGCTGCAGAGCTCCGCCGACCGGCAGGCCGCCGAACGGCAGCACGAGCGCACCCGGGCGGAAATCGCCCGCCTTCTCCTGCAGCAACACGCCGCCCTCGACGATGCCATGGAGCGGCTCGCCGAAGCCGTCCGCGCAGAGTTCCTGGCCGCGGACCTTCACAGCCGGTCCGACACGGCCGTCGGCGAGGCCGCCACCGGCCTCGCTCACGCGGTCGAACGTGAGCGGGCCGCGAGTACCCGGGAGAGCGCGGCCGCTGACGCCGTCCGGCGCGCCCGGCGGGCCGCCGACACCGCCCGCCGCGACCTGCGGGCCGCCGTGGCGGAGCACGACGCCCGCGACCTCGCACTGCGGGAGGCGGCGCGTACCTTGCCCTCCCTGCCGCTCGGCTGGCCGCACCTCGACGAAGCCGACCAGGAACTGGGCTCGCCCTGGTCCGACGAGGCGTGGTCCACCGCGCGCAGCGACCTGTTCCTGCGCGCCCTCGACCTGCACCGCGCCTTCGTCGCCGGGGCCGCGAAGAGGGTCCGCGGCAACCTCCAGGTCCTCATGGAGCTGATGGCCGGCACCAACGGGCACGTCCCCGACGAGGAGGTCGAGCACGCCTGGCAGACCCTCTTCCTCCTGGTGCCCGTCGTCTCGACCACGTTCTCCTCCATCGGCAGCATGTTCGCCCGACTCGGCCGGGAGTCGATCGGCTGGGTCCTCGTCGACGAGGCCGGGCAGGCCACCCCGCAGGCCGCCGTCGGCGCGCTGTGGCGCGCCCGCCGTGCCGTTCTGGTCGGCGATCCGCTCCAGCTCGAACCCGTCGTCACCATGCCCACGGCCCTGCAGCGCCGTCTGCTGCGCGCCTACGGTGTCGGCGAGCAGTGGCTGCCCTCGGCCACCTCGGCCCAGGCCGTCGCCGACCGGACCAACCGCTACGGCACCTACCTGCCGGCCCCGGACGCCGACGACGATCCCGTCTGGGTGGGCTCGCCGCTGCGCGTGCACCGCCGCTGCGAAGAGCCGATGTTCACGGTCAGCAACGAGGTCGCGTACGGCGGCCTCATGGTGCACGGCACCGAACACAAGGCGTTCCCCGATGCGGAACGGGACAGCCTGTTGCCCAGCCGCTGGCTCAACACCGATGACGCGACCCGCCCGTCCGACGCCCCGTGGGGCGAGCGTGACCGCCGAGCCTTCGAGTTCGTCCTCGACGTCTTGCACCGGTACGGCGTCGGCGTCGAGCGCGTGCGCGTCATCGCCCCCTTCCGGGCCCTCGTCGCCGAATGCCAGAAGGTCTGCCGCGGCCGTGAAGGCTGGACGTCCGAACTGATCGAGGAGCGCTGCGCCACCGTCCACCGGGCCCAGGGCAAGGAAGCCGACGTCGTCGTCCTCGTGCTCGGTGGCGGCCGGCCCGGCGCCCGCGAGTGGGCGGCCCGCACCCCGCACCTTCTCAACGTCGCCGCGAGCCGAGCCAAACGCCGCCTCTACGTCATCGGCGAGCGCGGCCTGTGGGCCCCGCTCCCGCACTTCGACATCCTCGCCTCCGAGCTGACGGAGTTCCACCACCTCCGCGACCGCGCCACCTGGCCGCCGGACAGCGGCTGACCGCCGACTGCACCGTCTACACCCCCCGGAGGGACGTCGTGTCCGACGTGGCGCTGAGACGTGCAGGTCGCGCCTGTACCTCGTTCGCGTTGAAACGCCGGCCTCTGGAACGTCAATCGGCCGCGACGGGAACACCCGGTCCGGCCGGCACTGTTGCATCACCGAGGGACCGGCGCCGCACCGGCGGGGAACACGGAGACGACAAGGTCGTCCGCCCCCACGGGAACCGGGCCCCGCCATTGCTGTACGCCCGCCGCGCCGCCGCCGCGCACTCGGGCCAAGACGTATTTCTGCAGGAGGAAATCTTCATGACCGACCGACCTTTGACGCTCATGGCAGTGCACGCCCACCCCGACGACGAGGCCACCGGAACCGGAGGGGTCCTCGCGCGGTACGCGGCGGAGGGCATCCGCACGGTTCTCGTGACGTGTACTGACGGCGGTTGCGGTGACGGACCGGGGGGTGTCAAGCCAGGCGATCCCGGGCACGACCCGGCCGCCGTCGCCTTGATGCGCCGTCAAGAACTCGAGGCGAGCTGTGACGTCCTGAAGGTCAGCGATCTGGAGATGCTGGACTATGCCGACTCCGGGATGATGGGCTGGCCGAGCAACGACGCCCCCGGATCCTTCTGGCAGACCCCCGTGGAGGAAGGCGCCGCCCGACTCGCGGAACTCATGCGGCACTACCGACCCGATGTGGTCGTCACCTACGACGAGAACGGCTTCTACGGCCACCCCGACCATATCCAGGCCCACCGCATCACGATGGCGGCGCTGGAGATGACCGCGCTGGCACCGAAGGTGTACTGGACGACGATGCCCCGCTCGGGGATGCAGCGGTTCATGGAGATCATGCGTGAGTTTCATGAGGACATGCCGGAGCCGGATCCTGCCGAGGCCGCCGCGCTGGCCGAGATCGGCCTCCCCGACGATGAGATCAGCACGTGGGTGGACACCACCGCGTTCAGCGGTCAGAAGTTCGACGCGTTGGCCGCGCACGCCAGTCAGGGCGAGAACATCTTCTTCCTCAGGATGGGCAAGGAGAGGTTCGGCCAGTTGATGGGCACGGAGACCTTCGTACGTGTCAATGACGCCACCGGCGCGGCCGTACCCGAGAACGATCTCTTCGCCGGACTGCGCTGATCCGCCCGTCCGACCCGCCGCAGAGCGGGCGGTGTGGTCCGAGAACCCCGTCCTGGGCGTCGAACCCCCGCAGTACGACCCCGGCCCCGGGCCGGAGGCCGGGCTCGGGGCCCCCGCCGTGCCCGTTCGGGGCGGGGCGGGGCGGGGTGCGCCGCTGTTGACCGATGTCAGTTGCCCTTGCAGTCGACCTTCATCTGGGCGGCGGCCACGTGACGGTTCTCGTTGCCGCTGCCCCAGTCGATGCCGCGGTTGTCCACCGAGACCGTGATCTCGGGGGACGAGATGGCGAAGGAGCCGCCCTTGACCCACCTGCCCGTGTTCGATGCCTGGTCGATCGAGAAGTCGCCGAGCCTGCCGTTCGCGCCGCGGACCGTGTAGCGGGCAGGGTTCCCGCCGACCATGGTCTTGTCCCCGGAGGACGGGATGTACGTGTAGACGGTGCAACTCCCCGACTTCACCGCGCCGGTGGAGAACTCCCACTTCGCGTAGATGCCGCTGTCCGCCTTGGTTGAGGAACCGCTCATGGGCATGGCGAGGAAGTCACCGTCACAACCATCGCTCTTCCAGCCGCTGGTGCCGTAGCGCCAGCCCTTGACGCCGTCCTTGAACTGCTCGCTGACGCTGAATCCGCCGCTGCCACAACCGGGGCCGACCAGCTTGCTGAAGACGGGGACGCTGGCGACCGGGGCCGGATTCGCGGGGGCGACGGGGGCGACGGGCTTGGTGCCCGGGCCGGTGCCGGTACCAGTGCCGGCGCCGGCGGGATTGGAGGTGCCGGCGTTGCCGCCTGGCTGCCCGGGGGCGTCCTGCGGGGACTGCTGGCCGACGTTGCCGTGGCCCGCAGGCGCGTTGCCTTCCGGCGCGCCGTTCGGCGGGGCGCCGAAGGGCAGGGTACCCGCGCCCGCATCCGTCGACGGCGCCCCTGCCTGCGTACCGGGGCCGGCGCCCGGATCCTGGCCGGGCGAGGACTGTGTACCGGGCACCAGGCCCGGCAGCGTGCCGTCCGGGCCGATGGGACTGCCGTCGGCCCGGACGGTGGCGGCCTTGGCGGGACCGTCGTCGGATCCGGATATGAGGAACGGTACGGCGATCAGCAGGAGACCGGTCACCGCTGCCGCCGCCAGCATGGGCTTGCCCGGGCGGCCGGGCACCGACGCCAGCAGACCGCGGGGCCCGGAACCGGAACCGCCCGCACTCGCCGCGGTGGTGGCGACCGCTTCGGACGCGACGGCTACGGCGGCGACGGCTTCGGTCTCTGCCGCGGGTGTCGTCCCGGTCGCGGGGGTCGCCGTGGCCTCGGTGGAGGTGGCGGTCCCGGTCCCGGTGGCGGTCTCGGTCCCGGTCCCGGTTCCGGTGGCGGTCCCGATGGCGGTCTCGGTGGCGGCTTCCGGCGCGGCCGTGGTCGGCGGCTCCGCCTCGGGCGCCGCCACCCCCGCGGCGGAGGTCGGTGCAGTCGTGACCGGTGCCGCGA
>NZ_JBHJTK010000077.1:0-17492 GCF_042267665.1 Streptomyces sp. NPDC056224
AGAACTACCTGATGAAGCGGGAGACCCCCTTCTCGGACATCGTGCGCCACCTGACCCCCTTCTTCGTCTCCCGCCTGCTGCTTCGCAGCGCGTGATTGACAATCGCGTCCCGCGATGGTAGCGCCCCGTCCCGGGGCTTTCGCTCGTGCTGATCTCGTACCCCCCACCGGCCGGCGTCTGCACCCCCCAACCCGGCTGAGGTCTAGGGCGGTCGCTACCGCGACCGTACCGGTCCGTCCCGGACCTACTCCCCCAGAGTGCTTGCCCGCTCGCGCGTGTGCGCGGCACCTGGTCCCGGGGGTCGATCGCGCAGGGCTCCAGGCCCACCGTTTGCGTGATCGTCTCGGGAGAGATCGTTGCCGAGTGAAGAGGGTCGGCTGTGCGGCACTCCGTCTAACGGCGTTACACCGGGGATCAGCCGGCGGGC
Organism: Streptomyces sp. NPDC056224; assembly: GCF_042267665.1. NCBI lineage: Bacteria > Bacillati > Actinomycetota > Actinomycetes > Kitasatosporales > Streptomycetaceae > Streptomyces > Streptomyces sp. NPDC056224. Next base: position 428 of record NZ_JBHJTK010000077.1, read on the forward strand.
AGTGCACCGAGCTGCCAAGGGTAGGTGCGGGTGCCAGCGCGTCACGTCGTCCCGTCGCGCTGGCGAGCCCGGGGAAGGGCGCCTCTGTGGAGTTGTCCAGGGGTGGTCAGTTGCCGCGGGCCGCCCGGTGCTGGCGTGCGCGAGCGGACGCGGCCGACTCGATCGCGAGCCATGCGGGGATGGCCACGCGGGCAGGCCGAGGTGCCGGCGCAGCAGGAGGCCGCGTCGGCGTGGGGTCTTCGGGGATGGCTGCGGGGTCGGTCAGGCAGGACGCGCAGGAGCCATCGGTGAGTTGTCCGGGGTGGCCGCACGAGGTGCAGCGGGGGCCGCGGTATTCGCGACGGGCGGTCACAGGGCTGCGATGCCGTCGATGGGTCCGGGCATGACCCGTGGCATGGGGAACTCGGTCTGTCCGGGGACGTGGGGTGCGGGGGCCGGCCTACCGGCGGCGTCCGCGCGGTCGTGGGCGTCCTGGTGGCGCTGGTCGCGGTAGGCCAGGTAGTCCTCGCGGAAGATGCGGTACGTGCGCCTGCCCAGCTTCAGGGCGGGGATCTCCCCGTCCGCAATCCAGCGGTAGACAGTCATGGGCGTGACGCGCAGCTCTTCAGCTACCTCGGCTACGGTCATGTACTGCGGGAGGGGGGATGTGGCCTCGGTCACGATATTTTTCTCCGTCCGCCCGGGTAGCGTCTTTCCGCAAGTGTTTGACCTGCGGTTTTGTCCACCTGCGGGCGTTTTTTCGTTCCAGATGGAAATATCTGGTCCGCGAAAATTTCCGCAGGTCAGAGGGCAACCATCCGAATGTGGAGAAAATCTGTAGACGCTAGGCGCAGAAAATGTCGACTCAGAGAGACCGTGCTACTCTTCACGAAGCAGCTCACCCGTGGGGTTGCCGCTGGTCTTTCTTAGGGCGACTTCAACGTCCCAGCGGCTCAAGACCCCTCGACAAGACGGGTTGGGCCGCCGTGACCCCCGGTGAGTGTCGATCACCGGGGGTCAACTTCTTGCCTCACCATACACCGGGCTGCGCGTTTCGGACGATCGCGCCCGTACACAAGTCTGTGACAGACCAGACCTATTGCCCTATGTATGCATGTACATTATCTCCATGAGGAATCCACTTGCGGACAAGCTACTTAGCTTCGAGCAAACTACGGCGGACGTAAGGGACACGAGCAGAAAAATCGGCACCGCTGCGGAGTCTCAGGCCACCCTGAACATCGCACTGACCGCGGTCGCGGTGACCGCGCTCATCGTGGCCGCGCTGCTGGTGCACGACACGCGGGTGAACGGCCATGGCTGACACCCCCCTTGACCCCAAGGCAGAACGGGCGCGCCGCGCGCACGGACACGTGCTGCTCTTCGAAACGGTCAACGGGCCCGAGGCGCACGGTTCCTGGCTGGCCATCAGCTTGTCGGACGGCTCGTGCGACATGAAGGCGTACCCGACCAAGGTGGACGCGACCCGGTTCCAGCTCCACGAGACGCAGTGTGCGTATCTGTGCCTGACCGGCATACCGACGCTCGGGGAGCTGCGCTTGTTCCTCGACACGTGCGAGGACCTCTACGACGCCGGCCTGAAGCTGGCCGACCCCGCGACCTACTTCAACCCGGAGGCACTCCTGTGAGCGCAGACGAGATCTTCGACCCCGAGATCCACGCGGCGGACAAGGACGGAAACCCGACCCTCAACAAGGACGGGAGCTTCCGCAAGAAGCGCAGCGACGCGGGCACGGGCACGAGCGGGGGCGGCAAGCAGCGGCCGGCCTCGAGGTCCCGGAGCACGAAGACGCCGACGGGTCCCGCGCGCGAGAAGTACCGCAAGGCGGTGGACGATGTCCTGGCGCTGCCGGTCGCTGGTCTGTCGATGGCCGATCCGGTGCTCGGGTTCGCGGCGGCCGAGGTGGCGCCGGCGTGGTCGGACGCGCTGGCGGACCTGGCCGTGGAACAGCCGCGGCTCGCGGCCGTGCTGGAGCGCCTCGGGGGCGTGGGTGCGGTCGGCGGCGTGCTCGGGGTCGGCATCATGACCTTCGTCCAGTTCGGTCACCTCCTGGGCAAGGTGCCGCCGCACATCGCGCAGATGATGGGTGCCAAGAGCCGTGAGGACATCGAGCGGATCCTGGACCAGCGCGGGGCCGCGATGGCCAAGCAGCGGCCGGCGCCGACCGAGCCGCCCGTCCAGCACGAGCGCGGCCAGGTCCCCACGCCCCGGGTGATGGCCCATGTCTGACGAGGTGCAGTACGACACCGAGGTGTCGTCCGAGGACGCGTACGAGGCTGCGCTGGTGCGGTGCGGCCGGACTCAGCACGCGCTGGTGCTGGCCGAGGCGCGGATCATCGCGTGGAAGCGCCGGTACTCGGAGCTGCTGAAGGTGTGCGGCGAGTGGGAGTCCGAGGCGCTGAGGCTGCGGGAGCGGTACGGCGTGGGGGAGCTGGGGGGTGGGGATGGCCAGGACCAGGGCGCCGCGGGCGGCACCGAGCCAGAGCGTGAGGCTGATCGAGCGGCGTAGGTTCCTCTCCTCGGTGTGGGAGTACGGCGCGGGTGAGCACGTGTCGTTCATCGGCCCGACCGGTTCGGGCAAGACGCGCCTTGCGCTCCAGCTCCTCGCGCGGTCCGTGTCGGATGACCTGACCGGGTACATCACGGTCATGAAGGCCAAGGACAAGACCGTGGGCGAGTTCCTGGCCCAGCACGACCGCTGGAAGCGCACGCTCACGTTTCCCCCTCCGCCGCGTGCTCCGGGCATGCCCAAGGTGAACGGGTGGGTGGTGTGGCCGCACCACACGAACGATCCGGCGGCCGACGAGATCCGGCACGAGCGGGTGTTCAAGGAGATGCACAAGCGGCTGTACGTCAAGGGGGACAACATCATCTTCGATGATGAGGTGGTGTCCCTGGTCCGGGAGATGGACATGAAGCGGGACCTCACCCGGATCTGGACCAAGGGCCGGTCCCTGGGGTCGGGTCTGTGGGGGGCGACGCAGCGTCCGGCCATGGTGCCGCTGGAGATGTACGACCAGGCGCAACACCTGTTCCTGGCGAACATCAAGGACAAGCGGTCGCAGGACCGGTTCGGGGAGATCGCGGGTGTGGACCCGGACCTGGTGGTGGACGTGGTGCGGCGCCTGCCCAAGTTCCACTGGCTGTACATCCGGCAGGAGGCGGGGCAGATGTGCGTGGTCGGCCCTTGATCTTTCCCATTTGGTTGCCTTAGGCAACCGAATATGTTTCCCTACTTAACAAACTCTGCCCGCTCGGTCGGGCACTGAGGGAGGAACCCACATGACCATGACCGCGACCGAGGCTCCGGCGCAGTCCAAGAACGGCAAGGGCAAGGAGCAGCAGGTTGTTGCCGCTCGCCCGTTCGTCACCGGGACCCGGACCCTGGAGTCCGAGGTCTACACCCAGACCGTCACGCAGAACACCGCCACCCAGACGCTCCAGCCGTACGAGTTCCAGGTGGACGGGTACCTGTCGGGCGCGCTGATCCGCGTCACCGCGACGACCGCGTCCAACGCCGCGACCGTTGCCTTCCAGGCGGACGGGCCGTTCTCGGTCCTCCAGTCGGTGATCGTGGAGGACATCGGCGGCAAGCAGATCATGGGCCCGCTCACCGGGCACCAACTGCGCGTCCTGAACCAGTTCGGCGGGTTCGTCTTCAACGGCGACCCCCGCGCGAACGGCATCTACACCCTGACCGCGGGCGCCGGCGGCACGGGCGGCTCGTACCGTTTCCAGCTCAGGGTGCCGATCCAGGTGCGGCGGCGCGACGCGATGGGCAGTTTGCCCAACCGGAACGCGTCCGCGACGTTCAAGCTGAAGATCACGATCAACGCGATCAACCAGGTCTACAGCACGGCGCCGACGAACGCGGCCTCCGTCAACGTCCAGGTGCAGCAGCGCGGTTGGGCCACCTCGGACAACCGCGACTACAAGGGCAACGGGGTCTCCCCGACCCCGAACGGCGTCGGGTCGATCCTGTACACCGACGTGGAGACGATCCAGCTCAGCGCGGGCGCCTACAACCAGCGCATGGCCACGTTCGGCGGCCTCCTGCGCGTGCTCATCTTCGAGCTGCGCGACGCGGCCGGTTCCCGCGCGCAGGGTGAGGCGGACTTCCCCTCCCTGTGGGAGACGGAGATCGACAAGGTCAAGGTCTACTCCCGCTCCCCGCTCACGTGGGAGTCGGAGATGAGCGAGGACTACGGGCTGACCGCGGACGCGGACGGCAACACGGCCGCGGCCAAGAACTCGAAGCCCGACGGTGTGTACGTCCTCCACTGGCTGGACGACTTCGGTCTCCAGCCGGGTGCCGAGAACGGGTTCCGGTACCAGCCGATCACCCCGTCCACGGCCGTCCAGCTCTCCGGGGTCATCGGCGGATCGGGTGCGCACACCCTGACGATCACCAAGAACTACATGAGCCCGGTGGGGGACGACCCCCGTCAGCTCACCGGTGGCCGGTAGCACCAGGCCCACGGCCAGGGCGCGCGCGTCCTGGCCCCCTCACCCCGTCTGACCTGGACGAAAGGAAAAAGGATCATGAATCTTCTGATGCCGGACCTCGGCAAGCTCGTGTACCTGGCCATCGGCACGTTCTTCGGCGGCAAGCTGCTCGCCAAGGTCAAGGGCTGATCCGTCGTGGCGCAGAGCGGCGGGCAGATCTCCAGTCTCCACCTGGCCATCGCGGCCGGCGGTGGGGTGCTGCTGTATGCCGCCCTGCGGGACGTCTCGCCCCTCCAGGCCCTCAAGGACGTGACCTCCGGTGCTCCGCCGGCGGTGTCCACCGAGGGCAAGGTGATCACGGGCTCGGGTGGTGAGGCGGACCCGAACTACGTGCCCGGCGGGTACGGCACGACGGACTGGAAGGGCGTCTACAAGAAGTCCAAGATGCCCAAGGCCCTCCAGAAGCCGTCCACGCTCGTGACCGCGGCCAGCGTCTCCCACGGCAACGAGAAGTACTCGCAGGACGAGCGCTGGAAGAAGGGCTACTCCGACTGCGCGTCGTTCGTCGGCAAGAGCCTGCTGGACATCGGGATCGAGCCGCCCGGTGGGTCGACCACCGGCGCCTATCTGGCCTCGGGCCAGTGGGTGAAGGTGGGCAGCCCGCGCATGGGGGACATCGCGGTCAACGCCCGTCACATGGTGCTCTGCACCGACGGTTCCAACGGGATCGGCATGCAGAACAAGCGCCGCAACGTGCAGAGAGACACGCTGGACAACCTCATGGCCAACACCGGGAAGTACGAGATCCGCCGCTACCGGGGGTGGGCGTGATGGCGGCCTCCACCGGGCCCGTGCTCGCGATCGGCGCGATCACGGTCGCCAACCGAACGATCTTCAACGACGAGGCCATGGACTGGAAGGTGCCCATCGGCACCGCCATCGCGGCCGTCCTGTTCGCGGGTGCGGAGCGGGTGGTGGGCAGGGGTGCGGTGCACGTCGCGTACTTGGCCCTGATCACGGTGGTCCTGGCCCGCGTCGACCCCAAGGTCCCAAGCCCCTCGGAGTCTGCACTCCGATGGTTCAACGAAAGGAATTGATCATGACCACCGTCGAGCGGGTGGCCATGGGGATCATCGGCGTGGCCATGGCCACGACGCTGATCCTCCCGGGCCGCCAGACCTCGAAGGTGATCGACTCCGTCAACTACCTGTTCCGCGGGTCCCTGGCTACGGCCATGGCCTCGCCCAAGAGGTGACGGCATGTCGACCAACCTTCGCAACGCAGTGATCTTCGGTGCCGGACTCGCGGTCGGCATGGCCATCGGTAACGCCATGCTGTCGTGGGGCAAGCGTACTCTGAGCTGAGGGAGGGGCCCATGGCCCGCTACTCCGGGAACCTCCTGCGCCTCAACGCGCCGGGCGAACCCAAGATCGCGCCGGGCGAACCGGACCCGGCGCACACCAACCCGTCCGGCCCTGAGGGAGTGCCCGACTTCCGCGCCGACGAGATCAGCGTCTCTCCGGAGATGGGAGCGGAGTACGCCGGCCTCACCCTGGAGGACGGCATCCCGCGCGCCATCGTGGTGGGTCAGCCCTCTCTCGGCTGGAACGCACCCTCCTTGTCCTCGACCCCGGTGGGGTCGGGCGGCACCCCGGCGGGCAGTGCGCCGGCCTGGTCCCAGGGGAATCCGCACAACGCGGACGTCGACACCTCCTGGGCCCGGGCGGCGCGCGGCTCGATCGCGGGCAGTCCGCACGTGGGCGGGGTGGCGGGTGTGCACTCCAGCGGGGACGACACCCTGCCGTACCGGCAGGCGAACCCCGTCGGTGTGGAGGGATCGTCCTTCCTGGAGCGGCTGGTGGGCTTCCCCCGCCAGATCTGGGGGGAGCCGTCGGGCGCCGGGGTGGACAAGTTCATCGCGGGCACCAACAGCTACGCGGCGAACAACCCGGACGGGGACCAGTACGCGGAAGGCCGCGGCGGTGCTCGGGTCCACTACGGGTTCGAGAGCCCGTACTTCGTGAACCAGCCGATGTTCATCGACAAGCCGGCGCAGTTCTATGACCGGCAGACCGCACCGGTCACGGCCCGGGATCCGCTGGTGGGCGGCCGGTACTACAACACCCCGGTCATGGGCCAGCTCGCCGCGAACACGTGGCTGTCGGAGCTGGGCGAGTCGGTCACGCCGACCGGCTACGGGGTGCCCGTGGACGGGGCCATCTGATGCCCGAGGGGGAGTTCATGGGCGGCACGGTGGACGTGCCGGGCGCCGGGAAGATCAAGAAGAAGTACATCTACATCCCGGCGGGCATCGCGGCGGCCTACGTCGCCTACCGCTGGTACGTGGCCTCGCAGGAGGCGCCCGTGGACCCGGGCGCGGACGGCATGTACACCAGCGACGACCTGTCCGAGTACGGGCTGTCCACCTCGGGCGGGGCGACCGAGGTCACCGGGAACAACGGCAGCACGGTGACGGACGGCACCAACCCGAACGCGATCGACGACAACGCCGAGTGGTCGCAGCGCGCGACCGAGCTGCTCACGAACATGGGCTACGACCCTCAGACCGTGGGCAACGCGCTCGGGGAGTTCCTGGCCCGCCGCGCGCTGGACAAGACCGAGGCGGGGATCGCGCGGGCCGCTCTGGCGCAGGTGGGACAGCCCCCGATCGGCGGGCCGTACTCCGTCCAGGAGGAGGCCGCGGTGGGCTCGGGCACCCTGCCGGGCCCGACCAACGTGCGGGCGTGGGGTACGCACTCGGACACGCAGATCGGTGTGCAGTGGGACAAGGTCACCGGGGCCGACTACTACCGGATCTACCAGACCGGGAACACGGAGCCGGTCGGCACGTCGCAGGACACGTTCTGGCAGGGCCGCAACCTGGTCCCCAACCGGTCCTACACCTACTACGTCCGCGCGGTGAACTCGGTCGGCAAGATCGGCAGCAACAGTTCGAACTTCACCGTCAAGACCAAGGCGACCGCGCTCGCCAAGCCGGGCGGCCTGAAGTCGTCCGCGGTCACCCGCAGCAGCTTCCGCGTGAGCTGCACCGCGGTGCGCGGCGCGCAGTTCTACCGCTGGTACGTCAACGGCAAGCCCGAGGGCGCGAGCGACAGCCCGTACCGGGACTTCACCGGGCGTCGCGCGAACACGTCGTACCGGGTGCAGGTCGCGGCCGACACGTCCGGCCAGAACCCCGGCCCCATGTCCGGGGCACTCACCGTCAAGACCAAGAAGTAGGAGGAGGGCGACATGTCGATGAAGCCTGATGCAGAGATTTCGATCGCTCTCGCCACGGGAGTGATGGCCTACGGCGCGTACCAGATGGCGCTGCCGCCGGTGGCCGACATCCGGTCGCTGGAGCCGAACAACAAGGACGTGCAGTCCTCGGAGCGGGTGGCCGCGTGGACCGCGGCCGGTCTCGTCTCCCTGGTCGCGCTGCTCACCAAGAGCCCGGCCGTGTTCACCCTCGGGGGGTCGGTGGTGGTGGCCGCGTCCTGGACCACGCGCCATGCGGACAAGGTGGACTCCCTCTCGGGCAAGGCCGCCTCCCTGATCCCGGCGCCGGCCAAGGGCCCGGAGGGTGTGGTGGGCGACCAGGTCGCCAGCGTGCAGCAGCTCCCGACGACGCCGGTCTACGGCGTAGCGGTCTGAGGCGGACGCGGTGGCGGACAAGTACGGCATCCCCCCGGGCGGGGATGCCTACCCCGGCAAGGTCAAGTACTTCCAGGACAACAAGGCTGAGCTGGAAGACGTCGGCATTGCCGTGGCGGTGGCCGAGGGAGGGTGGCCCGAGGACAAGATCGCCGAGGCTGTCTCGGTGGTCATCGCGGAGTCGGGCCGCCACCCGTTCATCTACAACACCTACAAACAGGGCCATTTCGGTCTGTTCCAGATCAGCCGGAGTGCGTGGCCGGACTTCTTTGCCGGGGGCAAGGAGGACTGGACGGTTCCCACCCGGTCCGCGCAGTACGGCTACAAGATCTACAAGCAGCAGGGGTGGGGGGCGTGGCAGGCGTCCCGGCTCACCCACCTTGCGCGCGGCAAGAAGGCCGCGGCCGACCTCAAGAAGCTCTCCGCGGACAAGCGGGCGGAGTACGCGAAGGTGGTCGGCAAGCCGCTCGGGACGATCGCGGACACCCTCCCGGACAGCGGCATCGGTGACGCTCTGGACGACGCGCTCACCCCCGAATGGGCGGATGACGCGGTGGCGGTGCTCAAGGACGCGTACGAGTCGCTGACGACGCCGGCGTTCTGGATGCGGGTGGCGTACGGCGCCGCCGGCGTCGTCCTCATCGCGGGCGGCCTCTTCCTCATGGTGAAGAACACGGTGGTCACCGGGGCGGTCAAGCAGGTGGCCAAGGCAGTGCCCAAGGGCACGGGAGGGGCGAAGAAATGAACATCACTCCGGACCCGGACGAGATCGTCCAGGAGGAGGCCGAGCCGTACGAGACGCGGCCGGTTGCGGTGTCCGTGTGCGGTCCGACCGAGGTGCGGGAGCTGCCCGCGTCCGGGTACCCCGGCTACAAGACGGACACGGCCACGGCCGCGGTGGCCGTGCGGGTGCTCGCGCTGGAGCCGCGCCGCCAGTACGCGACGCTGATCGCGCAGGATCAGGACGTGTGGATCTCCAGCACGCAGGCCGGTGCGCAGTCGGGGGCCGCGGGCGCGATGCGCATTCCGGCCGTCCTGCCCTACGTCGTGCGGCACACCCATGAGCTGTGGGTGTGCGCGGTCACCGGCAGCACGGCCGTGGGTGTCGAGTCCGTCTACTGGAGCCAGTGATGCCCTCTCCCACCTACGTGCCGCTCATCCGCACCGGCGTCGATGTCGAGTTCGCCGACGTGGCCGTGACCGGCGCCCTCGATGTGACCGGGGCCGCCACGGTCGGCGGGAACCTCACCGTTGCCGGGTACACCGCCCTGGAGGCGGGGCAGGCCGACGCGCAGTTCACCCTCTGGTCCGGGGACAAGGACACCCTCCGCATCGGCACCGCCGGCGGGGGCCTGGCCGTGGCCGAGGGCGCCGGCGCCACCAGCGGCGTGGCCACCCTGGTGGCGGGTGCGGTCACGGTGGCCACCAACAAGGTGGCCGCGAACTCCCGGATCCAGTGCACCGTCCAGTCCCTCGGAACGGTCACCACACCCAAGGCTGTCGGGGTCACCGCCCGGGTGGCCGGCACGTCGTTCACCATCACGTCCGCGGACGCGACGGACACGTCCGTCGTGGCCTGGTTCATCATCTCGCCCACGGCCTGAGCCGTCCTACAGAAGGGGGACCCATGTCCCCGCAGCAGCAGAGAGACCCGGTCCTGGCGCAGCTCGCCACGCTCCAGACCAAGGTGGACGGACTCCGCCGGGAGGTGAAGACGATCGCGGTCACGCAGGACCAGCACGCCAGGAAGATCCAATGGATGAGCGCGGTGGCCCTCCTGGCGGTGGGGGCGATAGGCGGGCCGGACGCCGTGGCCGCGCTCACGGGAGCGGCATGACGACGCCGGCGCCTCAAGTGCTGGACGCGTCCGGGTCGGTGACCCTGGACGCGTCCGGCCACGGCGTGGTCCAGCTGGCCCCTGAGTCGTTCCGGACCTGGCTGGTGACCACCATCAACGTGGCCACGTCGCAGGACCCCACGCAGACCCCCGTCCCGCAGGTGCGGGTGTTCCTGGGGGGCGTTGGCGGACAGCGGGTCGCGCAGTCCTGGATGGGCAACCAGTCGACCGCTACGGGGTCGACGCTGGTGCAGCCCTCCCAGCCGCTCGTGATCGAGTGGGTCAACGGGGTCCCGGGCTCGGTGGCCACGGCGTGGCTGTACGGCACCATGACAATGCGGTAGAGGGGGAGAGTCGTGCAGTTCCAGGACGAACTTGCGGGCGGGATCGTGCTGATCCGGCCCGCGTTGCAGTCTCCGGACTTCCAGCCGGGCACGTCCGGCTGGTGCGTGCGGATCGACGGATCGGCGGAGTTCAACGACATCACGGTGCGCGGGACCCTGGAGTCCGCGAACTACGTGCCCGGGGTGTCCGGCTGGCACCTCGACCAGAACGGGTCAGCGGAGTTCAACGACATCACGATCCGCGGCGGCACGTCGCTCGGGGGTGAGGCGTTCTACTACGACGGCACCCCGGGCCCCGGGACGCTGGTCCTGGCCATCGCAGCAGCGGCCGGCACCGACCCCTACGGCAACGCCTACGAGGACGGGGTGACCGTGCTCGGGTCGACCGGCACGGTCAACATCAACACAGACACGGGTGTCGTCTGGTCCAACAACCTCGGGTCCCTGATCGAGATCATTGCGGGCGGGGCACAGGCCCTCCAGCAGCTCCGGCCCGCGACCGTTCCCGGGGTCACGTGGGCGGACGCTGCCCTGGGGACGAACCTGACCTCCACCCACGGCGCCGACACCCCGTCCCTGTTCCTCCAGTCCCCCAGCACGACCGTGAACACGGCCAAGTCGAGCATCCGGCTGCACGGCGGATCCCCGACCGTCAACGCCAACCGGATTGAGGCCGTCACCCAGGTGTTCGAGATCACCGGTTCGGTGACCGCGGCCAACCTCCAGGGCGGGCAGGCGTCCACCGCGGCACCCGGCGCCGGAGGCGGGGTCACGTCCGTCAACGTCGTGTTCCCGACTCCGTTCCCCAGCACGCCCGCGGTGACGATCGACCCCCGGTCCGCGGCCGACCCCTCCGGCACGGTGATTCGTGGCTATGTCGACAGCGTGACCACAACCGGTTTCACCATCCGCGCGTACCGCTCCACGAACGCGCTCACCAACTGGTCATGGATCGCTTACGCCTGACCTAGTGCACACCGCGTAGACAGGATGCACGCACATGAGTAGGGTCCCGGCCATGGCAACCGAGCCGCAGTACAAGAGCATCCGCGTGTCCGTGGACACGCACCAACGCGTGCACGACCTGGCCGCGCGGCTGGGCAAGAGCGCGGATGAGACCCTGCAATTCCTGCTGGGCGACCACACCGTCCGCATCCCCGCCGGGCCCGTGCTCCAGGACCGTTGGGAGGAGGGCGCACGCAAGGCCGGCCTGCCCCTGGCGGAGTTCGTCGTGGTGTGCGTGGAGGGCTCCATGACGTACGGCGCGCCCCCGTCCGGTCTTCAACTGGTGTTCGAGCACGTACAGGCGCTCACCCGGGCCGCGGGCGTCAAGCCGATCCCTGTCAACGTGAAGCCCACACGGCCCCCCGGCCCGTCCACACGGCGTGCACACCCGTGATCCGGCGCGCGCTCACGGCCGTCCTCGCGGTGGCCAGCACGGCCGTGCTGGTCTACCTCGGGGGCGCCGCCCTCACCCCGGCGCCCTGTGCGCCCCCGACCGATCTGCACCAGGAAAGGACGCCATGACCACCAAGAGCGACGGCACCGAGAACCCCCCGGGCACCGAGGCCGCGACCGAGGTCAAGGAGGAGGCCGCCGAGGTCAAGGAGGAGATCAAGGACACCAAGGAGGAGGCCGCCGAGGCACGCAAGGAGGGGGACACCGACCGGGCGGACCGCCTGGAGGCCAAGGTGACCGGCCTGGAGGGGAAGCTGGACACCCTCCTGGGCAAGATCGATTCCCTGATCAGCCGCCCGTTCCACCCCGCGCCCCAGGAGCGCGCCGACGACGCCGGCGCCACCGAGAGCACGGACAAGAAGGGGGCCGGCGCCGAGTCCATCGACACCTCTGCGGCGGCCGACGACACCCCCAAGCCGCGCCGCCGTACCGCGTCGCGCGGCTGGTTCGGCTCCCGCGTGGACGAGGACTGATCACCATGGCCGATCCGATGAGCTACCCGGAGTTCGCCAAGGCACTGCGGGCCGAGGGCCTGACCGTGGTCGAGGTCAAGACCGAGGGGAAGTCCCCCGCCAGCCACAACCGCAACCACAAGGGGCCCTGGGGGCCCGTGAACGGTGTGATGATCCACCACACCGTGACCAAGGGCAGCGCCAAGACCGTGGAGATCTGCCGCAAGGGCTACGAGGGTCTACCCGGGCCGCTCTGCCACGGCGTGATCACCAAGGACGGCAAGGTGCACCTGGTGGGCTACGGCCGCGCCAACCATGCCGGGCTCGGGGACGACGATGTGCTGCGCGCGGTCGTCGCAGAGACGGCACTGCCCGCGGACAACGAGGCGAACACCGACGGCAACCGGCGCTTCTACGGGTTCGAGTGCGAGAACCTCGGGGACGGCAAGGACCCGTGGCCCGCGGTGCAGCTCGAAGCGATCGAGCGGGCCGCCGCCGCGGTGTGCCGGCACCACGGGTGGAACGAGGGCTCCGTGATCGGGCACCTTGAGTGGCAGCCGGGCAAGATCGACCCCCGCGGGTTCACCATGGCGTCCATGCGCGCCCGGGTGAAGACCCGGCTCACGGGCAAGCCCAAGCCGCCGGCGGACCCCAAGCCCAAGCCCCCGGCCACCAAGCCGCCCGTCGCGACCAGGCCGCCCGGGCTCAAGGACGTGCAGCAGGACGCGCGGCTGGCCCGCCTGGAGGCCGAGGTGGATGCCCTCCAGGCGGATCGGGGGAAGTAGTCGCAACCGTCCCCGTATGGGGGTACGGTGCCGGTACGTCACATCGGTTCCCCCTCCCGCCCGTTGAGGGAACCACCCCGGCCCCCCGCGCCGCCCGAGTTGCTGTACCCCCTGTCAACTCGGTCTGGAGCGGGGGGTTTCGCGTCCCCCGGCCCCTACCAAGACCAGTGAAAACCTGTTAGGTTTATGCGCATGGCCCGCCCTTTCAAAGATCCGGCCGAACGGCTGGACCACCCCATCACGTGCCTGTTCACCGCACAGGAAAAGGCACAGATCGAGCGGACCGCGCAGCGCTTCGGCATCTCCAAGGCCGCCGCCGTACGACTCCTCGTACGCGTCGCTCTGGAGTCCGAAACACCCATCACTCCCAAGTGACCCGAAAGAGGCAGACCTGTGATCGACACTCACATGTCACCCGAACCCAACGACGACGACCAGCCGCCGATGTTCCCGGCCCTCTCCATCCTGGAACGCCAGACCCCCCCCGCCCGTTACGGCCGTGAGCCGTTCTGGCGGGCGCCGGTCACCCCCCCGTCCCGGGACGTCTACATCCCGCACTGGAACTGGATCGGCATCCACGAGATCCCCGCCGACCGCGAGGCCCTCACCCTGGACGCGAACGGCGCCTACCTGGCCGCGATCGGCGCGGTGCAGGTGGCGCACTCCCACCTCAAGGAGACCGGCGGCATCCACCACGGGGAGTACCCCTCCCCCCGCCAGGTGCTCCCCGGGTACTACCGCGTCCGCACGCCGTACTGGGCGTTCTCGGGCACGATCGTCTCGCCCCTGGGGGATTCCTCCCGCACCGAGACGGAAGAGTCCCTGTGGGTGGCCCACCCCACGCTCCAGCTCATGTTGGAGCTGCACGAGCAGGGCGCGCTCGCGGACGTGGTGATCTACGACTCCTGGACCAGCGACGTGCGCACCGACTTCCGCGACTGGTCCGCCACGCTGCGGGAGCTGCGCCTGACCCGTCTCGACGCGATCGACCAGGCGCAGACCGACGCCACCCGCAAGGCGGCCGAGGACCAGTACGACGCGTTCAAGGAGGGCTACTCCGCCGCCCTGTCGATGATGCTCACGGGCGAGAAGTGCCGCACCCGGCGCCCCGACTGGAATCACGCCGTTCTCGCGCACGCGTCCGCCGCGATGTGGCGCAAGGCGTGGCGCTGGACCGAGACCGGCCGGCCCCTCATCTCCATGGGTGCCACCGACGAGATCACCGTGATCGGCGCGGACCTCCCCGAGGTCATGAGCAAGCCCAAGCCCCCCTTCAAGTACGACCCGACCGGACGCCAGCTCGGTGCCCTCAAGCCCAAGCCGAACGCCGCCCCGGTCCGCACCGACCAGCGCGCGCAGGACGTGCCCATGGTCCTGGACACCGACGGGGACGACATCCTGTGACCGTCCTCCTCCTGGCCCTGGCCGCCGTAGCCACCTCGGTGGCCGCGGCGGTCGCGGCCGTCCAGTCACGCGCCGCCACCCGCAGACTGCGCGCCCTGGTCCGCCAGCAGGCCGCCCGCAGCGCACAGGCCGCCACCGACCGCGCCTTCGTCATATGGGCCAACTGGACCATGCTCACGGTCACCGACCGGGACGGCATGATCCAGGCCGCCACTCTCCGCCAGCTCTACACCACCGGCTACTGGGACCGCATCTGGGACAACCCCGTCGCAGTCGCGCTCTGGCACGGAGACCCCGACACCCTGACCGCCTACGCCGACGACGAGGGGAGCGACCGTGCCTGACCTTGCCGCAGCTCTAGATGCCGCCCTCAGCGCACGCTACCCCCGCAACGAGGTACGCACCCCCATCACGCAGCGCCGCGGCCTCCAGGCGCGCATGAACCAGTTGGAGAACCTGTTCACGCCCAAGAAGGGGGACACGGACCGGCGCAGCGCCATAACGCGCGCGGCCGAGGCCGCCGGCATCCCGGTGCGCACCTGGCGCGACTGGCGCGCGGGCAAGGGCCAGTCCGCCCGCAACCTCCGCAAGCTGGAGACGGCACACAACCGGTTGATCACCATCCCCCGCTTCAGGCAGCGCGTGAACAGCACCCCCGCACCCAACCGGGTCAGCGTCACCGCGTCGATCAACTGGAACGGCTACAAGAACCGCACCGAGCACCGGTCGACCACCCTGGAAGGCATGCGACGCGTCATGGTCGCAGTCATCCGCGCGTGGACCACCGCCGGACCCGAGGCCGCCGCAGACACCCTCCAGCGCGGCGCCGCATCGGCCTACAACACCCAGAGCATCGCATTCGAGGGAAACGACGTAGAGGTGGACTTCCCGTGACAGACCGACCCACAGAACCCCACTGCTCTGCCCCCGGGTGCGGGCGCCCCGAGGAGCCCGACCACCTCGGACTCCGCCAGGGCCACCGATTCCGCCAGGTCATGGAAGTGCAGCCGCTCGCGGCCGATGCCACCATGCCCCGCATCGACATGCAGGCCCCCTACTGCTACGCCGCCTACCGCTTCGACCAGACGCCCCCCGAGATGATCTCCTGGGGATCCTGGGACGAAGCCCCCGGCCCGTTCGTGGAGGCGTACCACGCGGCCACCCACCAGGTGAGCTACATCCGCGTGCAGCACCAGTACTACGGGCCCATGAAGGTGAGCATCTGGCAGCGCCGCGCCGATGAGCACTACTCCCAGGCACCGCCGGCCGACGCGTACGCGCTGTACGTCGGCGACCCCAACGACACCATGCGCGCCGAACTGGCGGCACTCCGGGAACGCGCGGACAAGGGCTGCACCCACCCCGCCGGCGAACCGTGCTTCGGCAAGCCGCGCCCCGTCGACGGACCCGGCTGCACACCGACCATCGTGGAGGACTGACATGCCCAAGGAACGCTCCAGCGAGAAGAAGGCCGCGCGCCAGCTGGCCGCCGCCCGCGGCATCCCGTACACCGCAGCACTGCGCCTGCTGCGAGAGCAGCGGGACACCCCGCTCCCCGTGCCCACGGAGGCCGACCTCCTGACCGCCCTACGCGGCAAGGTGGCCGACGACGACCCCCCGCCGGCCGTCGTGCCCACCGAGGAAGAGCCCCCCGGCGCCTACTGCGCCTGTGCCGACCCGGCCTGCCCCACCGCCGACGGGCAGTACTCGCACTGAACATGGAGAGGCCCCGGGGCCGCACAGCCCCGGGGCCTCAAGTGGAGGACCGCGAAAGGCCCTTCACTCCCACGGGTGATCGTACATGACGGGACCCCCGACCTTTGCCCAAAGGTCGGGGGTCCCGTCTCGTAGAACGGCCCCCGACTGGTGAACGTCAGTCGAGGGCCGTCGTGGCGTCCGGCTCAAGGGCGCCCCATCTGCCCGCGCAGCGTACCGCGCTCAGGCCGCCGGCGTCTGGCCCTTGCCCGACTCCTTGGAGCCGTCGTCCTGCTTGCTCGTGGGCACCTTGCGCGCCGGAGTCGTCCCCAGCACCTTGCGCGCCGCGGCCTCCAGGGAGGTCCCCTCCTCCTCCGCCAGAGCCTCCGCCTGCCGCTTCTGCCACTTGTCCATGATGACCTCCGTGTGTCGACCGGATGGTGTGATGAGCCCTCAGGGTACCGGTCACATCGGCCGGTACGCTGGCGCGCGTGGGATATCAGGCTGAGGGTCTACACGTCACGGTGCGGCTTGACCGGCACGCGGGGGAGCGGCAGGCGCTGCACAACGCGCTGTGGTGCGAACTCCAGTGGAGGGTGGAGGGGATCACCATGGAGGGGAAGTACGACACCATCAACGCGGACCAGATGCTGCACGACTGCCAGCTGACTCAGGATGAGTGCGACGCGGTTCGGGCCCGGGTGCGCGCCGACGGCTAGGCCGCGCAGCGGGCCGGCCCCCGCTCGGGGAGCGCAGCGGACCGAGCCCCGGCGCGGGACGCGCCGGCACCCGCCGCGCAGCGGCGGCCGGTCCCCGGGACGGGGACCCATGGCGCGGGACGCGCCATAGCACGCGCGGGACGCGCGTGTCAATCACGCGGGAGCGAAGCGACCAGGCGGGAGCGGCGGGGACGGCGCCCTGCTGTGGGCGAGCGTCGCGGACAAACGCGTCACCTTCCAGGGCTCGTTCGTCCTGGCACCCCTGAGTCA
>NZ_JBHJTK010000078.1:0-17421 GCF_042267665.1 Streptomyces sp. NPDC056224
AAGAACCGGCCCGAGCCCGAGACCCTGATCACGGCCCTCGCCCAGCTCCACGTCCACGGCGTCCCCGTCGACTGGGAGGCCTTCTACACCGGCACCGGCACCGGCACCGGCACCGGCACCGGCGCCCGCCGCGTCGACCTGCCCACCTACGCCTTCCAGCGCACCCGCTACTGGATGACGGCCCCTTCGGCGGCAGGCGGAACGGCCGATACCGGGCAGGTAGGGATCGACCACCCCGTGCTTCGGGCCGCCGTCGAGCTGCCCGACGACGGGGGAGCGGTACTCACCGGCCGGCTGTCCGCGAGCAGCCACGCCTGGATCACCGATCACGACGTTCTGGGAAGCGTCCTGCTGCCCGGTACCGGCTTCGTGGAGCTGGCGGTACGCGCCGGCGACCAGGTGGGCTGCGGACTGCTCGAAGAACTCACCCTGCAGGCTCCGCTGATCCTGCCCGACCGGGGCGGCCTCGCCGTCCAGGTCGTCGTCGGCCCGGCCGACGGGACGGGGCGCCGGACCGTTGCGGTCCACTCGCGCGCCGACGACCAGCCGGACCTCCCGTGGACCCGCCACGCCGAAGGCGTGCTGTCCCCGCTGCCCGCGGACGCCGGGGAGGCGCTCACCACCTGGCCTCCGGCGGGAGCCGAGGAACTTCCCGTCTCCGCCGCCTACCCGGACCTCGCCGCCGTCGGCTATCACTACGGGCCCGTCTTCCAGGGCCTCAAGGCGGCCTGGCGGGTCGGAGACGCCCTCTACGCCGAGGTTTCCCTGCCGGAGCGGGCCCACGAGGACGCCGCCCGGTTCGGGCTCCACCCCGCCCTGCTCGACGCGGCCATGCACGTCGGCCTGCTCGGCATTCCGGGCCGCGAAGACGGTGGACAGACCCTGCTGCCCTTCGCCTGGAACGGCGTCGCGCTGCATTCCCCGGGGGCCAAGGCCCTGCGGGTGCGGATCACCCCCGTCGCCCAGCAGGACGGCCTCTCGCTCACCGTCGCCGACGAGCACGGCAATCCCGTGCTGTCGGTGCAATCCCTGCTCTCCCGGCCCGTGTCGGCCGAACAGCTGACCGCGGACACCGGAAGCGCGCTGCTCCACGTGGAGTGGCAGCCCGCGTCGCCGCCCGCTCGGGGCGCCGCGCCCGCGGCCGTGGTCCTGGACTGCGCCGACCTGCCGGCCACCGCCGACGTGCTCGCGGACGTACGGACACACGCGCAGCGGGTCCTGACAGCGGTGCAGGAGTGGCTGGCGGCCGACCGTACGGACGGTGCGGTGCTTGCGGTGGTCACGCGGGGTGCGGTGGCCGTCGTGGACGGAGAAGCCGTCGACGTGCGGCAGGCCCCGGTGTGGGGTCTGGTGCGGGCTGCGCAGGCGGAGAACCCGGGCCGGTTCGTGCTGATCGACACCGACGGGTCGGTCGATCCCGAGGCTGCTCTGACCCACGGGGAGCCGGAGTCGGCCGTACGTGCGGGTGAGGTGCTGGTTCCGCGGCTGTCGCGAGCGGGCGCCGACGCGGATGACGCCGGGCCCGCGTGGGACGGCACGGGGACGGTCCTGATCACCGGTGGGACCGGCGGTCTGGGCGCCCTGGTTGCCCGCCACCTGGTGGCCGAGCACGGGGTGCGTCATCTGCTGCTGGCCGGCCGGCGGGGTGCGCAGGCGCCAGGTGTCGGCGAACTCGTCGCCGATCTGACGGCGTCGGGGGCGCGGGTCTCGGTCGCGGCCTGTGACGTCTCGGACCGGGAGGCGCTCGCCGCCCTGCTGGACGGTGTGGATCCGGCGCATCCCCTGACGGGCGTGGTCCACGTGGCCGGTGTCGCGGACAACGGCGTCATCGGGGCTCTGAATCCCGAGCGCATGGACTTCGTGCTGCGTCCGAAGGCGGACGCGGCCTGGCACCTGCACGAGCTGACCCGGGACCTGGACCTGGCGGCGTTCGTCATGTTCTCCTCGGCCGGCGGTCTGGTGCTGGCGGCCGGTCAGGGCAACTACGCGGCCGCCAACGTCTTCCTCGACGCGCTCGCCGCCCACCGCCGCGCGCAGGGCCTGGCGGCCACCGCGATGGCCTTCGGCCTCTGGGACGTCAGCACCGGCATGGCCGCCCACCTCACCGAAGCGGACCTGGAGCGCATGCGCCGTGCCGGCACGCCCGCCCTGTCGGAGAAGGAAGCGCTCGCCCTGTTCGACGCCTCGCTGGCGTCGGGCCGGCCGGTGACCGTGCCGCTCCAGGTGGACCCGGCCGCGCTGCGTACGCGAAGCGACGAACTCCCCGCCCTGCTGCGGGGATTGGTTCCGGTCACGCGCAAGCGGACCGCGGCAGGGCCGGTGTCCTCGGCCGGCGCCCCGCTGGCCGAGCGCATCGCGGGGCATGACGAGGAGGAGCGGAACCGGATCGTCCTGGACACCGTACGGGGCCACGCGGCAGCCGTACTCGGTCACGCCTCCGGCGACGCCATCGAACCCGACCGGGCCTTCGGCGAGCTGGGCTTCGACTCACTCGGCTCGGTGGAGCTGCGCAATCAGCTCAACGCGGCCAGTGGGCTCCGGCTGCCCGCCACGCTGATCTTCGACTACCCGAGTGCTGCGGAGGTCGCCGCCTACATCGCCGAGCGCCTCGTGCCCGCCGCTCCCGCGTCGGGGGTGGAGTCCGACCTGGCCAGGCTGGAGTCCCTCCTGATGACCGCCGCCCCGCCCGTCGGCCCCGACAGGGCGCGGCTGGCCGAGCGACTGCGGGAACTGGCCGGACGGCTCGACGGACCACTGATGGACGCCGCCCAGGGACATGCCGCGCCGGAGACCCCGGACCGTGGCCGGGAGGACCTGAAGGAGGTCACCGCGGACGAGCTGTTCGACATCCTCGACAACGAGCTCGGCACCCCCGCGACCCCCTGACCGCCTGACGCGAGGCGGATCGGCGTCACCCCGGGCCGGGGTGCGTGACAGCTGCACCACAGCCGTCGCGCACCCCGGCCTTTCACGTGCTCTCCCCCTCGTCAGGGGCCCCCGCGGCAGGGGTGGGTTAAGGGTAGGCCGCCCTTCCGGCCGCTCAGTAGCGTTCCAACCGATCAACTGAACGGCCAGGTACGACAAGTGAGTCGCCACGGTATGTCCGACCAGAGGGAGTAGGTCTCGGTGAGCAACGAGGAGCGGCTTCTCGAGTATCTGAAGCGGGCCACGTCCGATCTGCGAGACGCCCGTCGCCGCCTCGCCGAGGCCGAGCGCCGCCGCCCGTCCCACCACGGCGACCCGATCGTGATCGTGGGGATGGGCTGCCGCTACCCGGGCGGGGTGACCACCCCGGAGGAGCTGTGGCAGCTCGTCTCCGGTGGCGTCGACGCGATCGGAGGGTTCCCCGAGGACCGGGGCTGGGACCCGGAGGTCTACGACCCGGAACCGGGCACGCCCGGCCGGACGTACGCGCGTGAAGGCGGATTCCTTTACGACGCCGCCGAGTTCGACCCGGTGTTCTTCGGGATCAGTCCGAACGAGGCGCTGATGACGGACCCGCAGCAGCGGCTGCTGCTGGAGGTGTCCTGGGAGGCGATCGAGCGGGCCGGCATCGACCCCACCACCCTCAAGGGCAGCTCGACCGGTGTGTTCGCCGGTGTGATGTACCACGACTACGCCCTGGGCCGGGAGCCCGGCAGCACCACGGCGGGCAGCGTGGTGTCGGGGCGGGTCGCCTACACGCTGGGGCTCGAAGGCCCCGCGGTCAGCGTGGACACGGCGTGCTCCTCGTCCCTCGTCGCCCTGCACATGGCGGCCCAGGCGCTGAGGTCGGGCGAGTGCGATCTCGCCCTGGCCGGCGGGGTCACCGTCATGTCCACCCCGGACATGTTCGTGTACTTCAGCACCCAGCTGGGCCTCGCCCCCGACGGCCGGTCGAAGTCCTTCGCCACTTCGGCGGACGGCGTCGCCTGCTCGGAGGGCGCCGGAGTGCTGCTGCTGGAGCGGCTCTCGGACGCGCGGCGCAACGGACACCGGGTGCTGGCCGTGGTCCGCGGCTCCGCGTTGAACCAGGACGGCGCCTCCAACGGTCTGACCGCGCCGAACGGGCCCGCGCAGCAGCGGGTGATCCGCCGCGCGCTGGCGGACGCCGGGCTGTCGGCGGCCGACGTCGACGTGGTCGAGGCGCACGGCACGGGCACCACCCTCGGTGACCCGATCGAGGCGCAGGCCCTGCTGGAGACGTACGGGCGGGAACGGCCCGAGGGCCGGCCGCTGTGGCTGGGGTCCATCAAGTCGAACATGGGGCACAGCCAGGCGGCGGCGGGTGTCGCGGGCGTCATCAAGATGGTGATGGCCCTGCGGAACGGCGTACTGCCGCCGACCCTGCACGTGGACGAGCCCTCGGACCAGGTCGACTGGTCGGCGGGAAGCGTGGAACTGCTCACCGAGGCCCGGAAGTGGGAGGCCGGAGCCGGTGTGCGGCGAGCGGGGATCTCCTCGTTCGGCATCAGCGGGACGAACGCCCACGTGATCGTCGAGGAGGCGCCCGCAGGCGCCGGGGAGCCGGCTGTGCGGGCCGCAGTCCCCGTCGCGCCGTGGGTGTTGTCCGCGAAGACTCCGCAGGCGCTGGCCGCGCAGGCCGGGCAGCTGCGGGGAACTGACGCCGACGAGGCCGGGGCGGTCGACATCGGGCTCTCCCTGGCCACCTCGCGCACCGCCTTCGCCCACCGGGCGGTGGTGGTGGGTGACCGTGAGAGCGGGCTCGCCGCCCTCGCGGCGGGCGAGGAACACCCCGGGGTGGTGACCGGACAGATCCATCGAGGTGGCAGGACGGCGTTCCTGTTCACGGGGCAGGGTGCGCAGCGGTTGGGGATGGGGCGGGAGCTGTACGCCGCTTTCCCGGTGTTCGCGGAGGCTTTCGACGCGGTGTGCGCGGAGGTGGACGGGCATCTGGGCCGGTCGTTGTGTGAGGTGGTGTGGGGTGAGGACGCGGAGGCGCTGAACGCGACCGCGGTCACCCAGCCGGCGTTGTTCGCGCTTGAGGTGGCGTTGTTCCGGCTGGTCGAGGCGTGGGGCGTGAAGCCCGATGTCGTGGCCGGTCACTCGATCGGTGAGCTGGCCGCCGCGCATGTCGCCGGCGTGCTCTCCCTGGCCGACGCGGCCCGGCTGGTGGTGGCGCGTGGCCGTCTGATGCAGGAGCTTCCGGCGGGTGGCGCGATGCTGGCCGTGCAGGCCACGGAGGCGGAGGTGCTGCCGCTGCTGACCGACGGTGTCGGTATCGCGGCGGTCAACGGGCCTGAGTCCGTGGTGGTTTCGGGTGTCGAGGCCGCGGTCCTCGCTTTCGGTGAGCAATTCGCCGTGGCCGGTCGCAAGACGAGCTGGCTGTCGGTGTCGCACGCGTTCCATTCGTCGCTGATGGATCCGATGCTGGAGGAGTTCCGGGCCGTCGCGCGGGAGCTGACGTACGGCGAGCCTCGGATCGCCGCGGTCTCGACGGTGACGGGTGACCGTACCGGCGCCGCCTGGCAGTCGCCCGAGTACTGGGTGGGTCAGGTGCGGGAGGCGGTCCGGTTCGCCGACGCCGTCCGCACGCTGCAACAGGAAGGCGTCACCCGCTTCCTGGAGATCGGACCCGACGGGATCCTGACCGGTCTCGCCAGCCAGAGCCTCGACGACGACGAGAGCGCCCACGCCGTCCTCGTACCGGCCCTGCGCAGGAACCGTCCCGAGCCCGAGGCCTTGCTCACGGCCCTCGCGCAGCTGCACGTGGACGGCGTACGCGTCGACTGGGAGGCGTACTACGCCGGCACCGGCGCCCAGCGCGTCGACCTGCCGACCTACCCCTTCCAGCGCACCCGCTACTGGGTCGATGCCGCGGGCTCCACAGCGGCCCCCGTCGCCCAGCCCGCCCACGACGTCCCCTCGGCCGAGGAGTCCCGGGAGGCCGCCTCGGCCCTGCGGGCCGAGCTCGACGGGGTCGGCGCCGCCGAGAGCGGCCGGATCCTGCTGGCGCTCGTGCGTACGCACGTCGCGGCCGTCCTCGGATACACCTCCGCCACAGCCGTGGAAGCCGATCTGGCCTTCCGCGACATGGGCTTCGATTCACTGGCGGCCGTGGAGCTGCGCAAGCGGCTCACCGCGGCCAGCGGATGCGACCTGCCCGCCACCCTGATCTTCGACTACCCGACCCCCCGGGCCGCCGCCGCCCACCTCGGCGAGCGGATGGAGGCCGAACCCCTGGGCGGTGATCCGGCCGCCGCCGCGCTGGCCGAACTCGACCGGATCGAGGCCGTGCTCACCGGATTCCCCTCCACCGGCGGGGACAGCGAGGTCATCGGAGCCCGCGCCGACGCGATCACCGCCCGGCTGGAGGCCGTCGTACGCCGCTGGCGCGACGCCCGGGGCGCCGGACCGGCCGACGACGGCCCCGACCTCGAAACGGTCACCGACGAGGAGCTGTTCGACGTACTCGACAGCGAATTCGGCGTCTCCTAGCCAGCGATCAGCTCTAGATTGGTTGAGGTTCGATGAGCAACGACGAGAAGCTCCGGGACTATCTCAAGCGCGCCACCACGGAACTCCAGCGGACCCGGCGCCAGTTGCGGGATGCCGAGGAGCAGCACCACGAGCCCGTCGCCATCGTCGCGATGGGATGCCGCTTCCCGGGAGGCATCACCTCGCCCGAGGACCTGTGGCACCTGGTGGACGCCGGGCGAGACGCGGTCTCGCTCTTCCCGGACGGCCGCGGCTGGGACATGGACGCGCTGTACGACCCGGAGCCGGCGACGCCCGGCAAGACGTACTGCCGGGAAGGCGGGTTCCTCCACGACGCGGGCGAGTTCGACGCCGACTTCTTCAAGATCAGCCCGCGCGAGGCCCGCGACACCGACCCGCAGCAGAGGCTGCTGCTGGAGGTGTCCTGGGAGGCCATCGAGCGGGCCGGGATCGACCCCACCTCCCTCAAGGGCAGCCGCACCGGCGTGTTCGCCGGCGTGGTGTACCACGACTACCCGGGCGGCGGCGGTACCGGCGGACTCGCCAGCGTGGCCTCCGGGCGGGTGGCGTACTCGCTGGGTCTGGAGGGCCCCGCGGTCACCGTGGACACCGCCTGCTCCTCCTCGCTCGTCGCCCTCCACCTCGCCGTCCAGTCGGTACGGACCGGGGAGTGCACGATGGCGCTCGCCGGCGGAGTGACCGTGATGGCGAGCCCGGACTCGTTCGTCGGCTTCAGCCAGGACCGGGGCCTGGCCCCCGACGGGCGGTGCAAGTCCTTCGCGGCGGCCGCCGACGGCACCACCTGGTCCGAGGGCGCGGGCATGGTCCTCGTCGAGCGGCTGTCCGACGCGCGGCGCAACGGTCACCCCGTGCTCGCCGTCGTCCGCGGTTCGGCGATGAACTCCGACGGCGCCTCCAACGGCCTCACCGCCCCCAACGGGCCGTCCCAGCAGCGGGTCATCCAGCAGGCACTCGCCTCCGGGCGGCTGACCCCCGCCGACGTCGACGCCGTCGAGGCGCACGGCACCGGGACCACCCTCGGCGACCCCATCGAAGCGCAGGCCCTGATCGCCGCGTACGGCCGGGAGCGGCCCGCCGACCAGCCGCTGTGGCTGGGATCGTTCAAGTCGAACATCGGCCACTCGCAGGCCGCCGCCGGCGTCGGCGGCGTCATCAAGATGGTGCAGGCCATGCGCCACGGCGTGCTGCCGCGCACGCTGCACGTGGACGAGCCGAGCCCCAACGTCGACTGGAGCGCCGGCAGCGTACGACTGCTGACCGAGCCGATGCCTTGGCCGGACCGCGGCCACGCCAAGCGCGCCGGAGTGTCGTCCTTCGGCCTGAGCGGCACGAACGTCCACGTCATCGTGGAGGAGGCCCCGGCCCCCGAGCCCGCATCCGGGACGGAGCCCGCATCCGGGTCCGGCACGGAGGCCCTCGGCGGCGGTACCGGCGGCAGCGCCGCCAACGACACCCCCCGCCCCCTGCCGTTCCTCCTCTCCGCGCGGCGACGCGAAGCCCTCGCCGCGCAGGCAGCCCGCCTCGCCGACCACGTGGACGCCCACCCGCTCCACCCCCTCGTCGACACCGCCTGGTCCCTGGCCGCCACCAGGGCCGCGCTCGAACACCGCGCCGTGGTCGTCGCCAGTACCCGCGAGGAGCTGGCCCGCTCCCTGCGCGGTCTGGCCGCCGACCCCGCCGCCCCCGCACCCGGCACGGTCACCGGCGTCGCCCGGCCCGACGCGCTGTCGGCCGTACTGTTCACCGGGCAGGGCGCCCAGCGGCTCGGCATGGGACGTGAACTGCACGCGGCCCACCCGGTGTTCGCGCGCGCCTTCGACGAGGCGGTGGCCGCCCTCGACGAGCACCTCGACACCCCCCTGCGCGACACCATGTGGGGCGAGGACAGCGAGCTGCTCGCCGACACCGGCCGCGCCCAGCCCGCCCTGTTCGCCTGCGAGGTGGCCCTCTACCGGCTCATCGAGTCCTGGGGAGTGCGGCCCGACTTCCTCGCGGGCCACTCGATCGGCGAACTGGCCGCCGCCCACGTCAGCGGTGTGCTGACGCTGCCCGACGCCGCCCGCCTCGTCGCGGCCCGCGGCCGGCTGATGGGCGCGCTCCCGCGCGGCGGCGCGATGGTCGCGATCGAGGCGACCGAGGACGAGGTGGATCCGCTCCTCACCGCCGCCACCGGCATCGCCGCACTCAACGGTCCCCGCTCCGTGGTCGTCTCGGGCGAGGAGGCGGCCGTCCTCGCCGTCGCCGAGCACTTCGCCGCCCTCGGGCGCAAGACGAAGCGCCTGGCGGTGTCGCACGCCTTCCATTCGCCGCTGATGGAGCCGATGCTCGCCGAGTTCCGCGCCGTCGCCGAGGGCGTCGCGTACGGGACCGCCCGCGTGCCGATCGTCTCCACCGTCACCGGCGAGCTCGCCGGGGCGGACGACCTGTCCTGCGCCGACTACTGGGTACGCCACGTCCGCGCGACGGTCCGCTTCTGCGACGCCGTACGGCTCCTCGCGGACAAGGGCGTCCACACGTTCCTGGAACTCGGCCCCGACGCCGCGCTCACTTCGCTCGGCCCCGACTGCCTGGCCACCGCCCGGACCGAAGGCCAGGACGGGGACCGGGAGGACCCGCCGGTGTTCACCGCCCTCCTGCGCCGCGGCCGCGGCGAGGAGCGCGAACTGGCCGGAGCCCTCGCCCTGGCCCACACCCGCGGCGTCCACGTCGACTGGGCCGCCTGCGCCACCGCGGCCGCCGGATCCCGCCCGCGCCGCGTGGACCTGCCCACCTACGCCTTCCAGCGACGGACCTTCTGGGCGCAGGCGCAGCCCGGAGCGGCCGCCGTCAGCGGGCCCGGCGCCGGCGCCGCCGACCCGGGGGAGTCCCAGTTCTGGGAGGCCGTGGAGCGCGAGGACACCGCGGGACTCGCGGAGCGGCTCGGTCTCGACCCCGCCGCCCTCGCCCCCGTCCTGCCCGCGCTCACCGCCTGGCGGGCCGGCCGCCGCGAGGCCTCCGCCGTCGACGCGCTGCGCTACCGCGTGGCCTGGGCGCCGGTCGCCGACCCCATGCCGGCGGCCCCGCTCGACGGCGCATGGCTCGTGCTCCACACGGCCGCGCAGAAGCCCCTCGCCGCGTTGCTCGCGGACGCGCTCACCTCGCGCGGCGCCGCGCCCGAACTGCGGGAGACCGGCTGCACCGGGCGCCCCGTACTTCCGGAGCCGCTCCCGGCGGCCCCGGCCGGGGTACTGAGCCTGCTCGCGCTGGACGACACCGCGCACCCCGGCCACCCCGAGCTCTCCCAGGGCCTCGCGGACACCGTCGCCCTGCTCCAGGAGCTGGCAGCCCGCGACGTCACCGCCCCCGTGTGGTGTGTGACCCGGGGAGCCGTGGCCACGGACGACGCCGACGCGGCGGCCCGGCCCGTGCACCCCGCGCAGGCGGCCGTCTGGGGCCTGGGCGCGGCCCTCGCCCTGGAAAGCCCGGGGACCTGGGGCGGTCTCGTCGACCTCCCCGCCGACACCGACCCCGCCGGGGCCGCCCCCGCCGGGGCCGCCCAGGCCGACGCGGAAGCCGAACGGATGGCGCTGCGGGTCTGCGACACCCTCTCCGGAGCCACCGGCGAGGACCAGGTCGCCGTCCGGCCCGAAGGCACGTACGCCCGCCGCCTGGTACGCCCCGCACACCCCGACCCGGCCGGGCCGTGGCGGCCCCGCGGCACGGTCCTGGTCACCGGCGGCACCGGCGGGCTCGGCGCGCACGTCGCCCGGATGCTCGCCGCCGACGGCGCCGAGCACGTCGTCCTCGCCGGCCGGCGCGGCCCGGACACCCCGGGAGCGGCCGAACTGGCCGACGAAATAAGGGCGTCCGGAGTACGGGTGTCCGTCGAGGCGTGCGACATCGCCGACCGCGAAGCCGTACGCACCCTGCTCGCAGGCATACCGGACCTCACCGCCGTCATCCACGCGGCCGGACTCGCACAGCGCATCGCCCCCTTGGGCGAACTCACCCTCGCCGACCTCGCCGACGTGGCCTCGGCCAAGGTGCTCGGCGCCCGCCACCTCGACGAACTCCTCGCGGACACCCCGCTGGACGCCTTCGTTCTCTTCTCCTCCGGCGCGGCCGTGTGGGGCAGCGCCGGACAGTCCGCCTACGGCAGCGCCAACGCCTACCTCGACGGCCTCGCCCACCGGCGCCGCGCCCGCGGCCTCGCCGCCACCTCCGTGGCCTGGGGCTCCTGGGACGGCGGCATGGTCGACGCCGAACTGGCCGCCGTCATGCGGCGCATCGGAGCCCCCGCGATGCGGCCCGAACTTGCCGTCGGCGCCCTGCGCCGCATCCTGGCCGGCAGCGCCTCGCACGCCGTGGTCGCCGAGTTCGACTGGGAGCGCTTCGCCCCCACCTACGTACTCGCCCGTCCGCGCCCCCTCCTCGACGCGCTGCCCGAGGCGCGCGCCGCCCTCGCCCCCGACCCCACACAGGCCGCCGGCGGGGACGGCACGGACCTCGGCGGCCGGCTGGCCGGCCTGTCCGAGGCCGAACAGCGGGCCGCCCTGCTCGACCTGGTCCGTACGCACGTGGCCGCGCTGCTCGGCTACGAGGACCCGGCCGAGGTGGCCGCCGACCGCGGCTTCACCGACCTCGGCTTCGACTCGGTCGCCGCAGTCGACCTGCGGACGAGGCTGGTCGCGGCCACCGGCCGCCCCCTGCCCACCAGCATGATCTACGACCACCCCGGCCCCGCGGCGCTCGCGGCCCACCTGTGGTCCGAGCTCTGCCAGGACGCCGCCGCCGGTGAACTGCCCGTACTGGTCCAGCTGGACCGCCTCGAGGAGGCCGCCGCGGCGCTCGCCGCCGAGGAGATCGAGGCCACCCGCATCACCGCCCGCCTGCAGAGCCTGCTGGCCCGGCTGACCGGAACCCTCGACGCGACGGCCGGTGGCGCGCACGGCATCGGCGAGCAGCTGGAATCCGCCTCCGCCGACGACGTCTTCGCCTTCATCGACAACGAACTCGGCCTCACCTGACCGACCGCGCGGCCCGATCCGCGGCCCGACCAGCGGCCCGATCCGCGACACCCGCGACTGCGACCCGACTCGACCTCACGGCATGAACAGGACTCGGTGGGACCAAGATGTCCAATGACGACGCAAGGCTTCTCGACTACCTCAAGCGGGTCACGGCGGATCTGCACCAGACCCGCCGCAGGCTTCAGGAGGTCGAGAACCAGGACCACGAGCCCATCGCCATCGTGGCGATGAGCTGCCGCTACCCGGGAGGCATCAGCACCCCGGACGACCTGTGGCGGCTCGTGGCCGAGGGCCGGGACGCCATCACCACCTTCCCCACCGACCGGGGCTGGGACCTCGACGGGCTCCGCGGCGACGAGCAGGAGAGCCCCGAGTCCGGCAGCAGCTACGTCCACGAGGGCGGCTTCGTCCAGGACGTCGCCGGGTTCGACGCGGGCTTCTTCGGGATCAGCCCCAACGAGGCGCTGACCATGGACCCGCAGCAGCGGCTGCTGCTGGAGGTGTCCTGGGAGGCGATCGAGCGGGCCGGCATCGACCCGGTGTCGCTGCGCGGCAAGCCGGTCGGCGTGTTCGCGGGCTCCGGGATCCAGGACTACGAGTACCTGATCGGCGCGGCGGGCGAGGTCGCCGAGGCCTACATGACCACGGCCAACGCGGCCGCCGTCATATCCGGCCGGATCTCCTACACCCTGGGGCTGGAAGGCCCCGCGGTGACCGTCGACACGGCGTGCTCCTCCTCCCTCGTCTCCCTCCACCTGGCCGCCCAGGCCCTGCGGCAGCGGGAATGCTCGCTGGCCCTGGCCGGCGGCGTCATGGTGATGTCCACCCCGTCGCCGTTCATCGCGTTCAGCCGGCAGCGCGGTCTCGCGCCCGACGGCCGCTGCAAGGCCTTCGCCGAGGCGGCCGACGGCACCGGATGGTCCGAGGGCGCGGGCATGCTCGTACTCGAACGGCTCGCGGACGCACGGCGCCACGGCCACCCCGTGCTGGCCGTCGTACGCGGCAGCGCCGTCAACCAGGACGGCGCCAGCAACGGCCTGACCGCCCCCAACGGCCGGGCACAGCAGCGGGTCATCCGCCAGGCGCTCGCCAACGCCCGGATCCCGGCCACGCACGTGGACGTCGTCGAGGGGCACGGCACCGGTACGACCCTGGGCGACCCCATCGAGGCGCAGGCACTGCTCGCCACGTACGGGCAGGACCGCCCCGAGGGACAGCCGCTGTGGCTGGGCTCCATCAAGTCCAACATGGGGCACGCGCAGGCCGCCGCCGGTGTCGGCAGCATCATCAAGATGGTCATGGCCCTGCGCAACGGAGTGCTGCCGCAGACCCTGCACGTCGACGAACCGTCGAGCCACGTCGACTGGACCGCGGGGCAGGTCCGGCTGCTGGCCGAATCCCGTGAGTGGGAGCGCCCCGAGGACCGGCCGCGCAGGGCCGGCGTCTCCGCGTTCGGAGTCAGCGGCACCAACGCCCACGTCATCCTGGAGGAAGCCCCCGCCGAGGAGGCGGCCGAGTCGGTTGAGTCGGTTGAGCCGGCCGAGCCGGCCGCGTCCGCCGGGACGCCGCAGGAGCCGTCCGCCGCCGTCGTCGCACCGCTGCCCGCCCTCCTGCCCTGGCCGGTCTCCGGCCGCGACGCGCAGGCGCTGGCCGCCCAGGCGGGCCGGGTGCGCGCCCACGCCACGGCCGCGCCGGAGCTCGGATCCGCGGACCTGGCCTACTCGCTGGCCACGAGCCGCGCGGCGCTCGACCACCGCGCCGTCGTCCTGGCGGACGGCCGGGACGGCGCGCTCGCCGGCCTCGCCGCGCTGGCCGAGGGGCAGCCGCACCCGGGTGTGGTGAGCGGGGTGGTGGCCAAGGGCCGGACGGCGTTCCTGTTCACCGGCCAGGGCGCACAGCGCCTCGGCATGGGCCGGGAGCTGTACGCGTCCTTCCCGGTGTTCGCCGAGGCGTTCGACGGCGTGTGCGCGGAGATCGACCCGCACCTGGGGCGGTCCCTGCGCGAGGTGGTGTGGGGCGAGGACGCGGACGCGCTGAACGCGACCGCCGTCGCCCAGCCCGCCCTGTTCGCCCTCGAAGTCGCCCTGTTCCGGCTCGTGGAAGCCTGGGGCCTCACCCCCGACGTGGTCGCCGGGCACTCGATCGGCGAGCTGGCGGCCGCGCATGTCGCGGGGGTGCTGTCGCTGGCCGACGCAGCCCGGCTCGTCGTCGCACGCGGCCGCCTGATGCAGGCCCTGCCCGCCGGGGGCGCGATGCTCGCCGTCCAGGCCACCGAGCAGGAAGTCCTCCCGGTCCTCACCGACGGCGTGGACATCGCCGCCGTCAACGGCCCCGAATCCGTCGTCGTCTCGGGAACCGAAGCCTCCGTCCTCGCTGTCGGCGCGCACTTCACCGCGGCCGGACGCAAGACCAGCCGCCTCGCCGTCTCGCACGCCTTCCACTCGCCCCTCATGGAACCCATGCTCGACGCCTTCCGGGCCGTCGCGCAGGACCTGACGTACGACGAGCCGCGCATCGCGGCCGTGTCCACGGTGACCGGCGACCGCAACGGTGCCCGCTGGCAGTCCCCGGACTACTGGGTCTCCCAGGTCCGCGAGGCCGTCCGGTTCGCCGACGCCGTCCGCGCCCTGGAACAGGAGGGCGTCACCCGCTTCCTGGAGGTCGGACCCGACGGCATCCTC
Source organism: Streptomyces sp. NPDC056224 (assembly GCF_042267665.1). NCBI lineage: Bacteria > Bacillati > Actinomycetota > Actinomycetes > Kitasatosporales > Streptomycetaceae > Streptomyces > Streptomyces sp. NPDC056224. The sequence continues at coordinate 14,150 of NZ_JBHJTK010000078.1, forward strand.
ACCGGACTCGCCCAGCAGGTCGCCGAATCCGAGCGGGCGGTCCTCGTACCGGCCCTGCGCCGCAACCGGCCCGAGCCCGAAGCGCTGGTCACCGCCGTGGCCCAGCTCTACGCCTCCGGCACGGCCGTCGACTGGGAGGCCTTCTACGCCGGTACCGGCGCCCGCCGCGTCGACCTGCCCACCTACGCCTTCCAGCGCACCCGCTACTGGGTCGAGGGCACCGGTGCTCTCGGCGACCTCTCGGCGGCCGGTCTGGCCGCCGCCGGACACCCGCTGCTCGGCGCCGTGGTCTCCCTCGCCGACTCCGGCGGCGTGGTCCTGACCGGCAGGGTCTCCGTATCGGCCCAGCCCTGGCTCGCCGACCACGTCGTCGGCGACTCGGTGGTCTTCCCCGGCACCGGCTTCGTGGAGCTCGCCGTGCGCGCAGGCGACCAGGTCGGCTGCGAACTGCTCGAAGAGCTCATGCTCCAGGCGCCCCTGGTCCTGCCCGAGCGCGGCGCGGTCGCCCTCCAGGTCGAGGTCGGCGCCGCGGACGCCTCCGGGCGGCGGCCGGTCAGCGTCCACTCGCGCCGGGACGACCAGCCCGACCAGCCGTGGACGCTGCACGCGGCCGGCGTCCTGGCCACCGCCGCGGAATCCGCCCTCGACTCCCTCGGCCTGGGCACCTGGCCGCCCGCCGCCGCCACCCCGATCGAGACGGACGGCGTGTACGAGGCGCTGGCCGAGGCCGGCCTCCCGTACGGCCCGGCCTTCCGCGGCCTGACCGCCGCCTGGGCCGCCGGGACCGAGGTGTACGCCGAGGTCGCCCTGCCCGAACGGGCCCACGCCGACGCCGCCGCGTTCGGCCTGCACCCGGCGCTGCTGGACGCCTCGCTGCACGGCTCCGTCTTCACCGGGCTGTTCGCCGGGGCCCAGGGCCCGGTCCTGCCGTTCGTCTGGACGGGAGTGCGGCTGCACGCCTCCGGCGCCACCCGGCTGCGGGTCCGGATCGCCCCCGACGGCGCGGGCGCCATCGCCCTGTCCGTCGGCGACGAGACGGGCCGGCCGGTGCTGTCCGTGGACTCCCTGGTCCTGCGCGAGGTCTCCGCCGAGCAGCTCGCCGCAGCCCGCGCGGTCGCCCACGAATCCCTCTTCGCCCTCGACTGGACCGCGCTGCCCCCCGCCGCGGCCCCGGCGGCCGCACCCGCCGACTGGGACACCCTGCCCGCCGACGGGCCCGTACCCGAGACCGTCGTCCTGCGCTCCCGGCCCGGAGCGGACCCGGCGTCGGTGCGCGCCGCCACCGCCCGGGTGCTCGCCGTCCTGCAGGTCTGGCTCGCCGACGAGCGGTACGCCGCCTCGCGACTGCTCGTCGCGACCTCCGGAGCCGTGGCCCGGCCCGGCGAGGACGTCACCGACCTGGCCGGTGCGGCCGTGTGGGGCCTGGTGCGTTCCGCGCAGGCCGAGAACCCGGGCCGGTTCCTCCTCACCGACCTCTCCGACCTCGCCGACGCGCACGAGGCCGCCGCCGCGGTGGCCGCAGACGAGCCCCAGACCCTCGTACGCGACACGACCGTCCACGGCGCGCGCCTCGCCCGCCTCACCGACGACCCCGAGCGGCGCGCGAGGCCCGACTTCGGCAACGGCACCGTCCTGGTCACCGGCGCGACCGGCGCGCTCGGCCGCCTCGTGGCCCGGCGGCTGGTCGAGGCACACGGCGTGCGCAGCCTCCTGCTGGTCTCCCGGCGCGGAACGGACGCCCCCGGAGCCGTCGAACTCCGCGCCGAACTGCGCGGACTGGGCGCCGAGGCCACCGTCGCCGCCTGCGACGCGGGGGACCGCGACGCCCTCGCCGCGCTCATCGCCGGCGTACCGCTCACCGGCGTGGTCCACCTCGCCGGCGTGCTCGACGACGCGCTCATCGCCTCGCTGACCCCGCAGAGCCTGGACACCGTACTCGGCGCGAAGGCCGACGCGGCGCTCCACCTGCACGAACTGACCCGCGGCCTGGAGCTGTCGGCCTTCGTGCTGTTCTCCTCCGCGACCGGCGTCCTGGGCGTGCCCGGACAGGGCAACTACGGTGCGGCGAACGCCCTGCTCGACGGGCTCGCCACCCACCGGCGCGCCCACGGCCTGCCCGCCCAGTCCCTCGCCTGGGGCCTGTGGGCGAACGGCATGTCCGGCTCCCTGACCGACGCCGACCTCCAGCGGATGAGCCGCACCGGGATCGGCGCGCTCAGCTCCGAGTACGGGGTGGACCTCTTCGACCGGGCACTGACGGTCGACAACCCGGTCGTCGTGCCGATCCGCCTCGACGTGCGCACGCTGGCCGAGGCGGGCGAGGCCCTGCCGCCGCTCTTCCGCGGCCTGGTCCGCGTACGGGCGCGCAGGAGCGCGGTGTCGGCCCCCGAGGCGGCCGGTGCCCTGCGGGGCCGACTGGCCGGACTGGACCGGGAGGAGCGCACGGCCGTGCTGCTCGACCTGGTCCGTACGCAGGTCGCCGTCACCCTCGGATACCCGGGGGCGCACGCGGTCGACGAGACGCGGGCGTTCAGCGAACTCGGCTTCGACTCGCTCACCGCGGTCGAGTTCCGCAACGCCGTCAGCGCCGCCGCCGACGTCCGGCTGCCCGCCACCCTCGCCTTCGACTACCCCAACCCGCGCGCCCTCGCCCGCCACCTCCTCGACGAACTCGACGGGGCCACCGGGCAGCCGGGCCCCGCGGCCACCGCGGTCCGGTCCGGAGCCGCCGACGACGACCCGATCGTGATCGTCGCCATGGCCTGCCGCTACCCGGGCGGCGTACGCACCCCCGAGGACCTGTGGCAGCTGGTCGCCGACGGCGTCGACGCCGTCTCCGGCTTCCCCGCCAACCGCGGCTGGGACCTCGACCGGATCTACGACCCGACGGCCGAGCGGCCCCACACCAGCTACGCCCGCGAGGGCGGCTTCCTGCACGAGGCGGGCGAGTTCGACCCGGCCTTCTTCGGGATCAGCCCCAACGAGGCGGCCGTCATGGACCCGCAGCAGTTCCTGCTGCTGGAGACGGCCTGGGAGGTGTTCGAGCGGGCCGGTATCGACCCGGAGACCCTGCGCGGCAGCATGACCGGCTGCTACGCCGGGATGATGTACCACGACTACGCCGCCAACAACAGCACCGGAGCCATCGCCTCCGGGCGCGTCTCGTACGTGTTCGGCCTGGAGGGCCCGGCGGTCACGGTGGACACGGCGTGCTCGTCCTCGCTGGTCGCGCTGCACATGGCGGCGCAGGCGCTGAGGTCGGGGGAGTGCTC
>NZ_JBHJTK010000079.1:0-14876 GCF_042267665.1 Streptomyces sp. NPDC056224
ACCGTATTCCTTGACGCCGACGTCAAGGCAAGAGGAGGGCTCGGGGCGGCGGCCGGGGGCGGGGTGGACGGGTGGCGCTACGCGGCGAGCCTGGCCAGGGCCGCGTCGATGCGGGCCAGGGACCTCTCCTTGCCCAGGATCTCCAGGGACTCGAAGAGCGGCAGGCCGACGGTACGGCCGGTGACGGCCACGCGGACCGGGGCCTGGGCCTTGCCCAGCTTGAGGCCGTGGGCCTCGCCGGCGGTCAGGACGGCCTGCTTGAGGGCCTCGGGGTCCGACCAGTCGGCGGCCTGGAGGTTCTCGCGCGCCGTGGTCAGCAGGGCCGCGGGCTCGCCCTTCATCGCCTTGTCCCAGGACGCCTGGTCCTCGACCGGCTCCTTCAGGAACAGGAAGTCCACGTTGGCCGTGATGTCCGACAGGACGGTCACACGGGTCTGGGCGTACGGGGCGATGCGCTCCCAGGCCGCGGCGTCGAAGTCCTCGGGCGCCCAGTTGGCGTGCGGGGCCCGCAGCCACGGGGCGCAGGCGTCCGCGAAGGCCTTCGGGTCGAGCAGGCGGATGTGGTCGGCGTTGATCGCCTCCGCCTTCTTGATGTCGAAGCGCGCCGGGTTCGCGTTGACGTCCGGGATGTCGAACTTCGCCACCATCTCCTCGATCGAGAAGATGTCCTGGTCCTTGGAGAAGGACCAGCCGAGCAGCGAGAGGTAGTTCAGCAGGCCCTCGGGGAGGAAGCCGCGCTCGCGGTACAGGTTGAGCGAGGACTCGGGGTCACGCTTGGAGAGCTTCTTGTTGCCCTCGCCCATCACGTACGGCAGGTGGCCGAACTGCGGGACGCCGGTGGCGATGCCGAGCTCCATCAGCGCCTTGTACAGCGCGATCTGGCGCGGGGTGGAGGACAGCAGGTCCTCGCCGCGCAGTACGTGCGTGATCTGCATCAGCGCGTCGTCGACCGGGTTGACCAGCGTGTACAGGGGGGCGCCGTTGGCCCGCAGGATGCCGAAGTCCGGCACGTTCTCCGGGGTGAAGGTCAGCTCGCCGCGGACCAGGTCGGTGAAGGTGATCGGCTCGTCCGGCATCCGGAAGCGGACGATCGAGGGGCGGTGCTCGCCCTGGTACGCCTCCAGCTGCACCTGGGTCAGCTCGCGGCAGTGGCCGTCGTAGCCGGAGGGCTTGCCGGCCGCGCGGGCGGCGGCGCGGCGCGCGTCGAGCTCCTCGGTCGTGCAGTAGCAGTCGTAGGCGTAGCCGCCGTCGCGCAGCCTCTGGGCGACGTCCGCGTAGATGTCCATGCGCTCGGACTGGCGGTACGGGGCGTGCGGGCCGCCGACCTCGGGGCCCTCGTCCCAGGTGAAGCCGAGCCAGCGCAGCGAGTCGAGCAGCTGCTGGTACGACTCCTCGGAGTCGCGGGCCGCGTCGGTGTCCTCGATGCGGAAGACGAACGTACCGCCGTGGTGGCGGGCGAACGCCCAGTTGAAGAGGGCGGTGCGGACCAGGCCCACGTGGGGGTTGCCGGTCGGGGAGGGACAGAAACGTACGCGGGGGGGTACCCCCTGCTCGAGCGAAGTCGAGAGCTTGGGGGAGTTCGCGTTAGCCACGCTTGATCACCTTGTTGGTGAGAGTGCCGATGCCTTCGATGGTGACGGCGACCTCGTCGCCGACGTTGAGGGGGCCGACTCCGGCCGGGGTCCCCGTGAGGATGACGTCGCCCGGGAGCAGCGTCATGGCCTCGGTGATGTGGACGATCAGGTCCTCGATGGAGCGGACCATGTCGCTGGTGCGGCCGAGCTGGCGCTGCTCGCCGTTGACGGTGCACTGGATGGTCAGGTCGCCCGGGTCCAGGTCCGTCTCGATCCAGGGGCCGAGGGGGCAGGAGCTGTCGAAGCCCTTGGCGCGGGCCCACTGCTTCTCCCGCTGCTGGACGTCGCGCGCGGTGACGTCGTTGGCGCAGGTGTAGCCGAGGATCACGTCCTTGACGCGCTCCTTCGGGACCTCTCGGCACATGCGGCCGATGACCACGGCGAGTTCCGCCTCGTGGTGGAGGTCCTGGGAGAAGGAGGGGTACGCGATCGGGTCGCCGGGGCCGACCACGGAGGTGGAGGGCTTGAAGAAGGTGATCGGTGCTTCCGGGACCTCGTTGCCGAGCTCCGCCGCGTGCTCCGCGTAGTTGCGGCCGATGGCCACGACCTTGTTCGGGAGCACGGGCGGCAGCAGGCGCACCTTGCTGAGCGGGACCTTCGTACCGGAGAGCTCGAAGTCCCCGAACGGGATGCCCTTGATGATGTCGAGGACGAGCTCCCCTTCGGCGCCGGGGGCGGCGTCGCCCTCGACCGCGCCGAAGGCGACATTGCCGTCGATCGAGAACCTGGCGATGCGCACGTGTTGCGTCTGCCCCTCTTGTATGTCCGCTGGCTGGAGTCTGCGGCTCCAGGCTAACGCGGCGGGCAGGGGCGCTTCGCTCTCTTCAGGGCCGTGGCTACTGCGCGGCGGCCGCCACGGGCGCGTCCATCAGGATCGTGCGCCGCGGGTTGGCGGTCTGCGTCGGCAGCTCGACGGCGTGCTCCGGAGTGGCCGGTGCCGCCTGCAGGTCCTCGGCGTCCTTGAGGTGCGCGAGGGTGGTGCGGCGGGGGTTGGCTATGTTGCGGAACATCGTCGTCGTCTTCATCGGAGTTTCGGGCCCTCGGCTCGCTCGTGTGGTGTCGGTCGACGCTTCCGCCAACCCTTCAAGGGGCAAGGCTAAACATCTGAATCCCCCGCCGAACCGGGAAGTAATGGCCACGACCATGTGAGTTTGCTCACCTGTGACCAGACATTAGCGGCATAATGGACAGTCAATTGCACTTCGCGAAAGCGACATTACGCCACTGAATGCGCCATTCCGCTCCTGATCATCTCGACTGGGACACCTTGCCAGGCACAGTGTTTGCATGATGTACGTCCGGTTTAACCCGAAAGCAGCCCCACATGCTGTGATTCACCGGACACGGAAAGTCACCGACTCTCCGGGCCGGTGCTCGCACCTTGTTGGAGGTCCTGCACTGTGCTGGAATTCGCGGGACCGCCGCGGGAATCAGTCGGCGCGCAGGTGGCGCGAGACAGCGCCGAGCGCGGTGGCACGGAGAGGGAAACGCGCCGGTCACCGACGACCACCATGGGGCCGTTAGTGCCCCACGACTCGACACCGTCCCACCGGTCGCCCGGCGGGACGCCTGGTCCAGAGGTTGCGACGCTAGTGCAGGGACGATTCAAGAGGGATGGCAGCGCTGCGGCGGAGCAGGAGCCGCGCGGCGGGACCGACCGTGGCTCCTCGCCCCAGCACGCCCAGAACCGCGGGCCGGCTGTCGAAGGCGCAGGCCCCGACTCCTCCGCCGCGGTGAAGGCGAAGGGCCGGGGGAAGTCCGCCAAGACCAAGGCCAAGGCCGGGTCGGTCGAGCAGGACGTGGCGATACCGAAGGCCCCCAGTGGGCCCGGTTCCCGCCTCCACATGCAGAACTGGCGCATCAGCACGCGACTGGTGTCGCTGCTGACCCTGCCGGTCGTCGCCGCCACCACGCTGGGTGGCGTCCGTATCAACGACTCGCTCAATGACATCGCGCAGCTGGAGCACATGCAGCTGCTGACGACGATGACCCGGCAGGCCACCAACCTGGCCGCCGCGCTCCAGGAGGAGCGCGACAAGTCCGCCGGTCCCCTGTCGGTCCCGGGTGCGGGCAAGACCAACAGCACCGTCACGAACGTCCGTGACACCACCGACGCCGCCGCCAAGGCCTTCGCCGCCGCGACCGACAGGGTCGACAGCACGGAGGACAAGGACGAGACGCTCAAGTCGATCCGCAACAACATCCTGCAGATCGGCCGCCAGCTCACCCTCATCGAGGACATCCGCGGCAAGGCGTACGCGAACGGCGCCCAGCAGACGGTCACCGAGTACAACAGCCTGATCGTCTCGCTGCTCTCGCTCTCCCAGGACATGGCGCAGGCCACCTCCAGCCCGGAGATGATCAAGCGTACCCGCGCCCTGGCGGCCTTCTCCGCCGCCAAGGAGTACGCCTCCGTCCAGCGCGCGATCATCGCCGCCTCGCTCCCCGACAGCGCCGAGAAGCAGGGCGAGCTGAAGGAGAACGACCGTCTGTACGCGCTCTCCGCGCTCAAGGGCGAGCAGCAGTCGAAGAAGACCTTCGAACTCGTCTACCAGGGCAAGTCCGAGGAACTCCTCGCGTCGCTCGGTGACGGCAACACGGAGATCGGCACCGCCGACCACTACGCGCGCCGCGTCCTGAGCACCAAGGACCAGTTCCTCAAGGAGAAGAACCGGTCCTGGATGGACTGGTACGACGCCGACGACACCAAGCTCCAGGCGATGAAGGTCATCGAGCTGACCCTGCTCGAGGACATGGAGCAGAAGGCCCGCGAGCTCAAGAACGAGTCGCAGCAGGACGCCATCATCAACGGTGCGCTGATCCTCCTCGTCCTCGGTGTCTCCCTCGTCGGCGCCTTCGTCATGGCCCGGTCGATGATCCGCTCGCTGCGCCGCCTGCAGGACACCGCGACGCGGGTCGCCCAGGACCGCCTCCCCGAGCTGGTCAAGCAGCTGTCCGAGTCCGACCCGCAGGACGTGGACACGTCCGTGGAGTCCGTCGGCCTGCACACCCGCGACGAGATCGGCCAGGTGGCCGCGGCCTTCGACGACGTGCACCGCGAGGCCGTCCGCCTCGCCGCCGAGCAGGCCCTCCTCCGGGGCAACGTCAACGCGATGTTCACCAACCTCTCGCGCCGCTCCCAGGGCCTCATCCAGCGTCAGCTCTCGCTCATCTCCGAGCTGGAGTCGCGCGAGGCCGACCCGGACCAGCTGTCCTCGCTCTTCCGTCTCGACCACCTCGCGACCCGCATGCGCCGTAACGGCGAAAACCTCCTCGTCCTCGCGGGCGAGGAGCCGGGCCGCCGGTGGACCCGCCCCGTCCCGCTCGTCGACGTGCTCCGTGCCGCCGCGTCCGAGGTGGAGCAGTACGAGCGCATCGAGCTGGCCTCGGTGCCCGGCACCGACGTCGCCGGCCGCGTCGTCAACGACCTCGTGCACCTCCTCGCCGAGCTGCTGGAGAACGCCACCTCGTTCTCCTCCCCGCAGACCAAGGTCAAGGTCACCGGTCACGCGCTGCCCGACGGCCGCGTGCTCGTCGAGATCCACGACACGGGTATCGGCCTCTCCCCCGAGGACCTCGCGGCGATCAACGAGCGGCTCGCCTCGCCGCCGACCGTGGACGTCTCCGTCTCCCGCCGCATGGGCCTGTTCGTGGTCGGCCGCCTGTCCCTGCGACACGGCATCCGCATCCAGCTGCGTCCCTCCGACTCGGGCGGCACCACGGCCCTCGTCATGCTGCCGGTCGATGTCGCCCAGGGCGGCAAGAAGCCGGCTCCGATGGCGGGCCAGGGTGGTCAGGGCGGCCCTCAGGGTGGTCCCGGCGGACAGGCTTCCGGGCCCGGTGCGGGCGCCCGTCCGCCCGTGGGCGCGGCTCCGCAGCGCGGCCAGGTCTCCGGTGGCGGCCAGCGTGCCGCCCTGCCGGGCCGCGACGGCGGCCCCGGCCAGCAGCGCCAGCAGGGCGGCCCGGGTGCTCCCGGCGCCCGCCCGCAGGCGGGTCCGACGACCGCAGGTCAGGGCCAGGGCGGCTTCGGTTCCGGCGCTCCGCTGGCGGGCCGCGGTCCGCAGGCCCGTCCGGCGTCCGCTCCGACCGCTTCCGGTCAGGGCGGCTTCCCGCAGGGCAACGGCTTCGAGCGTCCCCAGCAGGCTCCGCAGGCCCAGCAGTCCCAGCAGGCTCCGCAGCAGCGGCCGCAGCAGCAGCCGGCCGCCCCCGCGGCTCCTGCTTCCCGCGGCGCCCGGCCTCAGCTGCCGCCGCGCGGCGGCGCCCGTCCCGAGCTCCCCGGTCCGCAGACCACCAGCTGGGGCACCGACCAGGCCCGCGGCCACGACGAGCTCTCGGGCCCCGGCTCGACGGCCGAGTTCGCCCGCCCGGACTTCAACGCCCCGATGCCCCAGGCCGACGGCCCGGGCAGCACCACCGGGCAGTTCGAGCGTCCGGACGTACGGGGCTCCATGGACCCGTCCGCCACCGGGCAGTTCGAGCGCCCGGCCGGCTACCAGCCCCAGCGGCCCGGCGGCCCCGGTGTCGGCGGATTCGCCCGCCAGCCCCAGGCTCCGCAGCAGCCGCAGGCGCAGTACCAGCAGCCGCAGGCTCCGCAGCACGGCGGCGAGTACGCACCCGTACCGCCCCGGCGCACGGAGGCTCCGGGCCTGCCGCAGGCCCCGCGGCCCGAGGCGCTGCCGCCGGCGCAGGGCTCCGGCGACGCCCGTAGCCCGATCTTCGACACGCTGGAGTCGAACTGGTTCCGCGAGGAGGGGCAGCAGCCCCCGGCGCAGGCACCGGCCACGGCGATGCCCCAGCAGGGCCAGCAGCAGTCCGCTCCGGCCGCCCCGGCTCCGCAGGCGCAGCTGCCGCAGCGCGGCCAGGAGCACGCGGCCGAGCCCGCGGCGACCGGCAGCATGCCGACCGTCAGCTGGAAGTCGTCACCGAACGACGAGCTGATGCGGCAGGCCGAGCGCGTGCGCCAGCCCGCCGCCGGCGGCATCACGACCTCGGGGCTGCCCCGCCGGGTCCCGCGGGCGAACCTCGTGGCCGGCACGGCGCAGCAGCAGGCCGAGGCGCAGGCCGGTCCGCAGGTCTCGCGGGCGCCGGACGACGTCCGCGGCCGTCTGACCAACCTCCGACGCGGTATCCAGCAGGGCCGTCAGGCCGGCAACAGTGGTCCGGCGACCGGCAGTTACCACATCGACCCCACTTACCAGCAGGAGCGATAGTTGAGTTCGATGAGCCAGGCGGCACAGAACCTGAACTGGTTGATCACCAACTTCGTGGACAACACCCCCGGGGTGTCCCACACGGTGGTGGTCTCCGCCGACGGACTCCTTCTGGCGATGTCCGACGGGTTCCCGCGCGACCGCGCCGATCAGCTGGCGGCCGTGGCCTCCGGTCTGACCTCGCTGACCGCCGGGGCCTCCCGGATCTTCGAGGGTGGCGCCGTCAACCAGACCGTGGTCGAGATGGACCGGGGGTTCCTCTTCCTCATGTCCGTCTCGGACGGATCCTCGCTCGCGGTGCTCGCGCACCCCGAGTGCGACATCGGCCTCGTCGGCTACGAGATGGCCCTCCTCGTGGACCGTGCGGGCAGCGTCCTCACTCCGGACCTGCGCGCGGAACTGCAGGGCAGCCTGCTCAGCTGACTTACCCACTCCCGGCCGGACGGTACTGCCGGCCGGGGGACCGGGGCCGCGGCCCCGGAACCCAGTACCACCGACAGGCCGTCATACCGTCCCCCCACCGGCCGCCCCGTCAGACGGCACGCTGACCACTGCTGTCCAGCCCGGAGGATCAATGACCCCGCCCCCCGCCTACCCCGATGCGTACGGAGATTCGTACTCGGATGGCGATCAGCCGCTGGTGCGTCCGTACGCGATGACCGGTGGCCGGACCCGGCCCCGCTACCAGCTCGCCATCGAGGCGCTGGTCAGCACCACGGCCGATCCGATGCACATGTCCGGCCTGCTTCCGGAGCACCAGCGCATCTGCACCCTGTGCCGCGAGGTCAAGTCGGTCGCGGAGGTCTCGGCGCTGCTGTCGATGCCGCTCGGTGTCGCCCGGATCCTCGTGGCCGACCTGGCGGAGGCCGGAATGGTGGCCATCCACCAGCCGGGCAATGGAGAGGCCGGCGGCACGCCCGATGTAACGCTGCTCGAAAGGGTGCTCAGTGGCCTTCGGAACATCTAGCGGTGGAGCGGCTCCCCGCTCCACCACCTCCGCCAAGATCGTGGTGGCGGGCGGCTTCGGCGTGGGCAAGACCACGTTCGTCGGAGCCGTGTCCGAGATCAACCCGCTGCGTACCGAAGCGGTCATGACCTCCGCGAGCGCGGGGATCGACGACCTCACGCACACCGGCGACAAGACGACCACGACCGTCGCGATGGACTTCGGCCGCATCACGCTGGACCAGGACCTGATCCTGTACCTCTTCGGTACGCCGGGCCAGGACCGCTTCTGGTTCATGTGGGACGACCTGGTCCGTGGTGCCATCGGGGCGATCGTGCTCGTGGACACGCGCCGCCTCGCCGACTGCTTCCCCGCCGTCGACTACTTCGAGAACAGCGGCCTGCCGTTCGTCGTGGCCCTCAACGGCTTCGAGGGACACCAGCCGTACACCCCGGAGGAAGTCCGCGAGGCCCTGCAGATCGGCCCCGGCGCCCCCATCATCACCACCGATGCCCGCCACCGCGCGGACGCCAAGAGCGCGCTCATCACGCTCGTCGAGCACGCGCTCATGGCGCGGCTCAAGTAACACGGTTTCAACTGCCGCACGTGAGGGGCGGGCTGTGTCTTGGGACACGGCCCGCCCCTCTCGTTCATAACGTTTCGACAGAGAATTCCGGCCCGTTCGCCACAGGGCGCGTTCAATTGGTACCGCTACGCGCACAACTCCCCCCATTTTTGCCGCAGGAAGCTCTTTATGTCCGATTTATGCGGGGCATAAGGTTCTGGGAGTGGCCGAATTCAACTGTTTGGAACACGGCCGTTAACCGTGCTGGAATTCAACGAACTAGCTAGTAGCACCGCCGAGAGGTTGTTGGTCGAGTGAGGCGAAGCATCGCAAGCCCCGCGGATGAACCCGCGCGCGGCAACTTCACCCCGCCGCCGCGAGCGGCCGCGTCGCCCGTCGACGTGCCCGTGGAACCGTCCGTGAGCAGCGGGAGCACCAGCAGGTTCTCGCCCCGCAACTGGCGTGTGCCGACCCGTCTGAACGCCATCCTGCTCGTGCCCGCCCTCGTCGGGCTGGTCATGGGCGGCTTCCAGGTGAAGGGCTCCGTCGACACCTGGAACGAGGCCAAGGACGCCGAGCAGATAGCCAAGGTCGTCCAGGCGGCCTCGGAATACAGCCAGGCACTGCTCAACGAGCGCGACCTCACGGCCGAGCCGCTGCTGAGCGGAAACGCCAACAGCGAGATCGTCACCAAGGCCCGCGGCACGACCGACGCGGCCAAGGCGAAGTTCGACCAGGTCGTCCGGAACATGCCGAAGAGCCAGGGCATGGAACGGCGTCTGGACCTCTTCCGCGCTGAAGAGCCCCGGCTCAAGGAAGTCCGCGAGAAGGCCTACCTGGCCGCGGCCGAGAGCCCCAAGAAGAACCCCCCCTCCTCGTTCGGGCCCATCCCGACCGAAGAGGGCTATGTGGCCGTCCAGCACTACCTGATGCAGTTCGCCAACGAGCTCGGCCTCGGCACCGGCAACGTGACCTCGTACGGCCGCATGGTCTACGCGGTCCAGCTGGCCAAGGCCGCCAACTCGCTGCAGCGCTCCGTCGGTACCCACCTGCTGGTCCGCCCGAGCACCAACGAGGACGTCCGCAAGGCCCAGCTCGTCGCCTTCTCCTCGTACGCCTACCTCGAAGAGATCGCCCAGGGCGAGTACGTCGCCGCGGGCACCGAGGAGGACGTGAACCGCCTCCGCGAGGTCATGGCCAAGAAGTCCGACGAGGGCGCCGCCAAGATCGCCGAGGCCAAGCGCCAGGCCGAGCAGGCCGGTGTCCGCTTCGTTCCCCCGCCCGTGGTCAACAGGTCGGCGCTGACCGGCATGACCGAGGCGATAGCCGGCGGCGAGAACAAGAAGAAGCTCGCCGAGAACGGCACCACGCCCCAGTTCTGGCAGGCCGCCGCCACCGCGAAGTTCGACGGCTACGACGAGATCGAGAAGGAACTCCTCGACAAGGCCGTCAAGGACGCCGTCGCGGTCTCCGACGAGGCCCGCGCGGACGCCATCACCAACGGCGCCATCGTGGTCGTGTCCCTGCTCGCCGCCTTCATCCTGGCCGGTCTCATGGCCCGCCAGATGGGCCGCGCGATGCGCCGCCTGCGCAGCGCCGCCTTCGACATCGCCGAGCAGCGCCTGCCGATGCTCGTCGACCAGCTCTCGCGCACCGACCCGGGCAAGGTGGACACCCGCGTCCACCCGATCCCGATCGACTCCCAGGACGAGATCGGCGAGGTCGCCCGCGCCTTCGACCAGGTCCACCGGGAAGCGGTCCGGCTCGCCGCCGAGCAGGCGCTCCTGCGAGGGAACGTCAACGCGATCTTCACCAACCTCTCGATGCGCAACCAGTCCCTGATCGAGGGCCAGCTGACCCTCATCACCGACCTGGAGAACAACGAGGCGGACCCGGACCAGCTGGAGAACCTCTTCCGCCTGGACCACCTGGCCACCCGTATGCGCCGCAACGGCGAGAACCTCCTCATCCTCGCGGGCGAGGAGCCGGGCCGCCGCTGGGACCAGCCGGTGCCCCTCGTCGACGTCCTGCGCGCCGCCTCCTCCGAGGTGGAGCAGTACGAGCGCATCGAGCTCTCCGGCGTGTCCGACGCCGAGATCCACGGCCAGGCCGTGACCGACCTCGTGCACCTGCTCGCCGAGCTCCTGGAGAACGCCACCACGTTCTCCTCCCCCCAGACCAAGGTCCGCGTCAACGCGACCCGTCTGCCGGACGGCCGCGTGATGGTCGAGATCCACGACAAGGGCATCGGCCTGACCGCCGAGGACTTCGCGGACATCAACCACAAGCTCGCCAACCCGCCGACCGTGGACGCCGCGATCTCGCAGCGCATGGGTCTGTTCGTGGTCGGCCGGCTGGCGGACCGCCACAGCATCCGCGTGCAGCTGCGCCCCTCGGGCGAGGCGGCGGGCACCACCTCGCTGGTCATGCTCCCGGACGCCATCACCCACGGTGGCGGTGGCGAGGGCATCCCGGACGACGACTTCACGGTCTCCTCGATCATCCCGGAGCAGCAGGCCCAGCAGGCCGCGCCGCTGCGCACGGCCGCCGAGCTCGGGTTCGACGACTCCCGCTACGACCAGCAGGCCGGCGACGGCCAGCTGGACCCGGTGGGGCGTTCGCTCCTCGCCGAGGAGCGGCGGGCCGCGCTGAAGGCACAGGTCTCCTACCCGCAGGACGAGCAGGAGTACGCCGACCAGTCCACCCAGGACTATCCGGAACCTCAGCCTGAGCACGGGTACCAGCCGTACCAGGGCTACGAGCAGCAGTCCGAGCAGGGTTACGACTCCTCGTACGAAGCCCAGCAGCCCCAGCAGGGTCAGCAGGACTTCGGCGCGTACGCGCAGCAGGACTACGCCTATCCGGAAGCGGCCTACGAGGACGCTCAGCAGACCGGCCAGGGCTACGACAACGGCTACGCATCCCAGTCGGGGCAGGCCGAGTGGCCCGAGCAGAACACGTATTCGGCTGGCTACCAGCAGGATTACGGGACCGAATCGGAATCCCCTGCCGTCCCCGAACGGACCGCGGAGCGCGTAGGCTTCGACCGTCCGGGTGCCGCTGCCGACACCGGTCACGAGATGACCGGAGCGGGCCTGCCGCGCCGCGGCAGCCAGCAGCAGTGGCAGCCGGGACGGCAGGAAGCGGAGTCCACCGGATCCCTCTTCGAACAGCGGCCGCCGCGTCAGCAGCAGCCCGCTGAAGCGGAGAAGGCCCCGGAGGAGGAGGAAGGCAGCACCGCCTGGCGTTCGGGCAACGACGAACGCTGGCAGCAGGCCGCCAAACTCCGTGAGCCGAAGGCGGGCGGGGTCACCCCGTCCGGTCTCCCTCGGCGGGTGCCCAAGGCCAACCTGGTCGAGGGCGCGGCGGAGACGACCCCGCAGGGCGGCCCCCAGGTCTCCCGCGCACCGGAGGACGTCCGCGGCAGGTTGAGCAACCTGCGGCGCGGTGTCCAGCAGGGACGCAACGCGGGTTCTGAGCAGTCAAGTAACAGCTATGACCAGGAGCGTTAGTGTGAGCCCGATGAGCCAGGCGGCACAGAACCTGAACTGGTTGATCACCAACTTCGTGGACAACACCCCCGGGGTGTCCCACACGGTGGTGGTCTCCGCCGACGGACTCCTTCTGGCGATGTCCGACGGGTTCCCGCGCGACCGCGCCGATCAGCTGGCGGCCGTGGCCTCCGGTCTGACCTCGCTGACCGCCGGGGCCTCCCGGATCTTCGAGGGTGGCGCCGTCAACCAGACCGTGGTCGAGATGGACCGGGGGTTCCTCTTCCTCATGTCCGTCTCGGACGGATCCTCGCTCGCGGTGCTCGCGCACCCCGAGTGCGACATCGGCCTCGTCGGCTACGAGATGGCCCTCCTCGTGGACCGTGCGGGCAGCGTCCTCACTCCGGACCTGCGCGCGGAACTGCAGGGAAGTCTTCTCAACTAGCAGACAGGCAGTGCGTTTCGCGCCATCGCACCATAGGGTGCGGTGGCGCGGTTCCACAGGGAGTACTGCGTTCTTGGAGTCGGAGGAGGAAACGTGACAACACCCGGAGGACATCCTTATGGCGGCGCGCAGCAGCCGCAGGGTGGGCACGACCAGAACCGCTTCAACTTCCCCTCCACTCCCAGCCGGCCCATGCCGGAGCACAACCCCTACCAGCAGCAGCCGTACGGCCAGCCCCAGCAGCCCCATGTGCCTGCACAGCAGCAGCCTCCGCGCGCCATGCGACAGCCGGCGCCGAAGGCCCACAACCCGCTGGTGCGCCCGTACGCGATGACCGGCGGCCGTACTCGGCCGCGCTACCAGCTCGCCATCGAGGCGCTGGTCAGTACCACGGCGGATCCCGCGCGGCTGCAAGGGCAGTTGCCCGAGCACCAGCGCATCTGCCGTCTGTGCCAGGAGATCAAATCCGTCGCGGAGATCTCGGCACTCCTCTCCATTCCTCTTGGTGTCGCCCGCATCCTCGTCGCCGACCTGGCGGAGGCGGGCCTTGTCGCCATTCACCAGCCCGGCGGCGACGAGTCTGCCGGCGGCCAGCCAGATGTGACACTGCTCGAAAGGGTGCTCAGTGGACTTCGCAAGCTCTAACGGCGGAGCGGCTCCCGCCCGCTCCACCACCTCCGCGAAGATCGTGGTGGCGGGCGGCTTCGGCGTGGGCAAGACCACGTTCGTCGGCGCGGTCTCCGAGATCAACCCGCTGCGCACCGAAGCCGTCATGACCAGCGCCTCCGCCGGCATCGACGACCTCACCCACACCGGTGACAAGACGACCACCACGGTCGCGATGGACTTCGGCCGCATCACGCTGGACCAGGACCTGATCCTGTACCTCTTCGGTACGCCGGGCCAGGACCGCTTCTGGTTCATGTGGGACGACCTGGTCCGTGGTGCCATCGGCGCCGTGGTGCTCGTGGACACGCGCCGCCTCGCCGACTGCTTCCCCGCCGTCGACTACTTCGAGAACAGCGGCCTGCCGTTCGTCATCGCCCTCAACGGCTTCGACGGACACCAGCCGTACACCCCGGAGGAAGTCCGCGAGGCCCTGCAGATCGGCCCGGACGCCCCCATCATCACCACCGACGCCCGCCACCGCGCGGACGCCAAGAGCGCGCTCATCACGCTCGTCGAGCACGCGCTCATGGCCCGCCTGCGGTAGCGGCTGCCACCGACAGCCGTAAGGCCCCCGCGTCCCTGACGCGGGGGCCTCCGCCGTGTGTGCGCGGTGCGGTGGTGCCGTGCCCCGGTGCCTGCCGCCCCGCGGAGCGTCGGGCTGGGTACGCGCAAGGCCCCGCACCGTGGTCGGTGCGGGGCCTTGCGTCGGGCTCGGGGCTCAGCCCTGCCAGCTGTGCGGGGCGCGGAAGCCCGGGGTGCGCTCCAGGCGGCGCCAGCCGGCCTGGGAGCGGCCGGCGGGGACCGGGGCGTCCTCGGGGGCGGCGGCGGCACGGGCGAGCAGGATCGCGGTGATCGCGGCCAGCTCCTCGGGCTCGGCGTTGCCCTTCTCGACGCGCAGCAGCATGTCGGTGCTCATCGGTGGCTTGTCTCCTTACTGCGGCGGGTTGCCGTGCTTGCGCGACGGCAGGTCGGCGTGCTTGTTGCGGAGCATCGCGAGGGCGCTGACGAGGACATCGCGGGTCTCGGCGGGGTCGATGACGTCGTCCACGAGGCCTCGCTCGGCCGCGTAGTACGGGTGCATCAGCTCGGCCTTGTACTCCTTGACCATGCGCACGCGCATGGCCTCGGGGTCCTCGGCGTCCGCGATCTGCTTGCGGAAGATGACGTTGGCCGCGCCCTCGGCGCCCATGACGGCGATCTCGTTCGTGGGCCAGGCGTAGGTGATGTCGGCGCCGATGGACTGGGAGTCCATGACGATGTAGGCGCCGCCGTAGGCCTTGCGCAGGATCAGCGAGATCCGCGGGACGGTGGCGTTGCAGTACGCGTACAGCAGCTTGGCGCCGTGGCGGATGATGCCGCCGTGCTCCTGGTCGACGCCCGGCAGGAAGCCGGGGACGTCCAGCAGCGTGATGATCGGGATGTTGAAGGCGTCGCACATCTGGACGAAGCGCGCGGCCTTCTCGGAGGCCTCGATGTCGAGGACACCGGCGAGGTGGCCGGGCTGGTTGGCGACGATGCCGACGACCTGTCCGTCCATCCGGGCCAGGGCACAGATGATGTTGCGGGCCCAGCGCTCGTGGATCTCCAGGACGTCGCCCTCGTCGACGAGCTCCTCGATGACCTTGAGCATGTCGTACGGGCGGTTGCCGTCGGCGGGCACCAGGTCCAGGAGGATCTCGGAGCGGCGGTCCGCCGGGTCGCTCGTCTCGTGGACGGGCGGGTTCTCACGGTTGTTGGAGGGCAGCATCGAGATGAGGTAGCGGACCTCGGAGATGCAGGTCTCCTCGTCGTCGTACGCGAAGTGCGCGACGCCCGAGGTCTCGGCGTGCACGTCGGCGCCGCCGAGGCCGTTCTGGGTGATCTCCTCGCCGGTCACCGCGCGGACCACGTCCGGGCCGGTGATGAACATCTGCGAG
>NZ_JBHJTK010000080.1:0-14744 GCF_042267665.1 Streptomyces sp. NPDC056224
CCCCTCGCCTTGGCGAGGGGCCGGCGCGATTCCTGTCGGCAAATTGACGCCGGATCCAGGGTCAGCCGGCGTGAACGTGGGGGCGGCGGGTGCGGTCGGGTTCGGCCTCGCGGATGACCTCGCGGGTGACGGGCGCGACCTCGCCCTGGCCGAACAGGAAGAAGCGGAAGAAGTTGGCGAACGGGTTGCCCTCGGTCCACTCGAAGTAGATGTGGGGGCGCTGGCCGGTCTCGTCGCGGACGTGCAGGAGTAGCGCCGCCAGCGCGTTGGGGATGCTCGAGCTCTCCAGGGTCAGGACGCGGTAGCGGTCGTGGAGCACCTCGCCGCGAACCCGCATGCTGGATTCGAACTCGGACGCGTCCAGGACGGTGACCTCGACGAACATGACGTCGTCCTCGGCCGGGATGTCGTTGTCCGCGCGGATCTGCTGCTTCTTCTGCCGGTACTCGTCGAGGTCCCGACTGTCCGGCTCGTTGGCGATGAAGCGGATCGTGCGGTTCGAGGTGTCGCGGATGAACCGCTGGGCCATGTCGTCGAATTCCATGTGGGTGACACGCAGCTCGAAGACGCGGGCGAGGCGGGAGAGGAGGGAGAGGGCCATGATGCCGGCGATGAAGCAGGCGCCGATCTTCACGCCGTCGGGGCGCTCTGCGACGTTGACGGCGGTGGTGTAGACGAAGACCGCGGAGATCACGCCGAAGCCGATCGTCCAGCCGCGCTGACCGGCCTTCCGGGCTGCGATGGTCACGGCGACGGCGGCCGAGGTGATCAGGACGAGGACACCGGTGGCGTACGCGCCGCCCTGGGCGTCCACGTCGGCGTCGAAGATCCAGGTCACCAGGAACGCGATGAGGGTAAAGACGATGACCATCGGGCGCAGGGCGCGGGCCCAGGAGGGGGCCATGCCATAGCGCGGCAGGTAGCGCGGCATCAGGTTGAGCAGGCCGGCCATCGCCGAGGCACCCGCGAACCACAGGATCAGGATCGTGGAGACGTCGTAGATCGTGCCGAAGGCGGAGCCGAGGTACTCGTGGGCGAGGTAGGCGAGGGCGCGGCCGTTGGCCTCGCCGCCCGGCTGGAACTGGGCGGGCGGGATCAGCAGCGTGGTGATGAAACTGCTGGTGATGAGGAAGACGCTCATGATGATGGCCGCGGTGGTCAGCAGCTTCTTGGCGCCACGGATCCGGCCGGCGGGCTTCTCCTCGGTATCGCCGGAGTCGCCCTCGACGTGCGGCATGACCGCCACACCCGTCTCGAACCCGGAGAGGCCGAGCGCGAGCTTCGGGAACACGACGAGGGCGATGGCGATCATCATGAAGGGGTTGCCGTGTTCGGCGGTCAGAGCCTCCGTCCAGTCGGTGATGACGTGTGGTTCGCTGAGCACCTCCCACAGGCCGACGGCCACGACGACGACGTTCAGCGCGAGGTAGGTGGCCACCAGGACCACGGCCACGCCGATGGCCTCGCTGAAGCCCTTGAGGAACACGGCGCCGAGGAGCGCGATCATGATCAGGGTGATGAGCACCTGGTGGCCGTTGAGGGTGCTGGTGAGGTGCGGGTTCTCCACCAGGTGCGCGGTGGCGTCCGCGGCCGACAGGGTAATGGTGATGAGGAAGTCGGTCGCCGCGAACCCGAGCAGGGTCAGGACGAAAAGCTTGCCCTTCCAGAACGTCAGCAACCGCTCCAGCATGGCGATCGAGCCCTCGCCGTGCGGGCTCTCCTCGGCCACCCGCCGGTACACCGGCAGCGCACCGAAGAGGGTCAGCAGCACGAGCACGATGGTCGCGAGCGGCGACAGCAGGCCGGCCGCGAGCGCCGCAATACCTGGCTGGTAGCCGAGGGTGGAGAAGTAGTCGAGACCCGTCAGGCACATGACCCGCCACCACGGCCGCCCGTGGGGCTGGGCCGCTGCCTCCTTGGCTGCGGGTGAACTGTTCTCGGCGGTCAGGCCTTCCAGCAGCCACGCGCGCAGGCGCGAGGAGCGGGCAGGGGTGGCCATCGTGGGGTGCTCCTGTCGTACGGCAAAGAATCAGCCATCGACATCGACGGCTGAGCTAGCGTACGCAGACTGATCGCTTATGCCCGCGGCTGAGCCAATCCTGACGCGTCCTTAACGCGTACAGAGCCACCTGTGGAGTAGTGAACGTCTTCGCGCGCCAGTGACAGCAACCTGCCTGCGGCGAGCGGGGGAGTGGTCATGAACTAGGAGCGGGGGCGGCCCGGCGGAGGCCGCCCCCGCAGGGGACCAGCGGAGTGTGGATCAACGCTGGCTGGCCTTGGCGGCCGTGGTCTGAGGAGAGGAAGGAGCCTGCGGTAAGCAGGTGGACGGCAGTATGTGGGGGCTCAGACGCCCCGACGTTCCTCTGATGAGCCGTTGCCGAACGTCAGCCGAGGCCGGGGATGGTGGATACCAGCAGGTCGATGAGCTTGATGCCCACGAACGGCAGGATCAGGCCGCCGAGGCCGTAGACACCGAGGTTGCGCCGCAGCAGGTCGTGTGCGGAGGCAGGCCGGTAGCGGACGCCGCGCAGGGCCAGCGGGATCAGGGCCACGATGATCAGGGCGTTGAAGATGATCGCCGAGGTGATCGCGGAGGTGGGGCTGCTCAGGCCCATGATGTTGAGCGCGCCGAGGCCCGGGTAGGCCGAGGCGAACATGGCGGGGATGATCGCGAAGTACTTGGCGACGTCGTTGGTGATGGAGAAGGTGGTGAGCGCGCCTCGGGTGATGAGGAGCTGTTTGCCGATCTCGACGATGTCGATGAGCTTGGTGGGGTTGGAGTCGAGGTCCACCATGTTCCCGGCCTCCTTGGCGGCCGAGGTGCCTGTGTTCATGGCCACGCCGACATCCGCCTGGGCGAGGGCCGGGGCGTCGTTCGTGCCGTCGCCGGTCATCGCGACGAGCTTGCCGCCTGCCTGCTCCCGCTTGATGAGGGCCAGCTTGTCCTCCGGCGTCGCCTCCGCGAGGTATTCGTCGACGCCGGCCTCGGCGGCGATGGCGCGGGCCGTCAGCTCGTTGTCGCCAGTGACCATGACTGTACGGATGCCCATGGCGCGCAGCTCCGCGAAGCGCTCCCGAATGCCCTCCTTGACCACGTCCTTGAGGTGGATGATGCCCAGCACGCGCGGCCCGTCCCAGTCGTGGACCGCCACCAGCAGAGGGGTCCCACCGGATTGCGAGACCTGAGCGGACCAGGCAGCGGCCTCCGCCTGTACGGTTCCGCCGCGCATCGCCACCCAGTCCATGACCTGTGCGGCCGCGCCCTTGCGGATGGCGCATCCCGCGCCGTTGTCCCAGCTCAGGTTGATCCCGCTCATCCGGGTGCGGGCGCTGAACTCGGTGAAACGGGGGTTGCTGAGGTCCTCGGCGGCGGCCGGCTGGAGCCCGTACCGCTGGGCCAGGGCCACGACGGACCGACCTTCGGGAGTCTCGTCGGCGAGGGAGGACAGCTGGGCGGCGTCCGCGAGCTTGGTGTGGTCGATGCCGGGGAGCGGGATGAAGGCGGCGGCCTCGCGGTTGCCGTGCGTGATGGTGCCGGTCTTGTCGAGGAGCAGGGTGTTGATGTCACCGGCGGCCTCGACGGCGCGGCCGCTCAGCGCGATGACGTTGCGCTGCACGAGGCGGTCCATGCCGGCAATGCCGATCGCGGAGAGCAGGGCGCCGATCGTGGTGGGGATGAGGGTGACGAGGAGGGCAACCAGGACGGTCGTGGACTGGGCGGCGCCGGCGTACGCGGCCATCGGCTGGATGCTGACCACGATCAGGATGAAGATGACGGTCAGGGCGGCCAGCAGGATGTTCAACGCTATCTCGTTGGGGGTCTTCTGCCGGGTGGCGCCCTCGACCAGCGCGATCATCCGGTCGATGAAGCTGTTCCCGGATCGGGAGGTGACCCGCACGACGATCGAGTCCGACAGGACGGTCGTACCGCCGGTGACACCGGACCGGTCGCCGCCCGACTCCCGGAGCACGGGGGCCGATTCACCGGTGACGGCCGACTCGTCCACCATCGCCGCACCGTCGACCACGTCCCCGTCGGCCGGAACCAGCTCCCCCGCTTCGACGAGCACGAAGTCGAAGGGCTGGAGTTCGGCCGGGGTCACGACCTCGGTCTCGGCACTGCACAGGTTCGTCCCGTACGTCCAGTGCTTGAGCCGGAGCGCGACCGTGCCCGTGCGCGCCTTGCGCAGCGATTCGGCTTGGGCGCGGCCACGGCCCTCGGCGACGGCCTCGGCGAGGTTGGCGAACAGGACCGTCAGCCACAGCCAGACGCTGATCACCCAGGTGAAGACCGACGGGTGGATGAGCGCCGACAGCGTGGTCAGGACCGATCCGACCGCGACGACGAACAGCACCGGCTTCTTCACCAGCTCACGCGGATGGATCTTGGCGACGGCCTCCCTGGCCGAGGTGGCGAGGAGTTCGGGCTCCAGCACGTTCACCTGGCCGGAGCGTTTCCTGGACGGCCGGTTGACCGGGGTCCGCGGAGGGGTGCCGAGATCCGGGGGAACGTGCTGCGCGGCGGCGGGAGGCATGAAGCGACCTTCTGGTGAGTTCGGCTGGGCACCCCCCTGCCGGCAGGGTCGGGCAAGGACTGGGTGCGGGTGAGGGGTGTCGCCGCCGGGGACTGTCTCGCATGGACCCCCTCGGCCGTCATGTGAGCAGTCGAGGTCCCCGGCGGCGCAACAGGCAGGAAACTACTGCCCGTTCCAGAGGAAAACCCCATGTGTGCGGGGGAATTGGCACCTTCTTGACGGCGGCGCACGAGACGCGTCAAGCCACCGTCAACGGCACGTCAACGCACGTCCGCGGAGATGCGGAAGCGCAGTCGGCAGATGACGGCGTCGGTGTCGCGGCGGACTGCGTGTGCGACGACGGAGCCGCGCTGGTTCTGCAGCATCCGCTGCCACAGGTGGGCGGGTTCCGTCTCCGGGATGAGGACGGTGACCTGGGTGTCCGGGTGTGCCTGTGTCAGCTCGCGCACGTACTCCGACACCGGGCGGCCGAGCGAACGGGTGTCCGAGGAGACTTCGATCAGCTCGACCCCCGGCTTCCACAACTCCCAGTCCCGGCGTAGGGCTTCGGCCGCCTGACGGTCCTCCGGAGCGGGGTGGGTGACGGTCACGGCGCGGACCTCGTCGCCGAGCGAGCGGGCGGCGGTGAGTGCCTGGCAGGTCAGTCGGGACAGCCCTGAGACGGGCACGACGACCAGAGAGCGGGAGCGTTGGGGCGGCTGAGGGATGCGGCCGAGCTCCAGGCGTTCGCCGATCCGAACGTAGGCGCGATGGATCTTCTCGAAGGCGAGGACGATCAGCGGCAGGGCGAGCACGATCAGCCAGGCGCCCTCGGCGAACTTGGTGGCGGTCACGACGACCGCCGAGACTCCGGTGAGCAGTGCGCCGAAGCCGTTGAGGACGGCCTTCGCCTGCCAGCTCCTGGGGCGTTCGCCGTACCAGTGCCGGACCATGCCGACCTGGCAGACGGTGAAGCCGACGAAGACGCCGATCGCGAACAGCGGGACGAGGGTGTTGGTGTCGCCGCCGGAGAACACCAGCAGGGCACCCGACACGAGCGCGAGGCACACCACGCCGTGCCGGTGCACCTGGCGGTCCGCCTTGAGGGCGAACACGTGCGGCAGGTAGTTGTCGCGTGCCAGCAGACTCATCAGGACGGGCAGCCCGCCGAAGGAGGTGTTCGCGGCGAGCGCCAGCAGCACCATGGTGGCGAACTGGACGACGTAGAAAGCGGCGTTGTGGCCGAACGAGGCGTCCGCGAGCTGGGCCAGGACGGTGACGCCCTCCACGGGCTGGAGGTGGAAGCGGCCGATCAGGACCGACAGGCCGATCAGCATCACGCCGAGCAGGGCGCCGAGGGCCACTTCGGTGCGCTGGGCCCGGCGGGCCGCCGGGGCACGGAAGGACGGGACGGCGTTGGCGACAGCTTCAACGCCGGTCAGGGCGGAGCAGCCGGCCGCGAAGGCCTTCAGCAGCAACAGCGCGCCGACGGTGGTGGCGCCTTCCCCGAGCGCGGAGACGTGTCCGGCGGCCGAGGCGGTGCTCACCGGGCCGTCACGGAACAGACCGATCACGACCATGGCCAGGATCGAGCCCACGAACACGGCGGTCGGTACGAGGAACGCCTTGGCGGAGTCCACCACCCCGCGCAGGTTCACCGCCGTGACCAGGATCAGCACCCCGAGGCAGATCCACACCCGTTCCCCGTACAGCTCCGGGAAGGCGGAGGTCAAGGCGGCGACGCCGGCGGTGACGGAGACGGCCACGTTCAGCACGTAGTCGAGGATCAGCGAGGCCGCGGCGACCAGGCTCGTGCGCCGGCCGAGGTGCTTCTTGGCGACGGCGTACGACCCGCCGCCGTCCGGGAACGCGGCGATCACCTGCCGGTACGAAGCCACCAGCACGGCGAGCAGCGCGGCGATCGCCAGGGTGACGGGGAGGGTGAACCCGAGGCCGTAGGCACCGGCTGCCGCCAGGACCAGCACGATCGACTCCGGCCCGTATGCGACGGAGGCCATCGCGTCGAGCGACAGCGCGGCCAGGCCTTGGAGGGCGGTCAGCCGGTGCCGGTCCGGTGCCTCGGGAGGCGTCCGTACGCCGGTATCAGGAGGTTCCTCCGTGCCCGGCGCCTGTCCTGCCACGGTCGTCTTTCCCCTGTGCATGGCCATCTTCGCTGTTCCTCCGATTGGACAAAGTGAGGACAGCGTCGGGACGGCATGGCCGAATGACCAGTGCTCTTGGCGGAATCCATACGACCGCCGCCCCACTCTTCACGCACTCCTGACGCCGGCGCCGCAAAGTCGTATGAGGTGCGTCAAGACCTCGCCAGGGTGCGCGGCTCCTTCATCGACCGGGGGCACGCTTGATATGGGCGACACATGTCCCACGGAACCAAGGGAGTACACGCTGATGGACGCGGAAAACGTGGTCGGACTCATCGTCGCCGTCGCTTTGCTTGCCTATCTCGTGACCGCCCTCATCAGGCCCGAGAGGTTCTGAACCAAGACCGTCATGTCCGGACGGGAGGCATCACATGTCCGGGTACCGACTCCACGACCGTGCCGTCCTGCTCGCGGCCCTCGTGATCCCCTTCTTCGTTGCGCTCGCGCTCGTGCCGTTCCGAACCGACCTTTCAGCGACGAACGAGGCTCTGATCATGGTCGTCGCGGTGGTCGTGGTCGCCGCGCTCGGCACCCGGGCGGCCGGGGCGCTGGCCGCACTGTCCGCGGCTGCCTGGTTCGATTTCTTCCTGACCAGGCCCTACCAGCAGTTCGCCATCGCCGACGGTGACGAGATCCAGACGGCCGTCCTCCTGCTCGTCGTCGGGCTGATCGTTTCGCAGCTGGCCGTACGCGTACGGAGGCTCCGGACGATCGTGGTCACCGACGCCGCGCACCTGTCCAGCCTCCAGGGAACCGCTCGACTGGCCGAGGACGGCAGCTCACCGGAAGCAGTGGTCGAGTACGTACGCCGCGAGCTCGTCGGCCTGCTGGGCCTGCGCAGCTGCCGCTTCGAGTACGGCAGGCTGCTCGGGCACCGGCCGCGCCTGCAGCACGACGGCAGCCTGTGGCTGCGCAGCGGCGGCCGGATCACCGAGTACGCCGACTGGCCGGACGGGGAGACCGAACTGCGCGTCGTCGGCGGAGGCCACTACTACGGCCGCTTCCTCCTCGATCCACTCCCGGGCCGCCCCCTGCCCCCCGAAGAGGCCCGCCTGGTGGCCGTCGCGCTGGCCGCGCAGGCCGGCGCCGCCCTGGACACAGCCGGCCTGTCCCACCAGGGCTAACTGGCGATTCACGGCTTCACGCGTAAGCGTGGCGTTAAGAGTTCCCCTGCGCCCGTATGGACCCCGTCAAGGTGTCTTAACGCCGGGCTGAAGACACGGTTATCTCGACATCGGCCATCTGGCCGATTCATTTCCTCCCTCTTCATCCAGGAGCTCACGGTGGCCGATCTGGCCTTCGTCGTCACCACGGTCGCGGTGTTCGCGCTGGTGGCTCTCATCGCCCGGGGGGTGACCAAGCTGTGAACGCCGAAAACATCGTCGGCCTCGTCGTGGCCGTCTCCCTGCTCGGATACCTCGTCCTCGCCCTTGTGTACCCGGAGAGGTTCTAGCCACCGATGAGTCCCGTTCTCGCTGGTGTGCTCCAGCTCCTCGCACTGATCGCCGCGCTCGCGCTGGCCTACCGCCCGCTGGGCGACTACATGGCCCGCGTCTACTCCTCCGAGAAGCACTACAAGCCGGAGAAGTGGATCTACAAGGCCATCGGCGCCAACCCGTCCGCCGAGATGCGCTGGCCCGCCTACCTGCGTGCCGTCCTCGCCTTCTCGGCGGTGAGTGTCCTCTTCCTCTACGCCCTCCAGAGGGCGCAGGGCGTCCTGCCCGGCTCGCTCGGCTTCTCCGCGATCGACCCGGACCAGGCCTTCAACACGGCCGCCTCCTTCGTGGCGAACACGAACTGGCAGTCGTACTACGGCGAGCAGGCCATGGGCCACGTCGTACAGACCGGCGGCCTCGCGGTGCAGAACTTCGTCTCCGCCGCCGTCGGCATGGCCGTCGCGGTAGCCCTCGTACGGGGCTTCGCACGCTCGCGCACGGGTGAGCTCGGCAACTTCTGGGCCGACATGGTCCGCGGAGTAGTCCGCATCCTGCTGCCCATCTCCGTGATCGGCGCGATCATCCTGGTCGCCTGCGGTGCGATCCAGAACTTCTCCGGGATCCACGAGGTCGGCCAGTTCATGGGCGGCTCGCAGCAGTGGAACGGCGGGGCGGTGGCTTCGCAGGAGGTCATCAAGGAGCTGGGTACGAACGGCGGCGGTTACTTCAACGCCAACTCCGCGCACCCGTTCGAGAACCCCACCCCGTTCTCGAACCTCTTCGAGATCTTCCTGATCCTCGTCATCCCGTTCGCGCTGACCCGCACCTTCGGCCGCATGGTCGGAAACCTGCGCCAGGGCTACGCGATCCTCGCGACGATGGCGACCATCTGGATCGGCTTCACCGCGCTGATGATGTGGACCGAGTTCGCCCACCACGGTCCGGCGTTCGATGTCGCCGGCGGTGCGATGGAGGGCAAGGAGACCCGGTACGGGATCGGCGCCTCCGCGATCTTCTCGGTCGCCACGACACTGACCTCGACCGGTGCGGTCAACTCCTTCCACTCCTCGTACACGGGTCTGGGCGGCGGCATCCAGCTGCTGGGCATGCAGCTCGGCGAGATCGCGCCCGGCGGTGTCGGTTCCGGTCTCTACGGCATGCTGATCATGGCGATCATCGCGGTGTTCATCGCCGGCCTCATGGTCGGCCGCACCCCCGAGTACCTCGGCAAGAAGATCGGCACCCGCGAGATCAAGTTCGCGGCCTGCTACATCCTCATCACCCCCGCTCTGGTGCTGGGCTTCACCGCCGCGGCCATGGCGCTGGACACCCCGGCCAACTCGATGACCAACACCGGGGCGCACGGATTCTCAGAGATCCTCTACGCCTACACCTCGGGCGCAAACAACAACGGCTCGGCCTTCGCGGGCCTGAACGCCGACACCCAGTGGTTCAACAGCACCATCGGCATCGCCATGCTCCTGGGCCGCTTCCTGCCCATGGTGTTCGTCCTCGCGCTGGCCGGCTCGCTCGCCGAGCAGAAGCCCGTACCCGAGACCGCGGGCACGCTGCGCACCGACAAGCCGCTCTACACGGGCCTGCTCGTCGGCACGATCCTCATCGTCACCGGTCTGACCTACTTCCCGGCCCTGGCGCTGGGTCCGCTCGCCGAAGGACTCGCATCATGAGCACCGCCACACCCACAAGGGCTCCGCACCAGGACGTGCCCACCGGCCACAAGCCGGGCGGCGGGCGCGTGGGCGGCGGCCTGTTCGACCCCAAGCAGCTGTTGAAGTCCTTCCCCGACGCCGTCCGCAAGCTCGACCCCCGGATCATGATCAAGTCCCCGGTCATGTTCGTCGTCCTGATCGGCTCGGTCGTCACCACCGTCCTCGCGATCAAGGACCCGACGGACTGGTTCGGCTGGGCCATCACCGCTTGGCTGTGGCTGACCACGATCTTCGCCAACCTCGCCGAGGCCGTCGCCGAAGGCCGCGGCAAGGCCCAGGCCGACACCCTGCGCAAGGCCAAGACCGACTCCGTCGCCCGCCGCCTCACCAAGGACGGCAAGAGCGAGGAACAGGTGCCCGGCGCGGAGCTGCGCATCGGTGACCTGGTGGTCTGCGAGGCCGGCGACATCATCCCGGGCGACGGTGACGTCGTCGAGGGCGTCGCCTCCGTCGACGAGTCCGCGATCACGGGCGAATCGGCCCCGGTGATCCGGGAATCGGGCGGTGACCGCAGCGCGGTCACCGGCGGTACGAAGGTGCTCTCCGACCGGATCGTCATCAAGATCACGACGAAGCCCGGCGAGACGTTCATCGACCGCATGATCGCCCTGGTCGAGGGCGCCGCCCGGCAGAAGACGCCCAACGAGATCGCGCTGAACATCCTGCTCGCGTCCCTCACGATCGTCTTCCTGCTCGCGGTCGTCACCCTGCAGCCCTTCGCGATCTACGCGGGCGCCGAGCAGTCCATGATCGTGCTCACCGCACTGCTGGTCTGCCTGATCCCGACCACCATCGGCGCGCTGCTCTCCGCGATCGGCATCGCCGGCATGGACCGCCTGGTCCAACGCAACGTCCTCGCCATGTCCGGCCGCGCCGTCGAGGCCGCGGGCGACGTCTCGACCCTCCTGCTCGACAAGACGGGCACGATCACCCTGGGCAACCGCCAGGCGTCGGAGTTCGTACCCGTCAAGGGCACCACCGCGGCCGAGCTCGCCGACGCCGCGCAGCTCTCCTCCCTCGCGGACGAGACCCCCGAGGGCCGCTCCATCGTCGTCCTGGCGAAGGAGAAGTACGGGCTGCGCGAGCGCCACCAGGGCGAGCTGGCCCACGCCGAGTGGATCGCCTTCACCGCACAGACCCGCATGTCGGGTGTGGACGTGGACAACAAGCAGACCCGCAAGGGCGCGGCCGGTTCGGTCATCACCTGGGTCAAGGAGCAGGGCGGCCAGGTCTCCGACGACGCCGACCTCCTCGCCAACAAGATCTCGGAAGCCGGCGGCACCCCGCTCCTCGTCGCGGTCAAGGACGAGAAGGGCGCCCGGATCCTGGGCGTCATCCACCTCAAGGACGTGGTCAAGGAGGGCATGCGGGAGCGGTTCGAGGAACTGCGCCGCATGGGCATCAAGACCATCATGATCACCGGCGACAACCCGCTGACCGCCAAGGCCATCGCGGAGGAGGCGGGCGTGGACGACTTCCTCGCCGAGGCCACCCCCGAGGACAAGATGGCCCTCATCAAGCGGGAGCAGGCGGGCGGCAAGCTCGTCGCCATGACGGGCGACGGTACGAACGACGCCCCTGCGCTGGCCCAGGCCGACGTGGGTGTGGCGATGAACACGGGTACGTCGGCCGCCAAGGAGGCCGGGAACATGGTGGACCTGGACTCCAACCCCACCAAGCTCATCGAGATCGTCGAGATCGGCAAGCAGCTCCTGATCACGCGCGGGGCGCTCACCACCTTCTCGATCGCCAACGACGTCGCGAAGTACTTCGCGATCATCCCGGCCATGTTCGCCGTGGTCTACCCGGGCCTGGACAAGCTCAACATCATGGGCCTGGCCTCACCCGAGTCGGCGATCCTCTCCGCGGTCATCTTCAACGCACTGATCATCATCGCGCTGGTGCCGCTCGCCCTGAAGGGCGTCCAGTACAAGCCGACCAGCGCCGACAAGATGCTGCGCCGCAATATCGGGCTGTACGGCGTGGGCGGTCTGATCGCCCCGTTCATCGGCATCAAGATCATCGACCTGCTCATCTCCCTCATCCCCGGAATCGGCTGATCTGCCATGAACAATTCCGTATCCAGCACCGTCCGCCTGATCGGTGCGGGCCTGCGCGCCCTGCTCGTCCTGACCGTGATCTGCGGGGTCATCTACCCGCTCGCCGTCACCGGGATCGCCCAGGCCCTGTTCAACGACAAAGCGAACGGCTCGGAGATCAAGGACAAGAGCGGCCAGGTCGTCGGCTCCTCCCTCATCGGCCAGAGCTACAACCTGCCGAAGAAGGACCCCAACGACGCCGAAGAGGCGGCCAGGCCGGACCTGAAGTGGTTCCAGCCGCGCCCCTCCAACGGTCTGGGCAGCAACAGTGTCAACATGCAGTACTCGCTGATCCTGTCCGGCGCCACCAACCGCTCCGCCGACAACGGAGCCGTGGGCGGCCAGTGCACCAAGGCGGCGGAGGAAGGCACGCTCTGCGCCCAGGTCGTCGCCGCCAAGGAAGCCGTCATCGCGGACAACTCCACCGCCGGCTACACGGTCAAGCCCGAGGACGTGCCGGCCGATGCCGTCACCTCCTCCGGCTCCGGCCTCGACCCAGACATCTCCCCCGCCTACGCCGAGCTCCAGGTTCACCGGGTCGCCGAGCGGAACAAGCTCGACGTCAAGCAGGTCGAGAAGCTGGTCGAGGACCACACCGAGGGCCGCACGCTCGGCTTCATGGGCGAACCCCGCGTCAACGTCCTTGAGCTCAACATCGCCCTGAAGGCGCTGTCCAAGAGCTGAGGTCCGCATCGCACGGTCTGAGCGCCGGCGGGGCGCGGAGCTTCCCCCAGCCACCGCTGGGAGAGGCCCCAGTGCCCCGCCGGCCTCGTGCCGTGCCCGTTACGAAGGAAAGGCTGCACACCGATGACCCGGGTGCTGGTGGTGGAGGACGATCCGCAGCTCGTCCGCGCGCTGAAGATCAATCTCCAGGCGCGGAAGTTCGAGGTCGAGGAGGCTTCAGACGGCGGATCGGCCCTGCGGCTCGCGGCCGCCCACAAGCCGGACGTCATAGTGCTCGACCTCGGACTCCCCGACATGGACGGCATCGACGTCATCAAGGGTGTCCGCGTCTGGAGCAAGGTCCCCATCCTGGTCCTCTCCGCCCGTCACACCTCGGAGGACAAGATCCGTGCGTTGGACGCGGGCGCGGACGACTACGTGACGAAACCGTTCAGCATGGACGAGCTCCTGGCCCGCCTGCGGGCAGCCGCCCGGAGACATGAAGCCCCGGCGGCTTCCCAAGCCGACGAAGTCGCCGTCGTCACGACCGCCGAGTTCACCGTCGACCTGGTCGCGAAGAAGGTACGCCGGGGCGAGTGCACCATTCGGCTGACCCCGACCGAGTGGCACCTGCTGGAAATCCTCATCACCCACCCGGGCCGCCTGATCACGCAGAGTCAGCTCCTCCTGGAGGTCTGGGGACCGACGTACGGGGAGAACACCAACTACCTGCGTGTCTACATGGCCCAGCTACGGCGCAAACTGGAGGCGGACCCCTCGCACCCGCGGTACCTGATCACCGAGCCTGGCATGGGCTACCGCTTCGAACCCTGATCACCCGCCCGATCCACGGTACGGACCCCCGTCGTCAGCAGAGAAGAAGAGTCGGAACATGGGACGCGGCAAGCTCCGCATCTACCTCGGCGCGGCGCCGGGCGTCGGCAAGACCTACGCAATGCTGTCCGAGGCACACCGCCGGATCGAGCGGGGCACCGACTGCGTCGTCGGCTTCGTCGAGCACCACAAGCGCCCGCGCACCGAGGTGATGCTGCACGGCCTGGAACTGATCGAGCGGCGCGAGATCGAGTACCGGGGCAGCACCTTCACCGAGATGGACGTGGACGCGATCCTCGCTCGGCGCCCCGCCGTGGCGCTGGTGGACGAGCTCGCCCACACCAATGTGCCGGGTTCACGCAACGCCAAGCGCTGGCAGGACGTGGAGGAGCTGCTCCAGGCGGGCATCGACGTGGTCTCGACCGTCAACATCCAGCACCTGGAGTCGCTGGGTGACGTCGTCGAGACGATCACCGGGGTCCGGCAGCGCGAAACGGTCCCCGACGAGGTGGCCCGGCGGGCCGACCAGATCGAGCTCGTCGACATGTCCCCGCAGGCCCTGCGCCGCCGCATGGCCCACGGCAACGTCTACAAGCCCGACAAGGTCGACGCGGCCCTGTCCAACTACTTCCGCCCCGGCAATCTCACCGCCCTGCGCGAACTGGCCCTGCTGTGGGTGGCCGACCGGGTCGACGAGTACCTCCAGGAGTACCGGGGCGAGCACAACATCCGCTCCACCTGGCAGGCCCGCGAACGCATCGTCGTCGGCCTGACCGGCGGCCCCGAGGGCCGTACGCTCATCCGGCGCGCCGCCCGGCTCGCCGAGAAGGGCGCGGGCGGCGAGGTCCTCGCCGTCTACATCGCCGCCAGCGACGGCCTCACCTCCGCATCGCCCAAGGAACTCGCTGTCCAGCGCACCCTGGTCGAGGACCTGGGCGGCACCTTCCACCACGTCATAGGCGACAACGTCCCTGACGCGCTGCTGGAGTTCGCCCGCGGGGTCAACGCCACCCAGATCGTTCTCGGCGTCAGCCGCCGCCGCTCCTGGCAGTCCGTCTTCAGCCCCGGGGTCAGCGCCACCGTCGCCCGCGAGTCCGGACCCGACCTCGACGTCCACATCGTCACCCACGACGAGGCCGCCAAGGGCCGTGGCCTGCCCGTCGC
This sequence comes from Streptomyces sp. NPDC056224, assembly GCF_042267665.1. Classification (NCBI taxonomy): domain Bacteria; kingdom Bacillati; phylum Actinomycetota; class Actinomycetes; order Kitasatosporales; family Streptomycetaceae; genus Streptomyces; species Streptomyces sp. NPDC056224. Next base: position 14,603 of record NZ_JBHJTK010000080.1, read on the forward strand.
CCGCGGCGCGCGGCTCGGCCGCTCCCGCATCATCTGGGGATGGCTCACCGGTATCGCGGGCCCCGCGCTGCTGACCGTCCTGCTGAGCCAGATCGTCCCCGAGCTCGGGCTCGCCAACGACATGCTGCTCTTCCTCACCTTC
>NZ_JBHJTK010000081.1:0-14319 GCF_042267665.1 Streptomyces sp. NPDC056224
GAGCCCTCTCGGGTCTCCCGGCACCCACCGGTAACGTTTCTGCTGGTCCTGGGACCGGGGACTAGATGTCCTCGTGCGCCACGGCGCGACGGGCATCCGCGTCCAGCACGCCCCAGCTGATCAGCTGCTCGGTCAGGACCGAAGGGGACTGGTCGTAGATGACGGCCAGGGTGCGCAGGTCGTCCTGGCGGATCGACAGCACCTTGCCGTTGTAGTCGCCGCGCTGGCTCTGGATCGTCGCCGCGTAGCGCTGGAGCGGGCCGGCCTTCTCGGCGGGGACGCCCGCCAGGCGCTCCAGGTCGAGGCGCAGCTTCGGCGGCGGCTCGGCAGCTCCGCCGGGAGTCGTCCCCGGCAGCAGCTCCTGCACCGGAACCCCGTAGAAGTCCGCCAGCTCGGCGAGGCGCTGGACGGTCACGGCGCGGTCCCCGCGCTCGTAGGAACCGACCACTACGGCCTTCCACCGGCCCTGGGACTTCTCCTCGACACCATGGAGGGAAAGGCCCTGCTGGGTGCGGATGGCGCGGAGCTTGGCCCCGAGCTGTTTGGCGTATTCGCTGGACATAACGCTCCCGGACGCTGTGACGCTGTGACGACATGGACGCTGTGACGACATGGACCACGTGCGGCTCCGCCGCGCGGCTGGTAACTCACTGTGAGGTTACGCAGCGTTACTTGGATGCGTCAAGCCGAATGGTCTTCACCGCCCCCTCCGGGGCCGCCCCAGGAGCCCCTCGGGAGCCCCCGCGCACCAGCCCGGTGACGGGTCACCGCCCGCCCCCTGGTACCGTGGGAGGCGTACATCAGACGTCCTTTAACGTCCGTCCCGTGAGGCGGAGAAGGAGGTCCTTTTCATGGACACCCAGCAGATCGGCGATTCCACGCGCCCCGTGCTAGAGGCGCAGGACATCGCGCGGGTCCTCACCCGCATCGCCCACGAGATCGTCGAACGCGCCAAGGGCGCCGACGACGTGGTGCTCCTCGGCATCCCCACCCGCGGTGTGTACCTCGCCCGCCGGCTGGCCGCCAAGCTCGAAGAGATCACCGGCACGAAGATCCCGGTCGGCTCCCTCGACATCACCATGTACCGCGACGACCTGCGCATGAAGCCGGCCCGCGCGATCGGCCGCACCGAGATCCCCGGCGACGACATCGACGGCCGTCTCGTCGTCCTCGTCGACGACGTGCTCTTCTCCGGCCGCACCATCCGCGCCGCCCTCGACGCGCTCGGCGACCTCGGCCGCCCCCGCGCCGTGCAGCTCGCCGTCCTCGTCGACCGCGGCCACCGCGAACTGCCGATCCGCGCCGACTACGTCGGCAAGAACCTCCCCACGTCGCTGCGGGAGACCGTCAAGGTCCAGCTCCAGGAGGAGGACGGCCGTGACGCCGTGCTGCTCGGCCAGCGGACCGCCCAGGCAGCCGGGCAGTAGTCCGTACGACTGACCGGGCCCCCAGGGGGCCCGCGCCGCAGCCTGCCCTGCCCCGCCCCGCACCCCCGCCAGTCAGCACTCCTGCCTGCCTGCCTGCCCTTCCGACCTACGGAGCCATCCAGATGAAGCGCCACCTCATCTCGGCCGCCGATCTCACGCGCGACGACGCCGTCCTGATCCTCGACACCGCCGAGGAGATGGCCCGCGTCGCGGACCGGCCGATCAAGAAGCTGCCCACCCTGCGCGGCCTCACCGTCGTCAACCTCTTCTTCGAGGACTCGACCCGCACCCGGATCTCCTTCGAAGCGGCCGCCAAGCGGCTCTCCGCCGACGTCATCAACTTCTCCGCCAAGGGTTCCTCCGTTTCCAAGGGCGAATCCCTGAAGGACACCGCGCTGACCCTGGAGGCCATGGGCGCCGACGCGGTCGTCATCCGCCACCACGCCTCCGGCGCCCCCTACCGGCTCGCGACCTCCGGCTGGATCGACTCCGCCGTGGTCAACGCCGGCGACGGCACCCACGAGCACCCCACCCAGGCCCTGCTGGACGCCTTCACCATGCGCCGCCGCCTGGTGGGCCGCGACGCCGGTCTCGGCAAGGACCTGAACGGCCGCCGGATCACCATCGTCGGCGACGTCCTGCACAGCCGCGTCGCCCGCTCCAACGTCCAGCTGCTCCACACCCTCGGCGCCGAGGTCACCGTGGTGGCCCCGCCCACGCTGGTCCCGATCGGCGTCGAGAGCTGGCCCTGCGAGGTCTCCTACAACCTGGACGAGGTGCTGCCGAAGTCCGATGCGGTCATGATGCTGCGTGTGCAGCGCGAACGCATGAACGCCGCCTTCTTCCCGACCGAGCGCGAGTACTCCCGCCGGTACGGGCTCGACGGCGACCGCATGGCGAAGATGCCCGAGCACGCCATCGTGATGCACCCCGGCCCGATGAACCGCGGCATGGAGATCACCGCCGAGGTCGCCGACTCCGACCGCTGCACGGCCGTCGAGCAGGTCGCCAACGGCGTGTCCACCCGGATGGCCGTCCTGTACCTGCTGCTGGGCGGATCCGAGCCCGCCGTCACCACCACCGCCGCCCGTACCGAGGAGAGCAAGTAACCATGAGCAAGATCCTTATCCGTGGCGCGAAGGTACTCGGCGGCGAGGCGCAGGACGTCCTGATCGACGGCGAGACCATCGCCGAGGTCGGGACCGGTCTCGAAGCCGGCGACGCCCAGGTGATCGAGGCCGAGGGCCAAATCCTGCTCCCCGGCCTCGTCGACCTGCACACCCACCTGCGCGAGCCCGGCCGCGAGGACTCCGAGACCGTCCTCACCGGCACCCGCGCCGCGGCCTCCGGCGGCTACACCGCCGTCTTCGCCATGGCGAACACCTTCCCGGTCGCCGACACCGCCGGCGTCGTCGAGCAGGTCTGGCGCCTGGGCAAGGAGTCCGGCTACTGCGACGTGCAGCCCATCGGCGCCGTCACCGTCGGCCTGGAGGGCAAGCAGCTCTCCGAGCTGGGCGCCATGCACGACTCCGCAGCCCGCGTCACCGTCTTCTCCGACGACGGCAAGTGCGTCGACGACGCCGTCATCATGCGCCGCGCCCTGGAGTACGTGAAGGCCTTCGGCGGCGTCGTCGCCCAGCACGCCCAGGAGCCCCGCCTCACCGAGGGCGCCCAGATGAACGAGGGCGTCGTCTCCGCGGAGCTGGGCCTGGGCGGCTGGCCGGCCGTCGCCGAGGAGTCGATCATCGCCCGCGACGTCCTCCTCGCCGAGCACGTAGGCTCCCGCGTGCACATCTGCCACCTGTCCACCGCCGGCTCCGTCGAGATCGTCCGCTGGGCCAAGGCCCGCGGCATCGACGTCACCGCCGAGGTCACCCCGCACCACCTCCTCCTCACCGAGGAGCTCGTCCGCTCGTACAACGCGGTCTACAAGGTCAACCCGCCGCTGCGCACCGAGCGCGACGTCATGGCCCTGCGCGAGGCACTCGCCGACGGCACGATCGACATCGTCGCCACCGACCACGCCCCGCACCCGCACGAGGACAAGGACTGCGAGTGGGCCGCCGCCGCCATGGGCATGGTGGGCCTGGAGACCGCGCTCTCCGTCGTCCAGCAGACGATGGTGGAGACCGGGCTGCTCGACTGGGCGGGCGTCGCGGAGCGCATGTCCTTCGCCCCCGCGCGCATCGGCGGCCTGGACAACCACGGCCGTCCCGTCTCGGCAGGTGAACCCGCGAACCTGACCTTGGTCGATACCTCGTACCGTGGTGTCGTGGACCCCGCACACTTCGCCTCCCGCAGCCGCAACACGCCTTATGAGGGCCGTGAGCTGCCGGGTCGCGTCACTCACACCTTCCTGCGGGGCCGGGCAACGGTCGTGGACGGGACGCTGGCGTGACACCTGCAGTAATCCAACTGGCCGCCGAGGCAGCCGAACGGCAGTCGGCGGAGGTGACCAGCTTCGGCGCCCGCATGGCGTGGGTCGTCGGCCTGGTCGTCTTCATCGCGTTCGTGTACTGGCTGATGCGGCAGGGCTGGAAATGGCGCGGCGCCCTGCAGAACGACCTGCCGGAGCTCCCCGCCGCCCCCGACGGTCTCCCCGAACACCGGCTGGCCCTGACCGGCCGGTACCACGGGTCCACCACCGCCGGGCAGTGGCTCGACCGGATCGTCGCCCACGGTCTGGGCGTCCGCAGCCGGGTCGAGCTCACGCTCACCGACGCGGGCCTCGACGTGGTCCGTCCGGGTGCCACCGACTTCTTCGTACCGGCCGCGCAGCTGCGCGGCGCCCGCCTCGACAAGGGAATCGCGGGCAAGGTACTCACCGAGGGCGGTCTGCTCGTCGTCACATGGGCGCACGGCGACAAGCTGATCGACTCCGGATTCCGCTCCGACCGGGCGGCCGAACACGCCGCCTGGGTCGAAGCCCTCAACCTCATGAACCCATCCATCACGACGGAAGGCGCCGAACGATGACGACCTCCACCAGGGGAGCAGACAAAACTCCCGCCGTACTCGTCCTGGAGGACGGTCGGATCTTCCGCGGCCGCGCCTACGGCGCCCACGGGGAGACCTTCGGTGAGGCCGTGTTCTCCACCGGTATGACCGGCTACCAGGAGACCCTCACCGACCCGTCGTACCACCGGCAGGTCGTCGTGATGACCGCCCCGCACGTGGGCAACACCGGCGTCAACGACGAGGACCCCGAGTCCTCCCGCATCTGGGTGGCCGGCTACGTCGTGCGCGACCCCGCCCGCGTCCCCTCCAACTGGCGCTCCCGGCGCTCGCTGGACGAGGAGCTGGTCGCGCAGGGCGTCGTCGGGATCTCCGGCATCGACACCCGCGCGCTGACCCGCCACCTGCGCGAGCGCGGCGCCATGCGCGTCGGCATCTTCTCCGGCAACGCGCTCGCCGACGACGGCATGCTCCTCGCCAAGGTGCGCCAGGCGCCCGAGATGACCGGTGCCGACCTGTCCGCCGAGGTCGCCACCAAGGAGGCGTACGTCGTCCCCGCGATCGGTGAGAAGAAGTTCACCGTGGCCGCCGTGGACCTCGGCATCAAGGGCATGACCCCGCACCGGATGGCCGAGCGCGGCATCGAGGTGCACGTCCTGCCCGCCACCGCCACCGTCGAGGACGTCTACGCGGTGCAGCCGGACGGCGTCTTCTTCTCCAACGGCCCGGGCGACCCGGCCACCGCCGACGGCCCCGTCGCCGTCATGCAGGCCGTCCTGGAGCGCAGGACCCCGCTCTTCGGCATCTGCTTCGGCAACCAGATCCTCGGCCGCGCCCTCGGCTTCGGCACCTACAAGCTGAAGTACGGTCACCGCGGCATCAACCAGCCGGTCCAGGACCGCACCACCGGCAAGGTCGAGGTCACCGCGCACAACCACGGCTTCGCCGTCGACGCGCCCCTCGACAAGGTCTCCGAGACCCCCTACGGCCGCGCCGAGGTCTCCCACGTCTGCCTGAACGACCAGGTCGTCGAAGGCCTCCAGCTGCTCGACCAGCCGGCCTTCTCCGTCCAGTACCACCCCGAGGCGGCCGCCGGCCCGCACGACGCCGCGTACCTCTTCGACCGCTTCACGTCTTTGATGAGCACCGCCCAGATGGAGGCCGAGCGTGCCTAAGCGCACCGATATCCAGTCCGTCCTGGTCATCGGCTCCGGCCCGATCGTCATCGGACAGGCCGCCGAGTTCGACTACTCCGGCACCCAGGCCTGCCGCGTCCTCAAGGCCGAGGGCCTGCGGGTCATCCTGGTGAACTCCAACCCCGCGACGATCATGACCGACCCGGAGATCGCCGACGCCACGTACGTCGAGCCGATCACCCCCGAGTTCGTCGAGAAGATCATCGCGAAGGAGCGCCCCGACGCGCTGCTCCCGACCCTCGGCGGCCAGACCGCGCTGAACACCGCCATCTCCATGCACGAGCAGGGTGTGCTGGAGAAGTACGGTGTCGAGCTCATCGGCGCCAACGTCGAGGCCATCAACAAGGGCGAGGACCGCGACCTCTTCAAGGGCGTCGTCGAGGCCGTCAAGGCCAAGATCGGTTACGGCGAGTCCGCCCGCTCGGTCATCTGCCACTCGATGGACGACGTCATCGCCGGCGTCGAGACCCTCGGCGGCTACCCCGTCGTCGTGCGTCCCTCCTTCACCATGGGCGGCGCCGGCTCCGGCTTCGCCCACGACGAGGAGGAGCTGCGCCGCATCGCCGGCCAGGGCCTGACGCTCTCCCCGACCACCGAGGTGCTCCTGGAGGAGTCCATCCTCGGCTGGAAGGAGTACGAGCTGGAGCTGATGCGCGACACCAAGGACAACGTCGTCGTCGTCTGCTCCATCGAGAACTTCGACCCGATGGGCGTCCACACCGGTGACTCGATCACCGTCGCCCCGGCGATGACCCTGACCGACCGCGAGTACCAGCGGCTGCGCGACATCGGCATCGCGATCATCCGCGAGGTCGGCGTCGACACCGGCGGCTGCAACATCCAGTTCGCGATCGACCCGGTCGACGGCCGCGTCATCGTCATCGAGATGAACCCGCGCGTCTCGCGCTCCTCGGCGCTCGCGTCGAAGGCCACCGGCTTCCCGATCGCCAAGATCGCCGCCAAGCTGGCCATCGGGTACACGCTCGACGAGGTCCCCAACGACATCACCGAGAAGACCCCGGCCTCCTTCGAGCCGACCCTCGACTACGTCGTCGTCAAGGCCCCCCGCTTCGCCTTCGAGAAGTTCCCGGCCGCCGACGCCACCCTCACCACCACCATGAAGTCGGTGGGCGAGGCCATGGCCATCGGCCGCAACTTCACCGAGGCCCTCCAGAAGGCCCTGCGCTCCCTGGAGAAGAAGGGCTCGCAGTTCACCTTCGTCGGCGACCCGACCGTGTCCATGTCGAAGGACGAGCTGCTGGCCACCGCGGTCCGCCCGACCGACGGCCGCATCAACACCGTCATGCAGGCCATCCGCGCCGGCGCCACCCAGGAAGAGGTCTTCGAGTCCACGAAGATCGACCCCTGGTTCGTCGACCAGCTCTTCCTCATCAAGGAGATCGCGGACGACCTGGCCGCCGCCGACAAGCTCCACCCCGAGCTGCTCGCGGAAGCCAAGCGCCACGGCTTCTCCGACGCCCAGATCGCCGAGATCCGCGGCCTGCGCGAGGACGTCGTCCGCGAGGTCCGGCACGCCCTGGGCGTCCGCCCGGTCTACAAGACGGTCGACACCTGCGCCGCCGAGTTCGCCGCGAAGACCCCGTACTTCTACTCCTCGTACGACGAGGAGAGCGAGGTCGCCCCGCGCGAGAAGCCCGCGGTCATCATCCTGGGCTCCGGCCCGAACCGCATCGGCCAGGGCATCGAGTTCGACTACTCCTGCGTCCACGCCTCCTTCGCCCTCAGCGACGCCGGCTACGAGACCGTGATGGTCAACTGCAACCCGGAGACCGTCTCCACCGACTACGACACCTCCGACCGCCTGTACTTCGAGCCGCTGACGCTCGAAGACGTGCTGGAGATCGTCCACGCCGAGTCGCTGGCCGGCCCCATCGCGGGCGTCATCGTCCAGCTCGGCGGCCAGACCCCCCTCGGTCTCGCCCAGGCGCTCAAGGACAACGGCGTACCCGTCGTCGGCACCTCGCCCGAGGCCATCCACGCCGCCGAGGACCGCGGCGCCTTCGGCCAGGTCCTCGCCGACGCCGGACTGCCGGCCCCCAAGCACGGCACGGCCACCACCTTCACGGGTGCGAAGGCCATCGCCGACGAGATCGGCTACCCGGTCCTGGTCCGCCCGTCCTACGTGCTCGGCGGCCGCGGCATGGAGATCGTCTACGACGAGGCCCGGCTGGAGACCTACATCGCCGAGTCCACCGAGATCTCCCCGACCCGCCCCGTGCTGGTCGACCGGTTCCTCGACGACGCGATCGAGATCGACGTCGACGCCCTCTACGACGGCACCGAGCTCTACCTCGGCGGCGTCATGGAGCACATCGAGGAAGCCGGCATCCACTCCGGCGACTCGGCCTGCGCCCTGCCCCCGATCACCCTCGGCGGCTACGACATCAAGCGCCTGCGCGCCTCCACCGAGGCCATCGCCAAGGGCGTCGGCGTGCGCGGCCTGATCAACATCCAGTTCGCGATGGCGGGCGACATCCTCTACGTCCTGGAGGCCAACCCGCGCGCCTCCCGGACCGTCCCCTTCACCTCGAAGGCGACCGCCGTCCCGCTCGCCAAGGCCGCCGCCCGGATCTCGCTCGGCACCACCATCGCCGAGCTCCGCGCCGAAGGCCTGCTGCCGAAGACCGGCGACGGCGGCACCCTGCCGATCGACGCGCCGATCTCCGTCAAGGAGGCCGTCATGCCGTGGTCGCGCTTCCGCGACATCCACGGCCGCGGCGTGGACACCGTCCTCGGCCCGGAGATGCGCTCCACCGGCGAGGTCATGGGCATCGACGCCGTCTTCGGCACCGCCTACGCCAAGTCCCAGGCCGGCGCCTACGGGCCGCTGCCCACCAAGGGCCGCGCGTTCATCTCCGTCGCCAACCGCGACAAGCGATCGATGATTTTCCCGGCGCGCGAGCTGGTCGCCCACGGCTTCGAACTCCTCGCCACCTCCGGCACCGCCGAGGTGCTGCGCCGCAACGGCATCAACGCCACCGCGGTGCGCAAGCTCAGCGAGGGCGAGGGCCCGAACGGCGAGAAGACCATCGTCCAGCTCATCCACGACGGCCAGGTCGACCTGATCGTCAACACCCCGTACGGCACCGGCGGCCGCCTCGACGGCTACGAGATCCGCACGGCGGCCGTGGCGCGCAGCGTCCCGTGCCTGACCACGGTCCAGGCGCTCGCAGCGGCCGTCCAGGGCATCGACGCACTCAACCGCGGCGACGTGGGCGTCCGCTCCCTCCAGGAGCACGCGGAGCACCTGACCGCGGCCCGCGACTAGCAGCCCGTAAGAGGAAGGGGGACACCGGTTTCACAACGGGTGTCCCCCTTCCCATGACCGCGACCGGACGACAGGACCCCCTTCCGATGTACAAGCTCTTCTTCAACCTGGTCTTCAAGCGGATGGACCCGGAGCAGGCCCACTACACGGCCTTCCGCTGGATCCGCCTCGCCGCCGCCACCCCGGTGCTGCGCACCTTCATCGCCGCCTGGCTCGCCCCGCGCCACGCCTCCCTGCGCACCGAGGCGCTCGGCCTGCGCATGCACGGCCCCTTCGGCCTCGCGGCCGGCTTCGACAAGAACGCCGTCGCCATCGACGGCATGTCGATGCTCGGCTTCGACCACGTGGAGATCGGCACGGTCACGGCCCGGGCGCAGCCCGGCAACCCCAAGAAGCGGCTGTTCCGGCTGGTGCCGGACCGCGCGCTGATCAACCGCATGGGCTTCAACAACGAGGGCTCGGCCGCCGTCGCCGCGCGCCTGGCGGCCCGCAACCCGGTCTTCAAGACCGTCGTCGGCGTCAACATCGGCAAGACCAAGGTCGTGCCGGAGGAGGAGGCCGTGGGGGACTACGTGGCCTCGACCGAGCGCCTCGCCCGCCACGCCGACTACCTCGTCGTCAACGTCTCCTCGCCGAACACGCCGGGCCTGCGCAACCTCCAGGCGACGGAGTCACTGCGTCCGCTGCTGTCGGCCGTGCGGGAGGCCGCTGACCGGGTGGTCACCGACCGCCGGGTCCCGCTGCTCGTCAAGATCGCCCCGGACCTGGCCGACGAGGACGTCGACGCGGTCGCGGACCTCGCCCTGGAGCTGGGCCTGGACGGCATCATCGCGACCAACACGACCATCGCACGTGACGGTCTCGGCCTGAAGTCCGCCCCGTCCCTGGTGAAGGAGGCCGGCGGCCTGTCGGGCGCGCCGGTCAAGCAGCGCTCCCTGGAGGTCCTCAGGCGCCTGTACGCCCGTGTGGGGGACCGGCTGGTCCTCGTAGGCGTCGGGGGCATCGAGAACGCCGAGGACGCCTGGCAGCGCATCCTGGCCGGTGCCACGCTGATCCAGGGCTACAGCGCCTTCATCTACGAGGGCCCGTTCTACGCCCGCGCCATCCACAAGGGCCTGGCCGCGCGCCTGGCCGACAGCCCGTACGCGACGCTGGCCGAAGCGGTGGGCGCCGAGACCCGAAAGGCCGCGCAGTGACCGTGACCCCAGTGACCCCCTTCGGCACCCGCCTCCGCGGCGCGATGGACTCCCGCGGCCCGCTGTGCGTGGGCATCGACCCCCACGCGGCCCTTCTGGCCTCCTGGGGCCTGAACGACGACGTCGCGGGCCTGGAGCGGTTCTCGCGCACCGTGGTGGAGGCGCTGGCCGACCAGGTGGCGGTCTTCAAGCCGCAGGCGGCCTTCTTCGAGCGGTTCGGCTCGCGCGGCATCGCGGTGCTGGAGCGGAGCGTGGCCGACGCGCGGGCGGCGGGCACCCTCGTGGTGATGGACGCGAAGCGGGGCGACATCGGCTCGACGATGGCGGCGTACGCGGAGACCTTCCTGTCGCCGTCCTCGCCGCTCTTCTCGGACGCGCTCACCGTCTCCCCGTACCTCGGCTACGGATCCCTGCGCCCGGCGGTCGACCTGGCGCGCGAGTCCGGCGCCGGTCTCTTCGTCCTCGCGCTGACCTCGAACCCGGAGGGCGCGGAGGTCCAGCGGGCGCTGCGCGAGGACGGCCGGACGATCGGCGCGACGATGCTGGCCCACCTCGCGGCGGAGAACGAGGGCGCGGCACCGATGGGCTCCTTCGGAGCCGTGGTCGGCGCCACGCTCGGCGATCTGTCCTCCTTCGACCTGGACATCAACGGCCCGCTGCTGGCCCCCGGCATCGGCGCGCAGGGCGCGACGGCCGCGGACCTGCCGACCGTGTTCGGCAAGGCCGTGCGCAACGTCGTTCCGAACGTGTCCCGGGGCGTGCTGAAGCACGGTCCGGACGTGGCGGCCCTGCGCGCCTCGGCGCGGCGGTTCGCGGACGAGATCCGCGAGGCCGTCTCCGCCTGATCCCGCCGCCCGGTTCCGTCCGTGTGCGGGCCTCCCGCACACGGTTTCGGTCCGCTCGCGGACCGCGCCGGACTGCGACATCGCACGGCCTGACGAAATTCGAACGTCTTTCACCGGACAAAACAGGGGTATTTTGTCCGTGATGTACGGTTCAGTGGAGGCTGACCAGGACTTTTCGTTCGTTCTCGCTGACTGGAGCGGCCTTGGCCGCTAGTCTCCGAGCAGAGTGAACGCGCAGCGAACGAGTTCCATCGCTGTTCGGGCGCTCGCCTGGTGGGGTGCCTGCGGGTTCTCCACGGTCCGTATCCGACAGTTCGACATCCGAGGTGACGTAGGCGTGGCTCTTCCGCCCCTTACCCCTGAACAGCGCGCAGCCGCGCTCGAAAAGGCCGCCGCGGCTCGCCGGGAGCGGGCCGAGGTGAAGAATCGACTCAAGCACTCCGGCGCCTCGCTCCAAGAGGTCATCAAGACAGGCCAGGAGAACGACGTCATCGGCAAGATGAAGGTCTCCGCCCTGCTGGAGTCCCTGCCTGGCGTGGGCAAGGTGCGCGCCAAGCAGATCATGGAGCGCCTCGGCATCTCCGAGTCCCGGCGTGTCCGAGGTCTCGGTTCCAACCAGATCGCTTCTCTGGAGCGTGAGTTCGGCACCCCCGCCGGCTGACGCGTCGCCCGGAGTTCCTCCGGCGTTCTCATGCAGTCCCGGGAACCTGGATAATCGCTCTATGGCAGCAGAGGTTCGTCCGCGGCTGACCGTGCTCTCCGGCCCTTCGGGGGTCGGCAAGAGCACGGTCGTCGCGCATATGCGCAAGGTCCACCCGGAAGTGTGGCTCTCGGTGTCGGCCACCACCCGCAAGCCGCGGCCCGGTGAGCGACACGGAATCCACTACTTCTTCGTCAACGACGACGAGTTCGACAAGCTGATCGCCAACGGCGAGCTGCTGGAGTGGGCCGAGTTCGCGGGCAACCGCTACGGCACACCGCGCGGCGCAGTACTGGAACGCCTGGAGAACGGCGAACCGGTCCTGCTGGAGATCGACCTCCAGGGCGCCCGGCTCGTCCGCGAGTCGATGCCCGAAGCGCAGCTGGTCTTCCTGGCTCCGCCGAGCTGGGACGAGCTGGTCCGCCGGCTCACCGGCCGCGGCACCGAATCGGCCGAGGTCATCGAGCGCCGGCTCGCGACCGCCAAGATCGAACTGGCTGCCGAGTCCGAGTTCGACACCACCCTTGTCAACACCTCCGTCGAGGACGTGGCTCGTGAGCTGCTAGCCTTGGTGGCAGTTGTCTGATCGTTGATCGATGGTTCATGTCGGTCAATGCTTGATCTTTCACCCATTCTTCGGAAGGTAGAGCGTGTCCTCTTCCATCACTGCGCCCGAGGGCATCATCAACCCGCCGATCGACGAGCTGCTCGAGGCCACTGACTCGAAGTACAGCCTCGTGATCTACGCGGCCAAGCGGGCGCGTCAGATCAACGCGTACTACTCGCAGCTCGGTGAGGGCCTGCTCGAGTACGTCGGCCCGCTGGTGGACACCCACGTCCACGAGAAGCCGCTTTCGATCGCGCTGCGCGAGATCAACGCGGGTCTGCTGACCTCCGAGGCCATCGAGGCCCCGGCTCAGTAAGGCACCGAGAATCCTTTCACCACAGGCCCGGCAGAACATCTGCCGGGCCTGTGGTGTGTCATAGGCCCCATAGGTGTCTGGGTGTCACAGTGAGATGGATCCTGAAGGGGAGTGTCCGGTGGGTAAGCCGAAGGTCGTGCTGGGGGTCAGCGGCGGGATCGCCGCCTACAAGGCGTGCGAGCTGCTGCGCCTGCTGACCGAGTCCGGGCACGAGGTGCGGGTGGTGCCCACGGCGGCCTCCCTGAACTTCGTCGGCGAGGCCACCTGGGCCGCCCTGTCCGGGAATCCCGCCTCCACAGAGGTGTGGGAGACCGTCCACGAGGTGCCTCACGTACGGATCGGCCAGTCCGCCGACCTCGTCGTGGTCGCCCCGGCCACCGCCGACCTGCTGGCCAAGGCCGCGCACGGCCTGGCCGACGACCTGCTCACGAACACCCTGCTCACCGCCCGCTGTCCGGTGGTCTTCGCCCCCGCCATGCACACGGAGATGTGGGAGCACCCCGCCACCCAGGAGAACGTGGCCACGCTGCGGCGGCGCGGAGCGGTCGTCGTCGAGCCCGCCGTCGGCCGGCTCACGGGCAAGGACACCGGCAAGGGCCGGCTGCCCGACCCCGAGGAGATCTACGAGGTGTGCCGCAGGGTCCTGGCGCGCGGGGTGGCCGGGCCGGACCTCGCCGGACGGCACGTGGTGATCAGCGCGGGCGGCACGCGGGAACCGCTGGACCCGGTCCGCTTCCTCGGCAACCGCTCCTCCGGCAAGCAGGGCTACGCGCTCGCCCGTACCGCCGTCGCGCGCGGCGCCCGGGTCACCCTGGTGGCGGCCAACACCGCGCTGGCCGACCCGGCCGGGGCGGACGTCATCCGTGTGGGGACGGCCGTACAGCTGCGGGAGGCGGTCCTCAAGGCGGCGGCGGAGGCCGACGTCGTGGTGATGGCCGCGGCCGTGGCCGACTTCCGGCCCGCCGAGTACGCGAGCGGGAAGATCAAGAAGAAGGACGGGCAGGAGCCGGCGCCGGTCGCCCTCGTGCGCAATCCCGACGTCCTCGCCGAGGTTTCGGCCGACCGGGCCCGGGAGGGCCAGGTCGTCGTGGGATTCGCCGCCGAGACCGACGACGTCCTCGCCAACGGCCGCGCCAAGCTCCGGCGCAAGGGATGTGATCTTCTCGTCGTCAATGAGGTCGGTGAGGCCAAGACCTTCGGTTCAGAGGAGAACGAGGCTGTGATCCTGGCCTCGGACGGGTCGGAGATCCAAGTTCCCCGTGGTCCGAAGGAAGGGCTCGCGGAATTGGTCTGGGACCAGGTGGCGGCCCGCCTTCCGGCGCCACGCGCCTGAGGCGGATCCCTTTGCCTGGTCACATCCGTACGCCAGAATGGAGTGCCGCAGGTCACACGGCTCCCATAAGGCGAGACGGGTGGACCGTTCGTCGGTGTCGACCGATAAACTGCATTCGGAACGTGATCGGGCGCAGCCCCCGGTGTGGTTCCGCCAAATGATCAGCCAGCAGCCGCTGCAACCCCAGGGAGCGTTGTGTCCCGTCGTCTGTTCACCTCGGAGTCTGTGACCGAGGGCCACCCCGACAAGATCGCTGACCAGATCAGCGACACGATCCTCGACGCGCTCCTCACCGAGGACCCGACCTCGCGCGTGGCCGTGGAGACCCTCATCACCACGGGTCTCGTGCACATCGCGGGAGAGGTGACGACGAAGGCGTACGCGCCGATCGCGCAGCTCGTCCGCGACAAGATCCTCGAGATCGGCTACGACTCCTCGAAGAAGGGCTTCGACGG
>NZ_JBHJTK010000082.1:0-13196 GCF_042267665.1 Streptomyces sp. NPDC056224
TTTGGTCGCCTGCTTCTTTTTTTTTAACGCCCCCGCCCGCGCCCGGCCGCCCCCCCCCCCCCGCCCCGGCGGGGCGCCCCCCTTAACCGGCCCCCGCCGCTCAGGCGTTTCCAGGGCCGCACCCACGCCCGCGGCCGGGCCGAATCCAGCCCCGCCGACGCTTGAGGCGCGGGTCCGGGCAGCGCCCGGGAGGCCCCGCGCAGCGACTTCCACCCCGTTCCGGCCTCCGCTCACGCGTTCGAGCAAGCCCCCGATCGGTAAAACCCCCTCCCGCCGAGCGCGGCGGTACGGCAGGATCACCAGATGGAGCACGCACGCGATCTCACGCTTCTGCCGAAGGCCCACCTGCACCTGCACTTCACCGGGTCGATGCGACCATCGACCCTGCTGGAGCTCGCGGACAAGTACGGCGTACGCCTCCCCGACGCACTGACCGCCGGTGAGCCCCCCAGGCTGCGCGCCACCGACGAGCGAGGCTGGTTCCGCTTCCAGCGGCTCTACGACGCCGCCCGTTCCTGCCTCCGGGAGCCCGACGACATCCGGCGCCTGGTCCGCGAGGCGGCGGAGGAGGACGTACGGGACGGCAGCGGCTGGCTGGAGATCCAGGTGGATCCCACCTCCTACGCCCCCCTCCTCGGCGGCATGATCCCGGCCGTCGAGATCATCCTCGACGCCGTGGACAGCGCGTCCCGCGAGACCGGCCTCGGGATGCGGGTCCTCATCGCCGCCAACCGCATGAAGCACCCCCTCGACGCCCGCACCCTCGCCCGCCTCGCCGTCCGCTACGCCGACCGCGGCGTCGTCGGCTTCGGCCTCTCCAACGACGAGCGCCGCGGCATGGCCCGCGACTTCGACCGGGCCTTCGCCATCGCCCGCGAGGGCGGCCTGCTCGCGGCCCCGCACGGCGGCGAGCTCACCGGCCCGGCCTCCGTCCGCGACTGCCTCGACGATCTGCACGCCTCGCGGATCGGGCACGGCGTCCGGGCGGCCGAGGACTCCCGGCTGCTCAAGCGGCTCGCCGACCGGCAGATCACCTGCGAGGTCTGCCCCGCGTCGAACGTGGCCCTCGGGGTCTACCAGCGGCCCGAGGACGTCCCGCTGCGCACGCTCTTCGAGGCCGGGGTGCCGATGGCGCTCGGGGCGGACGACCCGCTGCTGTTCGGGTCCCGGCTGGCGGCGCAGTACGAGATCGCCCGCCGCCACCACGGATTCACGGACGCGGAGCTCGCCGAGCTGGCCCGCCAGTCGGTGCGCGGTTCGGCCGCGCCCGAGGACGTACAGGCCAAGCTGCTGACCGGGATCGACCACTGGCTCACCGGGTGAGCGTCAGCGCGTGAGCCGCAGGTCGCCCTCGTAGCAGTCGGCGCGCACCCGGTGCCCGTCGGGGAAGCCGATCTCCAGGTGCGTGCGCCCCTGCTCGGGCAGGGCGAATTCGGCGACCGAGGCCACCGTCTCGCCGAGGTGGCGCAGGAAGGGGTGGTCGCCGAGGTCCTCGCCGACCTCGATGCGGCCCCACTCCCCCATGTCGTACGGCTCGTGCGGGGCCGCGGACTCGACGATGAGGCACTGGTCGGATCCGGTGGTGATGCGGATGCAGTCCCCGACGCTGTCGATGAGCCAGACGTCGAGGGGAGCCTCGGAGCGCTCGCCTTCGCTGATGTGCCAGGACGCGACGACTCGGCTGAGCGTGCGCCCCACGAGGCGGGTCGGGTCCGTACCGGCCCCGTGCAGGGGACAGAGCATGGGCGGCCGGGGCTCCTCAGATGCTGACGCCGACCGTCACCGGTTCGTTGACCAGGGTGACGCCGAAGGCCGCGTGGACGCCCGCGACCACCTCGCGGGCCAGGGCGAGGAGGTCCTCCGTGGTGGCCTCGCCCCGGTTGGTGAGGGCGAGCGTGTGCTTGGTGGAGATGCGCGCGGGGCCGGTGCCGTAGCCCTTGGTGAATCCGGCCTTGTCGATCAGCCAGGCGGCGCTGGTCTTCGTACGGCCGTCACCCGCGGGGTAGGCGGGCGGGGCGGTGTCGGGGCCGAGGCGGTCCTGGACGCGGGCGAGGAAGGCGGCGTAGGCCTCGTCCGTCAGGATCGGGTTGTGGAAGAAGGAGCCGGCCGACCAGGTGTCGTGGTCGGCGGGGTCGAGGACCATGCCCTTGCCGGCGCGCAGGCGCAGCACGGTCTCGCGGGCGGTGGCGGCGGGCACGCGGTCGCCGGCCTCGACGCCGAGGGCGCGTGCGGTCTCGGGGTACTTGATCGGCGCGGACAGCCCGCCGGCGTCCTCCAGGGCGAAGCGCACGCGCAGGACGACGTACCGCCCGGGCTCGTGCTTGAAGAGGCTGCTGCGGTACGTGAACGCGCACTCGGCGGCGCTCAGCGTGACCGTCTCGCCGCGGGTGCGGTCGTAGGCGACGACCTCGGTGATGGTGTCGCAGACCTCCTGGCCGTACGCGCCCACGTTCTGGATGGGCGTCGCGCCGGCGGAGCCGGGGATTCCGGCGAGGCACTCGATACCGGCGAGGCCGGCTTCGACGGTGCGGGCGACGGCGTCGCTCCAGTTCTCGCCCGCGGCGAGCTCCAGCTGCGTGCCGTCGAGGTGGAAGCCGGTGGTCGCGATGCGCAGGGCGGTGCCCTCGAAGCCCTGGTCGCCGATGACCAGGTTGCTGCCGCCGCCGATGACGAGGAGCGGGGTGGCTCCCCCGGGGGAACCCCACCCGTCCGCGGCCCGGACGGCGGCGACCACCTCGGCGTCGGTCGTCGCGGTGACCAGACGTGTGGCGGGGCCGCCGAGGCGGAAGGTGGTCAGCGGGGCGAGGGGGGCGTCGTGGAGTTCCTGCACGTGGACAAGAGTACGGTCCGTACCCCTCGCATCCCTGCGGGGCCACGGACCGTGACTCAGTAGGCCGTCTTCTGCCCGGCCAGGCGGTGCTCCGCCTCGGTCCAGCTGATGGGGAGCTCGGAGGCCTTCACGGTCCAGAAGGTGAAGGCCGACTCCTTCATGAAGGCGGCGAGCTCGCGGGAGTCGGAGCGGTGCGGCTCGCTGCGGGCGAACCCGTAGAGCGCGTCCCGGTCCTGCCACGCGGAGAGGGTCAGGAAGGTCCGGTCGAGGACGCGCGCCCGCAGCGCGACGCCGTGGGCGCCGGGGGCCCTGCGGATCTGGCCGACGATGCCGGGCGCCTTGAGGAAGAACCTGAGGGCGCCGCCGAGGGTGGCGGTCTCGAAGCGGGAGGCCATGACGTAGACGTCGGTGTCGGGGGCGGCCTGGGTGAGGGTGGACCACGGGATGTCGGGCATGGCGTCACTCCTTTACGGGGTCGCGTGGATGGGGTCGCGCGGAAAAGTGGGGGGTGAAGTGGGCCTTGGGTCGTCCATCGGCGGGGCCGGATCAGCCGGTGGCGGGGACCTTCTCCGGGACCGCCGCGACGTGGCCCTCGACGACCGGGCCGGGCTTCGGCTTGCCCGGCAGGAGCAGGGCGAGCCCGGCGGCCAGGGCGACCGCGCCGGCGCCGATCCACAGGGCGGGGACGGTGCCGTCGATGAAGGTCTGCGGGGACTCGTAGCCGCCCTGGGCGGAGAAGACCGAGGCCAGGACCGCGACTCCGAGGGCGCCGCCGACCTCGCGCAGGGCGTTGTTGGTGCCGGAGGCCTTGCCCTGGTCGGCCGGGGCGACCGTGGACATCAGGACGTTGGCGGCGGGGGCGAAGTAGAGGGCCATGCCGATCCCGCCGAGGATCAGCGGCGGCAGCTGGGCGGTGTACGAGAGGTCCCTGGCCAGGATGGCCGCGAACCAGCCGAGGCCGAGGGCCTGGAACGCCAGTCCGGCGGCGACCACGGGGCGGCTGCCGATGCGGTCGGAGAGGATGCCCGCGAAGGGGGCGACGATCATCGGCATGCCGGTCCAGGGGAGCATGCGCAGGCCCGCCTGGGTGGGCGAGTAGCCGGCGACGCCCTGAAGGTACTGGCTGAGCAGGAAGATCGAGCCGAACATGCCCAGGAACATCAGCAGGCTGGCCAGGTTGATCCCGAGGAAGCCGCGGTTCCAGAAGAGTCGCATGGGGAGCATGGGGTTCGGGTGGTTGAAGCCGTGGTGGATGAACCCGCCGACGAGCGCGGCTCCGACGATCAGGCCGGTGAGCACGGGGGCGCTGGTCCAGCCCTTGGAGTTGGCGTTGACCAGGGCGTAGACGATGCCGAAGAGGCCGCCGCTGATGAGCAGGGTGCCCGGGAAGTCGAGGCGCGCGCCGGGGGCGGTGGACTCGGCGAGCCGCAGACGGGCGAGCGGTATCAGGGCGAGGCCGGTGGGGACGTTGAGCCAGAAGATCCACTGCCAGGAGATGTGCTCGGTGAGGCTGCCGCCGATGAGGGGGCCGCTGGCGACGGCGAGGCCGGTGACGGCACCGTAGATGCCGAGGGCCATGCCGCGGCGGGCGGCCGGTACGGCGGCGGTGAGCAGGGTCAGGGTGAGCGGCATCATGACCGCGGCTCCGACGCCCTGGACGGCTCGGGCGGCGATGAGCGCGTCGATACCGGTCGAGAGCGCGGCTGCGGCGGAGGCGCCGGTGAAGATCGCGAGGCCCACGGTGAAGAGCCGGCGGCGGCCGAAGCGGTCACCGAGTGCGGCGCCGAACATGAGGAGGACGGCGAAGGTGAGCGTGTACGCGTTCACCGTCCACTCCAGGTCCTCCAGCTTGCCGCCGAGGTCCTCGCGGATGGCGGGGAGGGCGGTGGTGACGACGAGGTTGTCCAGGGCGGCCATGAAGCTGGCGACGCCGGTGAGGACGAGGGCCCAGACGGCGGGCCCGCGGAGCTTGGTGTCGGGGCCTTGTGGGCCTTGTGGGCCTTGCGGGTTGTGCGTGTTCACGATTCCCCCTGAGAGTGGTTAGTTATCGATAACTAACTTTCATCGCAACAGTGGACCGCCGACGGGCGGCGAGCCCTCACTTCTCCAGGCGGCCCTTGCTGTGGGCCTCGGGGTACAGCCCGCGCCAGACCCGGTGCTCGGGCGGGAAGCCCATGGCGGCAAGGGTGTTGATCAGCATCCCGTACGCCATGAAGGTCGTGGTCTCGTCCACGTCGGCGCCGAGCGGCACGTGGACCGTGTCCCAGAGCTCCATCCAGCCCTTCCGGACGAGCTCGCCGAGCTCGTGGTCCCCGGCGGCTTCGGCGGCGGCGACGGTGACGTACATCTGGAGCTGCATCTGGAGCTTGTCGGGATCTTCGGCGATGAGCCGGGTGTAGGCGTTCGCCATGGACCGCGTGGCCTCCTCGCCGTGCAGCCCTTCGGCGGCCTCGGCGAAGACCTCCCGGGTCTCCCGCAGGCACCGCTCGGCGGCTGCGAGGAAGATGGCGAGCTTGTTCGGGAAGAGCCGGAAGAGGTACGGCTGCGAGACGCCCACCCGCTTGGCGATCGCCTCGGTGGAGGTCCCGTAGTAGCCCCCGCGCGCGAACTCGTGCATCGCCGCCCGAATGACGCTTTCGCGCCGCTCCTGTGCGCTCATCCTTGCCATGCATCCAAAGTTAGTGCTCAATCACTAACTAGGCAAGAGCGTCGGGCGGCTTCGGACGGGGATGGGGGTTGGAGGCCGCTAGGGGCGGGGCCGGGAACGCTGTGCGGAGGCTTTGGGGGCACTGGGTGGGCCAGGGGTGGAGCGCGGGACGCGGAGGGCTGCCGTCCTGGACGGGATCGGGCTGGGCCGGGTTTCCCGTCCGTCCCGCAGGGGGTTTCCCGTCCGTCCCATCGCCTTCCGGGTCGGGCCGGTCCCGCCTGGGAGCTCCTTCGTCGCGCCGCTTCGCGATGGCCTTCGGACCCCCTTGCCGCCGGACGCCGAGACAGGGAGAGCGCGTAGCGATGTGGGGCGCCCGCGATCCCGATGCCCTTCTGGACTCCGCCCGGTATCGGCAGGGCCGCGCCCGCGCCCCTCGCCCCCGCCCCCGGCAGGGGCGGTGATGGGCTCGGCTGACGCCCAGGGGGGCGGGGCACCCCGCCGAAGCACCCGCCGAAGCCGCTGCCCGACCTAACGACGGGGCCGGGCGCCCTGCCCGGCTCCCAGCAGCCCCGCACAGCCCTCAGCCCAGTGCCAGCGCCCGGCCGAACACCCGGCCGGTCTCCTGCCCCAGCGCACGGCCGAGCACCCGGCCGGGCGCCCGGCGGCCGTGCTCCCGCCTACGCCAGTTCGACCACTGCGCGGGACATGCCCAGCACCTTCTGACCGGCGCTCATGGCCGTCAGGTCGACCCGGACGCGGTTGTCGTCCAGCTTGGCCGCGACCTTGGCCGTGACCTCGATCAGGCCGCCCTGGTCGTCGTTCGGGACCACGACCGGCTTGGTGAAGCGGACTCCGTACTCCACCACCGCGCCGGGATCGCCGACCCAGTCGGTGACGACGCGGATCGCCTCGGCCATGGTGAACATGCCGTGCGCGATCACGTCCGGCAGTCCGACCTCCTTGGCGAACTTCTCGTTCCAGTGGATCGGGTTGAAGTCGCCCGAGGCGCCGGCGTAGCGGACGAGCGTGGCGCGCGTCACGGGGAAGGACGCCGCCGGCAGCTCGGAGCCGACCTCGACGTCGGCGTACTGGATCTGCGCTGCCATGTCAGGCCTCCTCGGGGGCGCGGGAGACGAGCTTCGTCCACGCCGTCACCACGTGCTCGCCGGTCTCGTCGTGGACCTCGCCGCGGATGTCGATGATGTCGTTGCCCGCGAGGGACTTCACGGCCTCGATGGTGGAGGTCACCGAAAGCCGGTCGCCGGCGCGCACAGGGCGGGAGTACGCGAACTTCTGGTCGCCGTGCACGACGCGGCTGTAGTCCAGCCCCAGCTGCGGGTCTTCGACGACCTGGCCCGCGGCCGCGAATGTGATCGCGAACACGAAAGTCGGCGGAGCGATCACATCGGGGTAGCCGTACGACTTGGCGGCTTCGGGGTCGGTGTAGACGGGATTGGCGTCACCCACCGCTACCGCGAATTCGCGGATCTTCTCCCGGCCGACCTCGTACGGATCGGTGGGCGGGTAGCTCCGCCCCACGAAGGACTGGTCGAGAGCCATGACTCACTACCTCCTGATGAAGGGAAACGAAAGACACAAGAACGGGTGCGGCGTGCGCCACAGGTACGGCGCGCGAAAACGACACGAGGCCGCCCCCAATGAAGGGGACGACCTCATGACGGTGCCTGTGTACGAGACTTCGCTGGGGTCAGCGGGTCTCGCGGTGCGCGGTGTGCGAGTTGCAACGCGGGCAGTGCTTCTGCATCTCAAGACGGTCCGGGTTGTTACGCCGGTTCTTCTTGGTGATGTAGTTCCGCTCCTTGCACTCCACGCAGGCCAGCGTGATCTTCGGGCGGACGTCGGTGGCAGCCACGTGAGTGCTCCTTGACGGAAATTGGGACGGATGAACGCATACAAGAGTAGCCGACCGGGAGACCGACCCCGCAATCGGCTACTGTGTGTAGCGGCGACCGGACTTGAACCGGTGACACAGCGATTATGAGCCGCTTGCTCTACCGACTGAGCTACGCCGCTTTGATGTGATCCGCTCCCCACCCGAGGGTGGGGAACCTCTCTCACCAGAGCCCCAATGCGGAATCGAACCGCAGACCTTCTCCTTACCATGGAGACGCTCTACCGACTGAGCTATTGGGGCGAGCGATGAAGACATTACACGGTTGCCCGCCGATCGCCCAAATCCTTTGCGGGGACCGGGCTCCGAGGGGGTTCGGAAGCCTTTGTCGATCAGTCCGCGGCGGCCTCTCCGACCACTTCCGCCCCGGAATGTGTGCGGGGTCACTTCGCAGTGCAGCTCACGGCGGGCTCACGGCGCCCGCCCGCGGCCGCACCGCGGCCGGAGCGCGGCCGGAGCGGTGCGTCTGAGGCCACCGCGCTTCGGACACCGCCACGCCCCTGACGTCACGGGGCGCGCGCTCGGGCGCCGGGGCGCACGCGCACCACACCGGTACGACTATTGCGCTCTTCCGTGAAGCGCGGTGCCGCGCACCCTAGGCTCTGAGCACGCTGCGTGATCTTGGGCCGTGGATCGCGGCCGGGGCCCAGGAACCGCCCGAGCCACCGCAGGAGCGCGATGTCCGAAAGCCAGCCGCAGCAGCCGTCCCACTCCCCTCGCAGCGGCCGCGACGAGGGCGGCGGCCACGGACCCGCGCACGGCCCCTCCCCGAGCCGCGCACACTTCGGCGGGGCTGGGAACACGGCCGCCGCCGAGGCCACCACCCTGCTGCTCGCCGGGGCCCGCCTGACCGACGGACGGACCGTCGACGTCCGCCTCAGCGGCGGCCGGATCCAGGCCGTGGGCACCGCGGGCAGCCTTCCCGCCCCTGCCCTCTCCCGCGTGGACCTCAGCGGCTATCTGCTGCTGCCCGCCCCCGCCGAGCCCCATGCCCACGGGGACACCGCCCTGACCGCCGACGGCGAGGGGCCGGTCTCCTACACCCCCGACGAGGTCCAGCGCCGGGCCACCGAGGCCGCGCTGCTCCAGCTCGGCCACGGCGCCACCGCCGTGCGCTCGCACGTCAGGATCGGCGACGTGCACGGCCTCGGTCCCATGGAGGCCGTGCTCCAGGCCCGCCGATCGCTGCGCGGGCTCACCGATCTGACGGCCGTCGCCGTGCCCCGGCTGCTGACGGGGGTGGCCGGCGCCGACGGGTTCGCGATGCTGCGGGACGCGGTCAAGATGGGCGCTTCCGTGATCGGCGGCTGCCCCGACCTGGATCCCGACCCGACGGGCTTCCTCGAAGCCGTCCTGGAACTCGCCGCCGAGCACGGCTGCCCCGTGGACCTGCACACGGACGGTGACGATCCCGCCCGCCTGGCCCGGCTCGCCGCGATGGCCGGCGGGCTGCGCCCCGGGGTGACCATCGGCCCCTGCGGCGGCCTCTCGCGGCTCCCGCTGGACGTGGCGGCCCGCGCCGCCGACCAGCTGGCCGCGGCCGGCGTCCGGGTGACCTGCCTGCCCCAGGGCGATTGCGCGGCCCTGGAACGCCGCGGCCTGCGCACCGCCCCGGTACGCCTCCTGCGCACCGCGGGCGTACGGGTCACGGCCGGCAGCGGTGCGCTGCGTGACGCCGGGAACCCGGTCGGCCGCGGCGACCCGCTGGAGGCCGCGTACCTGCTGGCCTCCCAGGGCGGGCTCCGGCCGGGCGAGGCCTACGAGTCGGTCAGCTCCGCCGCCCGCGAGGCCATGGGCCTGCCGGAGGTCCGGGTGGAGGCCGGTTTCCCGGCGGAGCTGCTCGCCGTGCGCGGGGACCGGATCGCGGCCGTGCTCTCGCTCGCCTACAGCAGGATCGTGATCCACCGCGGACGGGTGGTAGCCCGTACGAGTGCCGTCCGGGAGTACTGCGACTCCGCCGTCGCGGTGGCCCTGGACCTGCCCCGCCAGGGCCGTACGGAGCCCGGCCCCTGAAGGTTCGGCCCGCGTTCGCGGGCGTGGGCGCCCGGCTCGTCGTACGGTCGGATCATGCGCATCGTCATCGCGGGTGGACACGGTCAGATCGCGCTGCGGCTGGAGCGCCTGCTCGCCGTGCGCGGGTACGAGGTCGCGGGCATCATCCGCGACCGGGCACAGGGCGACGACCTCAGGGAGGCCGGCGCCGAACCGGTGCTGTGCGATCTGGAGTCGGCCACGGTGGAACACGTCGCGGGCATCCTGCACGGCGCGGACGTGGCGGTCTTCGCGGCCGGCGCGGGTCCCGGCAGCGGTATCGGGCGCAAGGACACCGTGGACCGGGGAGCGGCGGTGCTGCTCGCCGACGCGGCCGAACGGGCGGGCGTGCGGCGCTTCCTGATGGTCTCTTCGATGGGCGCCGACGCGCATCACGAGGGCGATGACGTCTTCGACTTCTACCTGCGGGCCAAGGGCGAGGCCGACGATCACGTCCGGACCCGGCTGGGGCTCGAGTGGACGATCCTGCGCCCCGGATCGCTGATCGACGAAGCCGGTTCGGGCCTGGTCCGCCTGGAGGCCCACACGGGCCGCGGGTCCGTGCCCCGCGACGACGTGGCGGCGGTGCTCGCCGAGCTGGTCGAGACCCCGGCGACGGCGGGCCTGACCCTGGAGCTGACGGCCGGTTCGACGCCGGTGACCGTGGCAGTCAAGGACGTCGCGGGCAATTGACGGCCCGTCGGGCCGGTCAGAACTCTGCGGTCACCTCGTCGTCGGACCGCCCGACCGAGTCCTGCCGGTACTGGTCCTCGTAGGCCCGGCGGATCCGCTCGATGCGCGTGCTGCGCTCGTCGGCCTCCCTCCGGGGGTACAGCAGCACGACCTCGTACGAGGTCTCGCGGACGCTCTTTCCGTCCTGGGCCCGCCACCGGCCGTACCCGTCGTGGACGGTCAGCCCCTCGGGGAAGGCGGGGGTGATCTCGCGGTCCAGGAACCGCATGAACTCCCGCTCCCCCACCGGGTCCCGGCCGTCGGGGCGCTCGGTGCCGAAGTAGAGTCGGGTCTCCTGGTACGGCTTCCCCGCATCCGTGTGGAGCGCCGCTCCCACGAGGGCCGGGATCCCGGCGCCGAGCAGGGCGGCGAGCACCCCGCCACCTGCTTTCCCCCGCGCGTCAGATGTCCATTTCACCCCAGGTGAACGAAGCAGGAGACCCTGACGATGCGGTCGACGACGGGCCAGGACGTGGAACGGGCCGCAGCCGAGACCGCATCCGCCCTCGGTCCGCACACCGGCCTGGACTGGCAGGTGCCGGCCGGTTCCCTCGACTGGTCCTGCTGGACGACCGCGGCCCACATCGCGCACGATCTCACTGCGTACGCCGCCCAGGTGACCTCCCGCACGCCGTCCGGATACCTGCCCCTGGACCTGCGCGTCCGCCCGGGCACGCCCCCCGCCGAGGTGCTGGTGGTGGTGTCGGCGAGCGCCCGTCTGCTGAGCTCGGCGGTCACGGCCGCCGACCCGTCGGACCGGGCCTGGCACTGGGGGCCCTGCGACCCGGGGGGCTTCGCGGCGATGGGTGTCGCGGAACTGCTGCTCCACACGTATGACATCGCCCGGGGTCTCGGCCTGTCCTGGCGGCCCCCGCCAGGGCTCTGCGCGCCGGTGCTGTCCCGCCTCTTCCCGGATGCCCCGCAGGGGCCGCCCACCGAGGTCCTGCTCTGGTCGGCGGGCCGCATCGCACTGCCCGGCCGGCCCCGCCGCACGTCCTGGTCCTGGAAGGCGGCGCTCACGGAGTCTCCAGCCGCCGGCGCCACCACCGGTCACGCGGGGAGGCGTACGGATCGTTGAGGGTGCGCGCGAGGAACCGCTCGTCGAGCGGCGCGAGCACGGCGCGCAGCTCACGCGCCGATCTCCGCGAGAGGCCGTGGCAGATGGCCTCCAGGGTCTCCCGGTGGTCTCCGCCCCAGGCGGGCGCACAGCACGGGCACTCGCGGAACCACCGCGGGTACATCACCGTGGGTCCTGGCGCGTGGACCGTCTCGCGCCATTCACGCAGAGCCTGGTGGGCCGCGCCCGGCGCGTAGGCCCGGCGCTCGATGCGGGCGATCTCGGCGACGGCCTTGGCGGAAAGCCCGGAGATGACGGCCCGGTCGTCCCCGCGGCGTGCTTTTCGGGGCAGGTCCGCGCGGACCTGCGAGACGGGCTTACGCGGCATGGGCCTTTCGAATGCTGATCATGCGGCCAGCATGCCCGCGCGCCGCGCCCGTGCCCACCGGTTTTCCGACCGGTACGGCGAGTACGACGTGCGCGGGGGGCTGACACGATGGACGCCCGCCCTGGCAAGGGTGGGGACCTCGGTCCGCAGGCCGACGCACGCCCCGGCGTCGCGGAGGATGGGCGGCTCTTGCGGACGCCACACGCGGACGCCACACGGTGGCAGGGTGCAGGAGAACGGGTACGGCGCCGTGTGGGCGGATGCCCGGGCTGAGGTGCGCGGCCCGCGGGACACAAAGGCTCCGAGCCGGCGAAACGGCCCTATGACCTCCACCACACGACGGTGTCCGGCCGGCTCGGTGCGGGGGTGGAGGCGCGGAGCGCCGCCCGGCGCGCCGGCCACAGCCTGGCAGGGGCCGAACGTGCGGGACGGTCGACGCCTGTGTTCGAGAACGAAAGAACCCCCGTTCACTGCGTTTCCGCAGATGAACGGGGGGTTCCATTCGCGTGGCGACGCCAGGATTCGAACCTGGGTAGGCTAAGCCGACGGATTTACAGTCCGCTCCCATTGGCCACTCGGGCACATCGCCATGGGATGTTGCCGGTGAGGCCGCTTTGGGGCGGTGCTCTGTGGCAACGACGTAAACGATACCCGATGACCGGGGGTGCTTCGCCACCGGATTGATCAGCGCTCCGGGCGGGTGCGGTGGCCAGTGCCGTGGTCGGAAGGGTTTGCCGGGTCGCGGCATCCGGTGCGGTGCATCGCAGGGCGGAGGCCCGCGGCGCGTACGGGGCGTACCGGCGCGGTCCGGCAACACGGCGAGGTGCCGTGCCGGGGCCGTGACCCGGTGAAGCTCGCCGGTCACAGCACTAGGCTTTGCGGAGTGTGCCGGGGACGTCCGGCCGCGCCCTCCGGGGCGATCACAACCGACTTCAAGGAGCCACAGCACATGGCCGACTCCAGTTTCGACATCGTCTCGAAGGTCGAGCGGCAGGAGGTCGACAACGCCCTCAACCAGGCCGCCAAGGAGCTCTCGCAGCGCTACGACTTCAAGGGCACCGGCGCCACGATCGCCTGGTCCGGCGAGAAGATCCTGATGGAGGCGAACTCCGAGGAGCGCGTCAAGGCCGTCCTCGACGTCTTCGAGACCAAGCTGGTCAAGCGCGGGATCTCACTCAAGGCGCTGGACGCCGGCGAGCCGCAGCTGTCCGGCAAGGAGTACAAGATCTTCGCCACGATCGAGGAGGGCATCTCCCAGGAGAACGCCAAGAAGGTCGCGAAGATCATCCGGGACGAGGGTCCCAAGGGCGTCAAGGCCCAGGTCCAGGGCGAGGAGCTGCGCGTCAGCTCCAAGAGCCGCGACGACCTCCAGGAGGTCCAGGCGCTGCTCAAGGGCAAGGACCTGGACTTCGCGATCCAGTTCGTGAACTACCGCTGATCCAGGTCGCAGACCTGCCCGCACGCCGGCCCGGCGGTCCTCACGGACCCCCGGGCCGCGGGGGGTTGGGGGGTGGGGGGGTGTGTGGGGGGGGGGTGCAGCGCGGGCGCCCACGCCGGCCCCCGGGGGGACTTTGGGGGCCCCGGGGGCGGGATAATATA
>NZ_JBHJTK010000083.1:0-11987 GCF_042267665.1 Streptomyces sp. NPDC056224
GCTCGGGGGGCTGGTTCATTTTTTTATAATCGAGGGGCCCCCCCCCGGCCTCCGGGGGGCGCCGCTCTTCGTCCGCGGTCCTGCGGGCGGGGTCAGCGGGCCCCGGCGCCGGACAGGACGTCCGCGGTCAGGCGCACCGGGAGCGCGCGGTGGCCGTTCATGATGAAGGTCGGCAGCGGCTGGAGCTCCTCGGCCGGGACGGCGAGGTTCAGGCCGGGGAACCGCTCGAAGAGGGTGGACAGTCCCACCGTCGCCACCAGGCGGGCGATGCCGGCGCCCAGGCAGTAGTGCGGGCCGAAACCGAAGGACAGGTGCTCCTTGTCGGTCCGGGTGATGTCGAACTCGCCGGCGCTGTCACCGTGCAGCTTCGGGTCGCGGCCGACACCGCTGTAGTTGACGAGGATCGGGTCGCCCTTGGGGATCGTCACCCCGTCCAGCTCAATGTCCTCGACGGCGTACCGCAGCGGCAGGTGGGCCAGCGGCGACTCGACACGCAGCGTCTCGTCGATCACGTCGTCCCACGAGGCCTCGCCCGACAGGACGAGGGCCAGCTGCCCGGGGTTGCTGAGCAGCGCGGTGATCGCGTTGTCGAAGAAGTTGATGGTGGTCTCGGAGCCGGCGCCGAGGATCGCGAAGATCGTGTCGCACAGCTCCGACTCCGACAGGCGCGTGCCGTCCTCGTCTCGGGCTGCGATCAGGTCGCTCGTGATGTCCTCACCCGGGTTGGCGCGCTTCTGCGCGACCAGCTCCTCCATGGCTCCGCGCCAGTTCGCGAGCACGGCCTGGGCCTGCTCGGGGGTGACGGTGGTGTCCACCATCATGTCGATGACCTTCGCGGTCGCGGCGCGCTGCTCCTCGCCCATGCCGATCAGCTCGGCCACGAGCATCGCGGGCAGCGGGTAGGCGAAACGCTCGCGCAGGTCGACGGTCTCGCCCGGCTCCACGGAGCCGAGGGCGTCCAGGAGGTGGTTGGTGAGGCCCACGATGAGCGGGCGGACGGCCTCGGTGCGGCGCGGGGTGAACGCCTTGCCGACCAGGCGGCGGAGCCGGATGTGGTCCTTGCCGTACGCGGTGACCATGTTGTCCATCGCGATCCAGCTGATCATCTCCCAGTCCGGACGGATCCGGCCCTCGATGAAGTCCGGCCAGTGGTTGCGTGCGCTCTTGGTGACCAGGGGGTCCGTCAGGACCCTGCGCACGGTCGCGTAGTCGTTGATCGACCAGGCCAGGACCCCGCCGGGGAGCTCCACCTGGACGGCGGGCCCCTGCGCGCGCAGCGCGGCGGCCTCGGTGTGGATGTCCTGACCGGTGGTGTCCAGGGTATGGGCGACGGGGCAGCGCTGCGTCATGGATTCTCCCGAGATGACATGGTCTGTGGATCGGTGGGCGCGGCAGCGGGGCCGCCGCTCTCCAGGACGACGTACGGATCGTCCATCTCGTACCAGCCCAGGCCCGGCGGGCAGCGGTCGTAGCCGAGCAGCCGCCGCACCTCCTCGGGGTAGGCCAGTACGGATTCCCTCGGCACGGCGAGGTACTGGTTCTCCTCCTGGCGCAGGTTGCCCAGGTCGATGGCGATGGTCAGGCCGGTGCGCGGGGTGTCCGTCGCGTTGCTGCCGCCCCCGTGGTAGACGCCGCCCAGCCAGATCAGGCCGGATCCGGCCCGCATCTCGGTCGGGTGGGCCTCTTCGGTGCGCGGGGCGCGCTCGTCGTCCCAGTGGTGGCTGCCCGGGATCACCATCGTGCCGCCGTTGTCGGCGGTGAAGTCGCTCATGGCCAGCATCAGCTGGACCCGGCTGGTGGGGCCGGGATGGCGCCGCAGGTGCAGGGCGTCGTCGCGGTGCAGCGGCTGCTTGCCCTGACCCTTGTGGATCTGGATGGCCTGCGTGCCGCTGATCTGCACCGTCGGGACCAGCTCGGTGCGCGACCGGCCGATCCACACGTGCACGGGCTGCTGCATGATTCTGCGTGCCGCACCGAGGAACAGGGGGTGCGTGACCACCGGGGTGAGCCGGGTGGTGCGGGCGAAGATCGAGGAGACCCGACGGGTGCGGGTGCCGTTGTACCAGTCGCCGCTGTAGTCGCGGGCCTCCAGGTCGGGCCCGAGGTCTTCCCACAGGCCCTTGAGGGTGTCGTCGTCGGCGAGGTCCTCGACGATCACCCCGCCGTCCCGCTCCAGGATCTCCACGACGTCGTCGAGAGCCGTGTCGGGCCCGACCCGCTGCAGAGCTGCCATCACCTGCTCACCTTCCCCACCTCGTTCGCGCGCCTCGTACCGCCGGTTCCTCAGTTCTGGGAAGCGGCGGCGCGGGCCTTGACGATGCGGATGAGGGACTCCAGGTTCGGGTCCTCCTCGAAGATGTCGCCGACCTCGATCTCGACGTCGAGCGCCTCCTCGATGCGCGAGACGATGCGGGTGGCCGAGATCGACTCGCCGCCCGCCTCGAAGAACGTCGCGTCCTTCTGGTCCTCGGACAGGTCCCCGAGAATCTCCGTCCAGATCGTTTCGAGCGTCTTCTCGACCGTGGCCACGTCGGTGCTCATGCGCACTTCTCCCTCTCCCGTTTTTCCTCAAGACGCCCACAGGGCGTGCCCCGGCAGCTTCACACCGGTCCCCGGGAGGGGGCATCTCCTGGATTGCGGGGCCCCTGCGGCTGCCTGACGGGCGGCGGTTGTCCGGGCACGGCGGCGGCCGACGCGCGTTCGTCGTCCCGCGCGGGCGGGCGGGGAGCACGTCCCGCGGCCCGGCCTGGCGCACGTCGGTGCCCGCGGGGATCCCGGCTTCGTGACGAAGCCGTCCTCGTCGGCGGTTGCGGCGTGCGGCCGTGCCCGTCGGCCGCGTGTGCCCGGCGGGGAGAGCCGCGGGCCGGGCAGGACAAACGGGGGGTGCCGGGGTGCGTGAGCACGTGGAGCCGGGTGGTGAGGGCCCCGGGGAAGGGGCGGCCGGACGGCGGAGGCGGTCACGCGGCGAGCGGGTTCCGCCGCAGCCGTCAGCCGATGGCGAGGCCCGCCGTGAACCAGCGCTCCACTTCGCGGATCCGCGCCTCGCAGTCGTCGCGGTCGGTGCCCGTGACGATGAAGGCCGCCAGGAAGTCACCGGAGTGCGAGGCGTCCTCCACCCGCTCTCCCACCTGGGCGAACGTCTGGTACTTGACCACTCCGGGCGGCATCTGCGCCGGGTCGGGCAGGGCGCGCAGGACCCCGGGGCGCTTGGTGAAGAGCAGCTGCCCGGCGATGCACGACGGGTCGCGGCGCGGTTCGCGTTCCACCGCGAGCCCCAGCTGGCGGCGTACCGGGTACTCCATCGGGTCGAAGCCGAACAGGGCGCGCTGGACGTCGCGGACGCCGGCCCCGCCGGCCCGCGAGGCGGCCTCGCACAGCAGCAGTTCGCCGTCGGGGGTGACGAACACCTCGATGTGGAAGGCGAAGTGCTCGGGTCCGCCGAAAGCGGCCAGCACCCTCTCGCCGAACTCCGACAGCCGGCGGGCCAGCGGGTCGGCGGTGTCGAGGGCGATGTCCACGCGGCCCTTGCGGTCCCGGAAGTCCGCGAGTGCGTAGGTGTACTGCGAGGGCCACAGGGTGGCGATCTCGCCGTCGAGCACCGTGCCGTCGACGTGGCACATCGCGCCGTCGACGTAGGCCTCCACGAGCCAGCCGGGCTCGCCCCGGTCGTCGGTGAGCTGCGCGGCGGCGATCCAGCCGGCCAGCTCCCGCTCGGTGCGCAGGATGGCCACGCCCACCGACAGTGCCCCGCGGCGGGGCTTGGCCACGACCGGCAGGCCATGGCCGGCGACGAAACGCGTCAGGTCGTCGGCTTCGCGCAGCAGGGCGTGCGCGGCGACCGGGATGCCCGCCGCCACGGCGGCCCGCTTCATCTCCCACTTGTCGCGGTAGACGACCGCGGAGTCCGGACGCTGTCCCCTCAGGTCGAACCTCTCCCGCAGGAGGGCCGCGCGCTCGATGTCGAACTCCTGGGTGGCGATGATGTCCGTCACCCCGAACTCACGGATCAGCTCGGCCGCCCGGTCGGCCACGTGCGGGCCGTGGTCGTAATCGGGCAGCGCTTCGGCGTGCAGGTATGGCGCCTCGGTCGGCAGTTCCTCGCCGTGCAGGGCCAGTTGCTCCGCCGAGCCGAGCAGGACGATCTTCGAGTCGTGTCCCTCCAGCCACCGGCCGTAGGGGTTGGCGCGCAGGGATCCGCGGTGCAGAACCAGGGTGGTGGTCATGAGGTGGTCCTCTCGTTCCAGATGCTCACGTACCGCTCCCCGGTGTCGGGCAGGATCGTGACGATGGTCTTTCCCGCGTACTCGGGCCGGCGGGCGAGCAGGCCGGCCGCGAAGGCGGCGGCCCCGGAGGAGAGGCCTGCGAAGAGCCCCTGCTCGCGCAGGAGCGCCCGGGCGGTGTCGAGGGCGTCGGAGTCCGGGCAGGTGAGCACCCGGTCGATGAGCGAGATGTCCGTGGTGGGCGAGATGAAGCCGCCGTTGAGCCCCGGGATGCGGTGGGCCCCGGCACTGCCGCCGGAGAGCAGCGCGGAGTTCTCCGGTTCGACCGCGACGATCTCCACGTGCGGATTGCGCTCGCGCAGGTAGCGGCCGGCACCGGTCAGGGTGCCGCCGGTGCCGACCCCGGCCACCAGTACGTCGACCCGGCCGCCGGTGTCGGCCCAGATCTCCGGTCCGGTGGTCTCGTAGTGGGCCCGGACGTTGTCGGGGTTCTCGTGCTGGCGCATGTACCAGGAGCCGGGGGTGGCGGCCTCGATCTCCTCGGCCTTGGCGATCGCGGCGGCGAAGCCCTCGGCGGCCGGGGTGTGCACCACTTCGGCGCCGAGTGCACCCAGCAGGCCGATCCGCTCGCTGGTCGCACTGTCCGGCAGGACGACGACGCAGCGGTAGCCGCGTACGGCGCTCAGCGCGGCCAGCGTGATGCCGGTGTTGCCCGAGGTGGCTTCGATCACCGTACCGCCGGGGACCAGGTCTCCGCGCTGTTCAGCAGCCCGGATCATGTAGAGGGCGGCCCGGTCCTTGGCGCTGGCGTACGGGTTGGCCGACTCCAGCTTGGCCAGCACCCGGACCGAGGGATCGGCGTCGGCGACGGCGACGCGCACCAGCGGGGTGTTCCCGATGAGTTCCTCGACGCCGGCGGCGATGCGGCTGTCTGCGGGGGCGGGCGCGGTGGTCACTGCGGGGCTCCTGTGCGGGGGTGCGGCGGCGGGTACGGGGGCGGGAAGGAGACGGTGAGCGGCGAGAACCGTGGCGGTCACCACGAGGCGGCCTGGGCGAGGAGGCGGACGGGACCGGGAAGGGCGGCGGGCTTGACCACCGAGCGCGGGGCGTAGACCCGGGCACCGGGGGCGATGTCCTCGGTGACGGTGGCCATGGCGCCGATCAGCGCCCGTTCCCCGACGGTGACCGGACCCAGCACCGTCGCGTTGGCTCCGAGGACCACCCCGTCGCCGATCGAGGGGTGACGGCGGCGCCCGGCGGGCAGCGCGTTGTCGCTCCACCAGCCGACGGCGCCCAGGGTGACCTGCTGAAAGATCGTCACGTCGTTGCCGACCCGGGCGGTCTGGCCGATCACGACGGACGCCCCGTGGTCGATGAAGACGCGGCGGCCGAGCACGGCGCCCGGGTGGATCTCGACGCCGGTGCGCCGGCGGGCGGCGCGGGACAGGAGCCGGGCGGCGGTGCGCAGGCCCCCTCGGTAGAGCCGGTGGGCCACGCGGTGGGTCCACAGCGCCGGCAGCGCGGGGTGGAGCAGGGCCTCCCAGAGGCTGTCGATGGAGGGGTCACGGGCGACGATGACCTCCAGGTCCTCGCGCATGGTGCTCAGCAGTCCGGGCTGTGCGTGCATGGTGGTCAGCTCCTCGGGTGCGCGACGGGTTCGACGGTCACCCGCGGGCTGCAGAAGGTGACGCTCTGGGACGGGGCGGCGGGCGGCAGCTGGTGGCGGATCGCGCCGCAGAGGGCGACGAGTTCCCGGACGGCGGCCACCGCTTCGCCGGGGGTGGCGGGGCCCGGGGCCAGGACCCACGGGCGGCCCTCGAAACGGTCGGCCGAGGCGGTTGCGGGCCCTGCGGTCCGCGGTGCCCCCGGCGGCCGGCCGGGGACGTAGCCGAACTGGTCGCAGCCCCGCAGCAGGATCTCCTGCCACATCGACTCGTCGATCCCGTCCACATCCGTGTACGCGCGGCCGAGGCCTCGGGCCTGCGCCTCGTAGAGCACATCGGGGGCGGTGGACGGCTCGGTGGCCACGACCACCACGTCGGCGGGCCGGCCGCCGGGGACGAGCAGGGTGCCGGCCCCGGCGCTCAGGGCCCGGTCCAGCGCCCGGGGGTCGGTGTCGGCGAGGGCGACGTCGACCCCGGCGCGGGTCAGGGCGAGCGCGATGGACGTTCCGGTCGGGCCGCAGCCGATCACGGTGACGCTGCGGAGGGGCGTGCTGGTCATGGGTCTCTCCTGGTGGGCTTCGGCCGATGGCTGCGGGCTGGTCCCCGGGGGCGGGAACCGGCGGTCGGTGCGGGACCCGGCGCGTGACCGGGAGCCCGGTCAGTCGCAGCACTGGTCCGCGAACTGGCCCGGGGTGCGGCCCTCACCGGCGGGGCCGCGGTAGGCCTGCGCGATGTCGAGCCAGCGGTCGGCCTCCTCGCCGGTGGCGGTCAGGGCGAGGTCGTCGCGGTGGCGGCGGCGGGTCACCAGGAGGCAGAAGTCGTGGACGGGACCGGTGATCTTCTGGGTGGCGTCCTCGGGCCCGAAGGTCCACACCTCGCCGGCCGGGGAGGTCAGTTCGAAGCGGAAGGGCTCGGCCGGCGGCGTCAGCTCGTGGGAGAGGTAGCCGAAGTCGCGGGTCAGGACGGCGAACTGGACCAGCGGGCGGAGCCGGTCGGTGGGCTCGCGGTGCACGCCGAGGGCGTCGGCGATGTCCTGTCCGTGGCCGAAGAGCTCCATGATTCCGGCGGAGGCGAGGACGTGCGGCGGCAGCGGGTTGACGAGCCACGGCACGACCGAGTTCTCGGGGACGGTGGCCAGGGCCTCGACCGAGGCGTCGCCCTCGCTGCGGAAGCGTGCGAGCAGTTCCTTGGGCGGGAAGCCGTTGAACTGCTGGAGGGCGGCGTTGACCGCGCCGTCGAAGTTCTGCGACGCCTTGGCCGCGATGCCCTTGAAGGTGTCCGGGTCGGCGGCCGCGGTCTTGGCCAGCCGGAAGATGAAGGTCAGGTGGGCGACCTGGTCGGCGATGCTCCAGCCGGGCGCCGGGGTCGGCTTGGCCCAGTCGGCCTCGTCGATGTCGCGGACGAGGTTCTCGACCTCGTCGATGTCGGCGGCCAGGACCTTCAGTACGTCGTTGAGCGACATGTCGTACTCACTTTCGTATGGGTTTTGTGAAGCAACTGAGTGGGCGTGCGCCGTGCAGAGTTTCTTGAAGCAACTCACCGGTCGGCCGGAAGACGCCCTCCGGTGGTCCGGACGTCTAGACGCGGGCCAGCTGGGGCTGGGGCAGGAGGGGCAGAACCCCCTTGCGGCCGCTCTTGTATCCGGTCGGAGCGGGGGCTCCGTAGGTCACCGCGACACCCCTGCGCTGGGCCGCGGCCACGATGCTGGGGACGGCGCGCTCGGCGACGGCCGCGATGGTCATGGCCGGGTTGACGGTCAAGGCTCCCGGGACCGCGGAGCCGTCGGTGACGAAGATGCCGGAGTGGCCGCGCAGTTCGTTGGTGTCGTCGAGAGCGGAGGTGTTGGGGTCGTCACCCATGCGGCAGGAGGCCAGCGGGTGCACGGTATAGGCGCCGACGAGGTCGTTGGTCCACGGCATCACCTTGGCGAGACCGTCCTTCTCCATGATCTCCTTCACCTCGGCGTCCGACTGGTTCCAGCCGTGCCAGGTGTTCTTCGTCGGCTGGTACGAGAGGTTGCCGCGGCCGAGCATCTGCTGGGAGATGCGGTGGGCGTTGCCGGTGGCCGGCGGCGGGCCGAAGACGCCCTCGTTGTCGTCCTCGGTCATCGAGAAGATCGTGAGCCAGGACTTCCAGTTCTTCAGGATCTCCTTCTTGTCCTTGCCGAACCAGGTCGGGCCGGTGGCGTCGGGTGCCTGGGCCAGGATCGTGCCGAGGCCCGGCGGGAAGTAGAGCTGCTCCAGCGAGTAGCGGGAGTACTCGGGCAGGGAGCCGTCGAGCTTGTCCCAGCTGGCCACGGTCGGACCCTTGCCGATCGCGTTGGCTCCGTAGGGGAGCTGGCCGTCGCCGCGGGACAGACCGAGGAGCTCGGCGACCTTGTCCTCGTTGAGGATGGCGGTGTTGAGGCGCTCGCCGTTGCCGGAGAAGTAGCGTCCGACGGCGTGCGGCATGCTGCCGAGGTGGGCCTCGCTGCGCTGGAGGATGACGGGGGTGGCTGCGGCGCCGGCCGCCATGACGACGATCTTCGCCTCGATCACGCCGGAGCCGTTCTGGAGGCGGTAGTCGACCTCGTCCACGATGTTGTAGTGGACCCGGTAGTCGCCCTCGGGGGTCCGCGCCAGGTACTGCACCTCGTGCAGCGGGCGGATCTGCGCGCCGTGGGCGATGGCTGCCGGAAGGTAGTTGACCGTGAGCGACTGCTTCGCCTCGAAGCGGCATCCGGCCATCATGAAGTTGCAGTTGGTGCACTTGGAGTTGTCGATCGCGACGGCGAGCGGGTTGGCGGTCCGTCCGGAGTGGTTGCACGCCGCTGCCCACAGGCCTCCTGCGTAGGAGACGTCGCTCCACTCCTGCTTGGTGACGGAGAGGGACTCCTCGATCCGGTCGTACCACGGGTCGAGGGTCTCGCGGCTCACCGCCTTCGGCCACATCCGGCGGCCGATGCTTCCCTTGCGGTCGAAGACGAACTTGGGGGCGCGGGGCATGGCCGCGAAGTAGACGACGCTGCCGCCTCCGACGCAATTGCCGCCCAGCACGCTCATCCCGTCGCCGACGACGAAGTCAAAGGCTCGTGTGTAGGAGGAGCCGAGTTTGTAGTCGTGCTCGAATTCCTTGCTTTCCAGCCAGGGGCCGCGCTCCAGCACCGTGACCTTCGCGCCGCCTGCGGCGAGGTGGTAGGCGGCGATGGCGCCACCGAAACCGCTGCCGATGACCAGGACATCCGTCTTCTCGATGGTGTTGCTCATGCTGGGCTCCCGGAGGGCGTCGTGTCGGGGTGCAGTGCGGCGAGCTGGCGGCCGTAGCCGAAGTCCTGGAAACGCCACAGTCCGTCGGCGTCGGGCTTGGTGATGCCCATGGCTTCCAGGCCCGGATGGCCGTCTTCGAGGGCCTGGGCGGTGTGCAGGTGCGCGGCCGAGTCGAAGGCCATGTTGCAGAAGAGGGAGAGCAGGACCCAGAAGTCCTTCTCCGGGTGCCCCGGAGTGGTCAGGGCGACGATCAGCCGCACCCGGTCCTCGTAGTCGAGGGCCACGAAGGGCGGCACCGTCTCGTCCAGGACCAGCTCCCGCTCCGAAGCGTAGGCCCGGGTGTGGTCGTTGACCAGGTTCGCCAAGTCCTCGAGGCCGTCGTGAACGCCGGTGGCGTCCCAGCGCA
This sequence comes from Streptomyces sp. NPDC056224, assembly GCF_042267665.1. Classification (NCBI taxonomy): domain Bacteria; kingdom Bacillati; phylum Actinomycetota; class Actinomycetes; order Kitasatosporales; family Streptomycetaceae; genus Streptomyces; species Streptomyces sp. NPDC056224. The sequence continues at coordinate 9,536 of NZ_JBHJTK010000083.1, forward strand.
GCAGCTCCAGGGCGCCGGCGGCAACCGCTCCGCCGCCGGTGGACACCCCGGCCACGGCCCGGTCTCCGGGCCAGCGCTTCTCGCCGGGGACGATGGTGTCCGCGTAAGCCTCAAGCGTGAGAGCGGCGTCGGGTCCGATTTCGACCCTGCGCTCTGCTCTTTCCTCCACTGCCGGCATCTCGTCCTCCTTTGTTTCGGTCGGCATTTCTGCTGGCGTGAGATGAAGGTAGATCCACTGGGTCGTTTCAAACAACCAACCGAAGCCCGGTTCACCGAACAATGAGTTGCGTCATGAAACTAGGCAAAGTCGCGCCGTCGCCGTTCACCGGCACACAACAATAACGATCGTCCGGTTATTGTCCTTGGGACGTCCAGGTTTCGCGCAGTACCGGCCCCGCAGGGGAGCCGGAACGGCTTGCCACGGTGCGCACCTTGAGTTGAACGGGGGGAGAAGTTGGAAAGCACGGACAGAAGTCTGGAGCTGCCCACCAATCTCACCCACCGGGTCCGCATCGACGCACTGCAGTCTGCGGATTCCCCCCGGCTGTCCGGCGTGGACACGAGTCACGTGCAGCGGCTCGCCGAAATGCAGGTGTCCTTGCCCCCGATACTCGTCCACCGGCCCACGATGCGGATCATCGACGGTTCGCACCGGGTGGCCGCCGCCGTGCTGCGCGGTCTGGACAGCGTCGAGGTGCACTACTTCGACGGTCCCGAGACGGATTCCTTCCTGCGCGCGGTCTCCGCGAACGTCGCCCACGGGCTGCCCCTGTCCACGCCGGACCGCAAGGCGGCCGCGGAGCGCATCCTGCGCTCGCACGCCGACATGTCCGACCGGGCCGTGGCCACCCACACCGGGCTCGACGCGAAGACCGTCGCGGCCATCCGCCGCGGTTCAACCGAGGACGCCCGGCAGTCGAACACCCGTATCGGTGCCGACGGCAAGGCCCACCCCCTGGACCGCACGGCGGAGCGCATCCGCGCCGCCGAGCTGATGACCAGCCACCCCGACCTGCCCCTGCGGGCCATCGTCAAGGAGACCGGGCTGTCCCTCGGCACCGCTCACGACGTGCGCCAGCGGCTGCTGCGCGGCGAGGCTCCGATACCGGCGCCACGGCGTGGCGCCGGTGTGGGCGTCACCGAGCAGCGCGGCTCGCCCGCGCTCGCGGCGGCACACGTCCCGGACGCCGTGTCCGCCGCCGTGCCCGCCAGGAGGGCCGGCCCTGCGCCCGCGGGCGCAGGGCGGACCCGGACCTCGCTGGACATGCTGCGCGGGCTCACCAGTGACCCGTCCCTGCGGCACTCGGATTCGGGACGACAGTTCCTGCGCTGGCTCCACACCCACTTCGTCCTGGACGACGCCTGGCGCCAGCAGGTGGACTCCGTCCCCCCGCACTCCACGGCCACCGTTGCGGAGCTCGCACTGCAGTGCTCCCACGCGTGGCGCAGGTTCGCTGAAGAACTGGCCAGCCGCCGGCTGACGGACGTCGCCGGAGCCGGCACGGTTCGCCCCGCTCCGGAATCCCGGAAGTAACCGGGCATCGCATCGCCATTACTCAACGACAGGGAGAAACGGTGACCTCCACCGCCATTGAGAGCGCTGTCCACCGGGTGATCGACGATATGCACGTCAACCTCGGTCAGGATTTGACGATCGACGACATGGCGCGTACCGCTATGTTCAGCAAATTCCATTTCACCCGCGTATTCCGGGATGTGACCGGAACGTCGCCGGGGCGCTTTCTGTCGGCTTTGCGGCTTCAGGAGGCGAAGCGCCTCCTGGTCGACACCAAATTCAGCGTCGCGGACATCAGCAGCCAGGTGGGATACAGCAGCGTGGGCACATTCAGCTCGCGTTTCAAGTCCTGTGTCGGCGTCTCGCCGAGCATGTACCGGGAATTGGGCGGGTACACCCCGGCCATCGAGACCGACCCGGCGGGCAAGGACGTCAGCACGCGCAGCACCCTGCGCGGGCGGATCGTCTTCCCCGAGGACCGCGACCCCGGCTACTGCTTCCTCGGCCTCTTCGCCACCCCCGTCCCGCAGGGCCAGCCCATCCGCTGCTCCGTGCTGGACGGCCCCGGCTCCTTCGAGCTGCGCGACATCCCCGCCGGCACGTGGTACCTGCTCGTGCACTCGGTCCCGTACAGCTACGAGAACCAGCCGTCGGGCACCGGTGACAAGGACACCGTCTCCGTGGGCCGATACGGTCCGGTCACCGCGCACGCCGACACCCTGCTCCTGCCCGCCGAGGTCACCCTGCGTCCGATGGACGCCCTGGAGCCCCCGGTGCTGATGGCCCTGCTCGACCTGCGCCTCAACGCCCTGGAGCGCAAGGCCGCCGCCGGCTGACGGACGGGCGTTCCCCCGCGAATCCGCGAATCCGCGAATCCGTAGATCCACGCAGACACGAAGACACGAAGAAGGGGCCGGCCGCGGTGGTCACCGCGGC
>NZ_JBHJTK010000084.1:0-11980 GCF_042267665.1 Streptomyces sp. NPDC056224
CCAGAGGTGGATCAGAGACAGGCCGTACTCACGGCCGGGCGGTCTGCGGCGGGCTCCTACGCGGCCGGGTCCGGCGCGGCCGTGTGCCGCGCTTCGCCCCCGCTCGTGCTCTCGGACTCGGCGGCCGTGGCCGGCGTCTTCACCGGCGCGGCCGGATCGGCCCGGCGTACCGGCGGGGTGAATCGGGCGGCCTCGGCGCGGAGCATGGCGTTCAGGGCGGTGTACGGGTCGATGGGCATGGCGGAACCTCACGGTGCTCAAGGGTGTGTGGGGGGACTGCACTGCCGGCGGGCCGGGCCCGCTCGGACCGGGCCCGGGGGCACGGGCCGGCTCAGCAGCGCAGGACCACACTCCGCGCCGTCGGCGGTGCCGGCTCGGTCTTCCCGAGGCCCGCAGGCGCGCCCGCGGGCCGCTCCTCGTGTTTCACGTGAAACATCGGCGGCGGTGTCCGCCGCAGCCCCGGTACCCCGCGCGGCAGCCACCGTACGGCGGCCCGTACCTCGGGGTCGGCGGCCGGATCCGACTGTCCCTCGGTGGGCTCCGCGGGGGCGGTGGAAGAGGGCCGGGACTCGGCGACCGTCGCGGCGGCCGGACCGGCGCCGAACACGCACAGCAGCACGACACAGGCCGCCGTCAGGGCCCGGGTCAGTGCCGCACGCGCGCGCCGCCTCCCGCTCATGCGGGGGGTGTGCCCCGCCGTGCCGGGCGGCTCCCGGCCGGGTGCGCAGAAGCCCCCGACCGGAGGACGAAGTCACCCCCCACGGATGACGGCCCGCAGGGGCGGGTCAGCGGCCGCGCCGCTGTCCCGTCAGCCGCGCCAGTACGGCGGTCTCGCCGCCGATGAGGCGCAGTTGGGCACGCCCGGCCCGGCCCTCGTGGCCGGGGGCCTCGCCGGGTGAGATCCGGACGACGGTGAACACGGCCGTACGGCCGTCCGCGCGGGAGATCTCGACGGTCCGGCCGCGCTGAAGTCCGGCGAGGTCCAGGCCGGACCCGGTGACCACGGCGGTGCCGGCCGAGCCCGGCGGCGGACCGGCGGTGTCCCAGAAGGCTTCCCCGTGGCTCTCGCGGCTGTCGCGGCCCTCATGGCCCTGTTGACCCGATCGCGCCCCGGCCAGCGGCACGTCGATGTCCAGGCTCGGGACGCGCAACCGCACCGGCCGAGCGGGCCGCATGGGCCCCGTGACGGCCCGCAGCGGACCGGGGGCCGTCCTCGGCGAGCGCGCGCCCTGGCCGGGGGTGTGCTCGCCGGAGTGTTCCCGCTGCCGGGCGAGGCGCCGGTGGTCGGACAGCCCCAACGCCCGGGAGGGCAGCGCGTCGTCCGTGGTCGTGGCCGAGGGGGTGGCCCCCTCGGTGCGCTGCAGAACGCTGATGCCGGTGGACAGCAGAACCACCGTCAGAGCGGCGACGACCCACTTGGCGCGGGGCATGGGAATCCCTCCTGTCCGGCTCGGGCGGCCGGGTCACGTGAGCAGTGGACACCTCCTCTGCCCGTCAGTACGTGGTGCAACACGAGAGGCTGACGGAACGTCACGGGCGTGTCGTGTCGGGATTCCTGCGTCTTCGCAGCTGGCGACGGGTCCGGCCATACCCTTCGGAGCGCGCGGGACCGTACGTCCGAACGGGTGATCTCCGGGGTGTGCGTGCCCGGCTCGGTACGGCGGCGCGCGGGACGTCACCGATCCCGGACGCGGCGGGAGCGGACGGCGAAGCTCATCCGGCCGTTGTCAGCACACCGCGACATGCGTCGCCGTCGTCGCGCCCATCAGGATGGCGGCGAGGTGGACGGCCGGGTGGCCGTAGTCGCCGGACCACAGGTGCCGGGCCAGGCCGCCCAGCGCGGCCAGGGCCGCGATCACGCCGATCTGGCCGAACAGCGTGACGGCGGTGAAGGGGGCCAGGAGCAGCAGGAACGAGCTCAGCCAGAACGGGGCGGCGCCCGTCCATCCTCGCCACTGCCTTATCGCCGTCGGCACGTACGGCATGTACTACCGGCCCCCTCATGGTCAACTCGTCGGCAGCACAGCCTCCTTGGGTGCGGCGCCCGGCACAAGGGCCCGTTCGGCTAGAAAACCGAAGGCGAGGCCGAAAGTCGTCCACAGCGCGGCCTGGATGGCCAGGGACGCGAGGCGGAAGTCCCAGATGAGCGCGGCGGGGAAGTCCGACGGAACCTCGTTGATGCCGGGCAGGAAGGCGTACGAGATCCCGACGGCGAGGACGAAGGACGCGGCTGCCACGACCGTCGCGTTCCAGTTGCCGAGCTTCGGGGCGAGCCGTCGGCCCAGGATCAGCGCGCCCGCCGCCAGCAGCGCGCTCAGGGCGATCATGAGCAGGTAGAGGGCGGTCCGCCGGGCAGCCGTCTCGGGGTCACCGACGGCCGGCGGATTGGCGGGGTACTTGAAGAACGGCACCAGCGTGACGGTGACGAACAGCCCGCCGGTGACGAGCGCGGCCGTGGCCCGCGGGCCGAAGCGGCCGATGCGGCCCAGCGCGTAGCAGAAGACGAGCGCGGCGATTCCGCCGAGCGCGACCCCGTACAGCAGGACGCCGGTGCCGAGGCCGGCCGTGGCCTGGAGGGCCCGGCTGACCGGGGCCTCCTCGGCGCCGTGGTCGTGGCCGGCCGCGAGGTGGCCGGCCTCCTCGATGGCGATGGCCGCGTCCACCTTGGACTCACCGAGGAGGTACGCGACGAGGAAGGCGGCGACACCGGCCAGCAGGCCGGCGAGCATGCCTCTGATGAGAAGGATGCGGGGAGAGAGAGCGTTCATCTGTGTGCGGGTTCCCTTGCGAGGAGCGATCAGAGAGATCAGTGGCAGGGGAAGCCGAGCAGGTGGCGGCCGTCGTGCAGCCATTCGTGGACGGTCTCGCCCTCGAAGACCGCGGTGGCGCCCTGTTCGACGCCGATGAAGTACAGCAGGACCAGCATGAGGACGGCGACGAAGGCCGCCCAGGGAGCGAGCGCGGAGAGCGAAATCGGGGCGACGGCGGGAGCCGTCGTCGGCACGGCGGTGTGAGCGGCCATGGCAGGTACCTCCAGAGGGAACACGCGTCCCGGTCAGTGGTGCTCGCGACGACGGCGGCGGGTCTGACTTGCCTCCCGTGCGGGGAGGATTCACAGTGGCGCGACCGTGCCGGATTCTCACCGTGCTTCCGTCGTACCGTCGTCATGTAGTTATGTCGTCCGAGACCGTACCGCGCTTACGCTCCCTTTATGAACCCCCCTTCGGTACGAGTTCACCTGGTCACCCCGGATCCGGACGCCTCGATGAGGCAGCACCGCTTCGGCCACGGCGGGCCGTTCGCCCTGGACACCGGGCGGTGGGCGGGGCGGACCCTGGAGGAGGTGGCCGCCGAGGACCCGGCCGCGGTGCGCAGCTGGCTCACCGACCCCGCGTACGCCCCGCCCGGCGGCGAGTCCGTCGAGGCGCTCGTCGCCCGTGCCGGGAACTGGCTGGACGGCCTCGGGCCCGGCACCCACCGGGTGACCGCGGATCAGGCCTTCGTCCGGGCGGCCGTCGTGCACGCGTTGGAGCTGCCGCCGCACACGTTCTGGCGGCTGGACGCGCGACCCCGCACGCTCACCGAACTCAGCGGGCGCACGGGGCGGTGGAACCTGCGTCTCGGGACCGTGTACCCGGCGCCCGGGGAGGCCCGGCCGGGCGGGCCGGGCGGGCCGGCGGACCCAGGAGCCTAGGCGACTGGGCGACTGGGCGACGCGACTAACTGGGCGACGCGACTAGGCGACGATCCAGTCGGAGGTCGCGATGACCGGCTGCACGCCGTCGCGGTGGACGGTGCCCTCGATCAGGCCGTACATCCGGTCCGCCGCGAAGTAGACCTCGTTGTCGTTCTTGAGGCCGAAGGGCTCCAGGTCCACGAGGAAGTGGTGCTTGTTGGGGAGGTTCAGGCGCACCTCGTTGACCTTGGCGCAGTTGTCGAGCACCCGCTCGGCCATCTGGTTCAGGGTCTGCTGCAGCGAGTACGAGTACGTCTCCGCGAAGGCTTCCAGCATGTTCTTGCGGACCTTCCGGTACGACTGGTCCCAGTCGTACCCGGCGTCGTCGGCGGCCAGCGCCGAGTGCGCCCAGCGCGCGGTGACCTTGGTCGCCAGGATGCGGTCGTACGCCTCCTGGAGGGTCGTGTACTCGTCCTTGATGTAGCCGTGGAACTCGGAGTTGGTCGAGTTCATGACCGTCAGGTCCTTCAGCCCCGAGATGACCTGCAGGCCCGTCGTCTCGCTGTAGGTGATCTGCGCGGTGCGCACCTCCTGGCCCTTGCGGACGAAGGAGTGCTGCTCCTTGCGCGTCGGGACCGGGATGCGGTCCCACACGTACTCCTCGATGCGGATCTGCGCCTCGCGGATCGGCTCCTGCGAGGAGACGAAGTGCTTGGCGAGCAGGATGCCGAAGGCTTCGGGGGAGTCGATGCCGTGCTCCTTGCCGAAGGCGTACACCGTGTTCTTGGTGGTGTCGGTCGGCAGGCAGTTGGCGTTGTCGCCGGTCAGGTGGACGTCGCGGAACTCACCGCGGAGCGCGACCGAGACGTTGAGGTCGCGGATCTCGTGCCACGAACCTTCGGCGCCCTTGCGGGTGACCTTGACGATGCGGTTCTCGGCCTTGCCGTACTGGTTCTGGGCCAGGACGTGCTTGCTCATGGGCTGACTTCCTTACGGGTACACGGAGTCCGGCTTGCGGGATCCCGTACGCCCGGCGTCCAGCGGTCGGGCCGCTCCCCGCCGTTCGGTCTCGGAGGACCGCCCCGGGACTGACGTGCATCCCGGTCCGTAGGTGCTCCTTCGGATTCCAGCACGTCCACGTGGCGTTCGTAAGGGCGCGGATCCTCCGAGAGCGGCACCCACGGATTGGGCGACCGAACGGCTGTGCAGCTCAGGCCGTGTGCGCGTCGGCGACCGACAGGGCCTCGTCGAGGATCGCCAGGCCCTTGGCCACGTCCTCGGGCGCGATGTTGCACGGCGGCGCGACGTGCAGGCGGTTCCCGGCGATCAGCGGCCACAGGCCGCCCTTCTTCAGGGCCGCCCCGAGCTCCGCCATGGGTGCGTTGTCGGCGCCCGAGGCGTTGTACGGAACCAGCGGCTCCCGCGTCGCCGCGTCCCGTACGAGTTCCAGGGCCCAGAAGGTGCCGAGCCCCCGGACCTCCCCGACCGAGGGGTGCCGCTGCGCGAGCGCGCGCAGCCCGGGGCCGAGCAGCTCGGCGCCGGTACGGGCGGACTGCTCGACGGTGCCCTCCTCCTCCATCACGTTGATCGTGGCGACGGCGGCCGCGCAGGCCAGTACGTGCCCGGAGTACGTCAGGCCGCCCGGGTAGGGCCGGCGGGCGAAGGTCTCGGCGATGGCCGCCGAGATGGCGACCCCGCCGAGGGGCACGTAGCCGCTGGTGACGCCTTTGGCGAAGCAGAGCAGGTCGGGGCGTACGTCCCAGTGCTCGGAGGCGAACCACTTACCGGTCCGGCCGAAGCCGACCATGATCTCGTCGAGGATGAGGACGATGCCGTGGCGGTCGCAGAGCTCGCGCACGCCGGGCAGGTAGCCGGCCGGGTGCACGAGCACGCCCGGGGCGCCGCCGACGGTCTCCAGGATGATCGCGGCGATGGACTGCGGACCCTCGAAGACGATGGTGTCCTCCAGGTGGCGCAGGGCGCGCTCGCACTCCTCGGCCTCGGTGGTCGCGTAGAACGGCGAGCGGTAGGCGAAGGGGCCCCAGAAGTGCACGACACCGGCGGTGGCGGTGTCGTTGCCGAAGCGCCGCGCGTCACCGGTCAGGTTGATCGCGGTGGAGGTGGCGCCGTGGTACGAGCGGTACGCGGAGAGCACCTTGGGCCGGCCGGTGTGCAGCCGGGCCATGCGGACGGCGTTCTCGACGGCCTCCGCCCCCGCGTTGGTGAAGAAGATCTTGTCCAGGTCGCCGGGAGTGCGCTCTGCGATCAGCCGGGCCGCCTCGGAGCGGACGTCGACGGCGAAGCCGGGCGCCACGGTGCACAGCGTGGCCGCCTGCTCCTGGATGGCCGCGGCGACCTTGGGGTGCTGGTAGCCGATGTTCGTGTAGACGAGGGCGCTGGAGAAGTCGAGGTAGCGGTTGCCGTCGTAGTCCCAGAAGTACGAGCCCTGGGCCCCGGCGACGGCGAGCGGGTCGATGAGCTCCTGCGCCGACCATGAATGGAAGACATGCTTCCGGTCGGCGTCCTTCACTGCGTCCTTCACTGCGGTTTTCGCGGCGGCGGGGGCGCCGGCTTCTGCGTTCATAAAACGAGAGTAGTTGTCCACGATGCGGAATGTGGATGACGTCCGGTGGGTGGGCGGGCAGGTGGGTCCGGGCGCGGTGGGGTGCTCTCGGGGGCCATCTGCCCGGTGCCGGCCCGGTGCCGGCCCGGTGGCGGATCGATGGCGGGTTGATGGCGAACGGATTGGATCTCGACTTACCGGAATATGGAATCTCACTTTCGAGATGCGAAATTCATCGAGAGGGGGTGACGGGCACCGCTCTAGGATTGGCAGCTGGGGGTAGGGGTAGGTGCGCCGCTGAGCGGCGCGCGCGGAGACGGGAGGCCCTGTGGCCGAGCAGACGCGGAGGCTGGTCCTGGGGGGCGCCACGACCGGTGTGGTGGGCCGGTGCCGGGACTTCACCCGCCGGGCGCTGGCCGACTGGCAGTGGCCGGGGGAGAGCGAAGCCGTCGAGGACGTGCTGCTGCTGGTCTCCGAGGTGGTGACCAATGCCTGCCTGCACGGTGGCGGCCCGCGCGAACTGGTCCTGCGGCACACCCCCGGGCTGCTGCGCATAGAGGTCAGTGACGACAGTGCCGAGCCTCCGCGGCGGCGGCCGCCCGGGGACCGGGCGCTGCCGGGCGGGCACGGGCTGATCGTGTTGGAAAGGCTGTCGCGCGGCTGGGGCTGGGAGCCGTCGGGCGACGGGCGGATGGGCAAGACCGTCTGGCTGGAGGTGCTGGTCAGCGGACCGCGGGCGCCGTGGTCGTGACGCCCGCCCCGGACGCCTCCGCCGGCAGCTCCGCCGATCGCGATGCCTCGTCGGCTTCGCCGGCCTCGTCGGTGAGCAGCCCGGCGCGCAGTCGCTCCAGGGTGCGGGCCAGCAGGCGGGACACGTGCATCTGGGACAGTCCCAGACGGTCGCCGATCTCGGACTGGGTCAGTTCCTGCCCGAACCGCAGCGAGAGCAGGACGCGCTCGCGCTCGGGCAGGCAGGCCAGCATCGGCTTGAGGGACTCCAGGCACTCGATGCGGTCGTACGCCGCCTCCTCCGCGCCGAGCGTGGGCCGGTCGGCGCCTCCGTCGTGGTCGCCGTCCTCCTGGATCGGCGCGTCCAGGGAGCGCGCGGAGTAGGCGGACGCGGCCTTGCGCCCCTCCACCAGCTCTTCGGGCGTGACGTGCAGGTGCCCGGCGAGCTCGGTGTCCGTGGGCTCGCGGCCGAGCTCCTGCTCCAGGACGTCGTGCGCCTTGGCCGAGTCGATCCGCAGTTCCTGGAGCCGCCGCGGGACCTTGACGGCCCAGCTGGTGTCCCGGAAGAACCGCTTGATCTCGCCGGTGACCGTCGGCATCGCGAACGAGGTGAATTCCACCCCGCGCTCCGGGTCGAACCGGTTGATGGCCTTGATCAGGCCGACGGTGCCGACCTGGACGATGTCCTCCATGGGCTCGCTCCGCCCGCGGAACCGGCGGGCGGCGTACTTCACGAGGCTGAGGTTCAGCTCGACGAGGGTGTTGCGGACGTACGAGTACTCCGCGCCGCCTTCCTCCAGCTCGGCCAGTCTCCGGAACAGGGACACGGACAGGGCCCTCGCCTCGTCGGTCGAGACGTCTGTGAGGTCTGTACGGTGCATGGCACTGCGCTCCTCCGACGGGTGGACCCCCGGCGGGAACGGGCACGGGGGTACGTCGTTTGCGCTGTCCCAGGGGATATACCCCCACAAACCAACCCATACCCTCGTGTCCTCGCGCGGCCTCAGGCCACCGCTTCGCCGTACAGCCGGAACAGCCGCGGCCAGCCCGGCCCCGCCCCGGCCCGCAGTCGGGCCCAGGCCCCGGCCGCGGCGGCCCGGGCCGCCGTCCCCGGCCACGGCTGCGGCAGCAGCTCCGGCGGGAGCAGCGGATCCGGGAGCATCGCGGCGGAGAAGGCCGCGGCCAGCTCCACGGCGTGCGCGAGCCCGGCCTCCGGGCGCCGCGCCAGGGTCAGCAGCGGCTCGTACCGCGCCGCGATCTCGTCCAGCGGCCACAGCCGGCCCGCGAGCGCGACCGGGTCGCAGGTCCCGCGCGCCTCCAGGTCCCGGCTGGTCAGGCAGGTCAGCGCGGAGGCCACGCCCAGCTCCGCCGCCCGGGCCCGCACGTACGGCCCGATCGCGTTCGGCGTCACGTACAGCCCGCCCTGCACCGGCGCCGCCCCCAGCCCGGTCAGCGCGTCCCGCAGGGCGTCCCGGGCCGTCCGCGCGGATTCCGGTACGGCGAAGGCGAACAGGTGCCAGACCCCGTCCCACGGCTCCAGCCCCCGGTCCTGCCGGTAGGCGTGCCGTACGAAGTCCACCTCGGGTACGAGCGGCAGCCCGGCCCCGGCCCCCGGGCCGGCGGCCCCGGCCATGCGCAGCACGGCGCGCCGCCCGCGCCCCTCCACGGTGAAGCGCTCCTCCGCCACCAGCCGCTTCACACACAGCCGCACCTGCTGGTCGGTCATGCCGAGTTCGCCCGCGACCTCGTACAGCTCGGCGGCGTCCACGGTGCCGTCCTCCCGTACGAGGGCGTGGACCACCAGACGCGTGGGGATCATCGCTCCACCTCCTTGTGCATCGTCGTCACGGCCCCGAATCCCAGCACGTCCCGCAGCCACGGGGTGCGCTGCAGCCGGACCGCCCGGAAGCCGTGCCGTTCGTACAGCGCCCGCGCCCGCGGGTTCTCCGCGACCACGTCCAGCCGGATCCGCCGGCACCCCTGTTCGGCGGCGACCGCGTCGATCTCCCGCAGCAGCAGGCCGCCGACGCCCCGGCCCCGCTCGGCGGGGTCCACGGCGATGCCGTCCATGACCAGCTCGCCCCGGGCCGGGGTGCGCTCCAGCAAGGCCAGCAGGAACACCCGGTACAGGCCTCTGACCTGCCCGTACTGCGCCCTGACGGCGGCCGTGTCGCCGCCGACCAGGCCGCGGCCGGCCAGCTGGTAGCCCGCCACGCCCACCACCCGGCCGCCGGACACCGCGACCACCGCCCGGTCCCGGTGCAGGTGTCCGGCGATGAACCGCCGTCCGGCCTCCGCGGGGCCGAGGGCGGCGCCCAGCTTGCCCGAGAAGGCCTCCCAGTACAGCTCGGCCACCCGCTCCTCGGCGCCCCGGGGCGCTGCGCGCCGTACGTCCACGCTCTCCGTCGTCATACGCACAAGCCTAATACGTTCATTGCCGCTACGATCGTTTTACATTCGAGCGAACGATGGGGAGTCCATGACGACCAAGCCGCGCAAGGCGCTCCTGACCACCCTTCTCCTCCTCCTCACCTGCGCCCTCGCCCTCACCGGCGTCGTCCTGCGGCAGCAGAGCTACGACGTCCACGAGGAGCGCGTCTCCGTCCCCGCCGCCGGCCACGAGCTGCCCGGGGTGCTCGCCACCCCCACCGGGAGGGGCGCCGGCCCCTTCCCGCTGGTGGTCCTCGTGCACGGCGACGGCGAGATCGATGCCACCCACGACGGCTTCTACCGGCCGTACTGGGAGGCCTTCGCCCGCGCCGGCTACGCCTCGCTCTCCCTCGACAAACCCGCCGACTGGCTCGGCCAGACCATGGACGACCGGGCCCGCGAGACCGCCGACGCCATCGCCTGGGCGGCGCGCACCCGGCCCGACGTCGACCCCGCCCGGATCGGCCTGTGGGGCGCCAGCCAGGCGGGATGGGTGCTGCCCAAGGTGGTGGCGCGGGCCCCGGCCCCGGGCGTCCGCTTCGTCATCGCCGTCGGCGTCGCCGTGAACTGGGACCGCCAGGGCGAGTACAACCTGCGCGCCGAGCTCCGCGCGGCCGGGGCCGACGCCGACCGCACGGCGGCCGCCCTGCGCACCCGGGAGTCGACCCTGGCCCTGCTGCGGCGCGGCGGGTCGTACGAGGAGTACCGCGCGAGCCCCGGCGCCGACCGGGAACTCACCCCGGAGCGCTGGTCGTTCATCACCCGCAACCACACCGCGGACGCGACCGGGGACCTACGGGCCATGCGGGCCGTGGGGGACGTCCCGGTGCTGCTGATCTCGGGCGCCGACGACCTGAACGTGGACGGGGCCGAGACCGAGGCCGTCTACCGGGACCTGCTCCGGCCCGGCACGCTCACCGTCCGCCGCTACCCGGGCGCGACGCACTCCCTGCTCCGCACCCCCGTCGAGCGCTCCTCCTGGCGGCTCGCCCTGACGGCCGTCTTCGCCCCGCGGGCCCTCTTCCCGCCGGGCCTCCTCGACGACCAGCAGCGGTTCCTCGAAGGGCTCCCCGGCTGAGGCTGTCCCGTAGTCCCCGATGGGTGAGCGCACGGGGCCAGCCGCGGTGCACCGCGAGGCGCAGGCGCGCCCCCGTACCGGGCGCATTCGGGCGTTCCGGCATGCGGCGAGGCGCCGTAGCCGGCTCGGTCCGTGCGTCCGCCGGGGACCACGGGAGCGCCCCGGGGCGCGCAGCCCGGTCCCTGCGCGCGGTGCGGCGGCGTGCAGCGCGCGAAGACGTGGCTGAGGGGCCGGGCCCCGCCCGTGACGCAGGGCGGCGCGCAGGGGGCGTTCGGCGACCGGGGAGGCCGGTTCGCCGGTCGGATCCCGGCCGCTCGCAGCGGGTCACGTCCGCGCCGTCCGGCCGGATGCGATGCGGCCCCCACGCCGGGAGACCAACGCCCGCAGGGCGTGCGCGGTGCCCATCGGGGGTTGTGCTCCCCGATGGGCACCGATCAGCAGCTCGGAGGCGGGCACCGGCCCGGTTCCGGCCTCCGAGCGGGATGAGCGGGCTCCGCGGCCGTGCGGTCGCAGGAGGGGCTATTTGTCCGAGTAGCTGAAGTCCCCGACGGTCCACGCGTTGACGTCCCCGAGCGCGATCCGGTACATGCCGCCGGTTTCGGGGATGCCCAGGGTGCCCTGGAGGATGCGCGCCACGTGGAAGTGCAGGTGCGAGGGCGGCCCGGCGGCAGGGCCGGCCTGTTCGGAGGCTCTGAAGACCTCGGCGAACGGGGCCAGCTGGTCGGAGTCCTGGAGGACCTCCGCGACGCGCTGACGCCAGACGCTCTCGGGGGCCAGGCGGCCGGTGATGACGGCGCCTTGGGTCACGACGGTGAGGGACATCTGATTGGTTTGCTCCGACTCGACCATGGCTGCGAGATCGACGAGCAGATCATCAGGGATCGACATGAGCACGGACTCTAGCAAGCGGTCAGGCTCCGGCCGGGGTGCCGAGCAGTGCGGAGGCGGCCTGCAGCGGGGTGAGGGCGGCCGCGGGCACGGGCGCCGATACGTCGCGGCAGGTGAAGCCGAGGCGGGTCAGGGCCCGGGTGACCTCGGCGGCCGTGAAGTCGCGGCGGTCCTGCCGGGTGATGACCTCGCCGACCTGCTTGACGGGGTAGGTGCGGCGGCCGATGATCACGGACGCCCCCGTGACGGGCTCGGCCTTGACGCCCTTCATCTTCTCCTCCACCTCGGTCTTCTGGAGGTCGAAGGGGTACCGGGCGATGACGAAGCGCATGATGCCTCACAGACGGGAAGGGGTACGCGGGAACGAGCGGGACGGGCGGGGGCGGGGCGAAGCGGGTCGGGGACAGGCCCCGGGACCCGGAGGTCAGGCGGCCATGCCCATGGCGCGGCGCCGCTCCTGGGCGGGGCGGCTGCGCCGGCCGCGGGAGGACCGCGCGCTGCGCTGCGGCCGGTCCTGCTGGGGCGTGGTGATGGTGACGGGGATGCCGGAGGGTGTCTGGGCTCCGGTGATGCGGGTGAGGGCTTCTTCGCCGGAGTGGACTTGGGTGGTGTGTGC
>NZ_JBHJTK010000085.1:0-10364 GCF_042267665.1 Streptomyces sp. NPDC056224
CGCGTAAGGTCCTGCCCGTCGGCCGCCGAAGCGCTTTCCGGCTGCGTCACCCACAGCCGGCTGTCGGCAGCCGGCAGCCGACAGCCCCAGAGCCCAGAGCCTGCAGCCCGCAAACGACAGAACGGCCGTGCCGCCATCGGCACGACCGTTCCCCGCAGCCCCGCCTTCGCGAGGTTCCTGCTCCTCAGCCGTCGAGCACGGCCGCCAGCGCCGCGAGCGAGGGCGCCCCTGCCGTGTCCGCCCCCGGACCGTCCGCAGCACCAGTGCCGGGCCTGCGCACCGTCAGCGACAGGTGGATGGACAGACCGCCGCTCCGGCCGACGGCCGAGTGCGGCGCTCCTCGCGGGATGTAGAGCACCTGGCCACGCTCCACCGTGGTCTCCAGCACCACCGGCCCAGGGTCCGGCTCATAGCCGACCTCCCATGCGTCACCCGCCGGGACGCCGTGCACCTGCCACCGCTTGCTGCCGTTCAGCTGTACGACGAAGACGTCCGCATCGTCACGGTGCGAACCCAGCCCTTGTTCCCCCGCCGGCGTGACGAAGACGAACGCTTCCACGGGGCAGCCGAGTTCGGTGCCGAGCCGACCGGCGAGTGCTGCCGCCCCCGGATGCCAGTGCTCGACGTTCCGCATCAGCAGGGTGGCTCCCGAGGAGATCCTCCTCAGCACCTTGTCCGGGTCGGCGTAACCGGGGAACTCGTGTCCACCGACACTCCGCGGGGTGGTGAAGTCACCCAATTCCAGGTTCCGTCCGCCACGGACCATTTCCAGATAGGGCCTGCGGAGCAGGCCGCCGGTCAGCGCAGCGTCCAGGTCGGCCAGCCTGACCGGCAGGGCGGGCGGCACGCTGGGGCTCAGTGCACGGGCTTCACGCCGCCACGCGGTCCCGAGGAACAGCTCGGGGTCACCCACCAACGAGCGCAGACTTTCCATCAGGTGCTCACTTTCTCTTACGAAGCACGGCGAAGCGGAGGACGGGACTCGGCGCGCAGCGCCTCCACGGCGGTGCTCACGGTGGAGAGGAGATCGCTGTGGACCGGCAGCCCTGGCCGCGCGCAGCGCAACTGCGCCAGCACGTCCGGGCGGCGCCGGTATCCGTCCTCGACGCCCACCGCGATGGCCCGCCCCGTGGCCGCCGCCGCTCCCAATTCATAGAGTGCGACGGGCTGTTCCGGCTTCGCCGCGTTTCCGCTGGGAAACCAGAAGAGCACCAGGTCCGCCAGCGCCAGGTGCCGGTGCTCCCACGTCACCATGGACTCGTTGAAGCCGGACGAGCCGGAGATGACCCGACGCGGACTGAGGAGGGCCAGTGAGCACCGGTCGGCGCTGCCCTCGGACCACATCCGGCGGAAGGCGGATATCGCGTCGTGGCGCCAGTCGGGGCAGTTGTGCATTCCACCGGCGAGGAAGACCCTCCTCTCCTCGGCCCGGGGCACGCATTCCTGCATGGACTCGATGACTCGCACCTGTGCGGTCTTCATCATGCGCTCTCTGCTGGTGGGGGGACGAGGGGAATGCAGGAGTGGACGCACTGCACCACGGCAGGCAGCGCCCCTCACATGGAACCGGTCGTGTACCCGCGGCACTCGCCGCCGGTACACGACCAGGAACGTGGCGGTCAGATTACTTCCAGCCCGCCAGAAAGGGCTTCCAGCTCCTCGTCGTTGACCTCGGGGGAGGTCTCCTGCGACGCGGTCTCCGGCGTGTTCTTCTGGATGTCGCTCATGTCTTTCTCCTTCTGGCTGGACGAGCAGGCTGACGTTCCATCGGAAATCTTCAAGGAATGTCTTCCGGACTTCGGGAGAATCGGTTCTCTCGGGTGAGACGAGTCGAACGTAAAGGCGCCCCGAAGTGGTCGACAAGCCCTTTCCGGCAGTTACTCCGTTGCATGCACGACCGCGACTCCGACGTTTCATCGATCCGTGCAACCGCCACGGCCAACTCGGACGGAGGTGCTGCCCTTCTTTCGGAAAGCCCGGCCGGCCGGTCCTCCCGGCCTAGGCTGCGGGCCCAGCGGCAGTGAGATCGACATGGCTGCTCGCTCATCAACTCATCGGCCCGTGAACAGCTCTTCGAGAGGAGCGCCCCGATGTTCCTCGGCATGGCCATCGACGCAACCGGCTGCCACCCGGAGTCCCGGTGGCATTCGCCCGGCGATCCGCTGGCCCCCGAGCACTATCGACAGCTCGTACAGGAAGCCGAACGGGGCGGTTTCGACTTCGTGACGCTGGACGACTCCATGGCGCTCCCGGACGGGCCCCGCGCCGCCCTGGGGCGCCCGGACGCGGTGACCGTGCTCGCCGGGATCGCTCCACTGACCACCACCATCGGCCTGGTGCCGACGGTGACGACCACGCACTGCGAACCCGTGCACGTGTCCAGGGCACTGGCCACGCTCGACCACATCAGCCAGGGCCGCGCCGGCTGGCGCCGGCGCGTGGTCACCGCGCAGGCGGAGGCCGCGCACTTCGGGCCCGAGCCGCCCGTCCGTCTGGATGAACTCCACGCGGAGGAAGCCGAGTTCACCGAAGTGGTCACCAGACTCTGGGACAGCTGGGAGGACGGTGCGGAGATCAGGGAGGTGGCGGCCGGGCGCTTCCTCGACCGGTCCAAGCTCCACCGCATCGACCACGCCGGACGACACTTCCGCATCAAGGGCCCGGCGAACGTGCCGCGGCCGCCGCAGGGCCATCCCGTCCTCGCGGTCGACTTCGATCCGCGCGGACACCGGGCCCCCGTTCACGACGCCGACATGGTGTTCGTCGATGTCCGTGACGCGCTGGAAGCCCGAGCCCGGTTCGGAGCACGCACCCGGGTCATCGGCGAGCTGGAGATACGGTTCGCCGGTGACCACGGCGTGTCCGGCCGGGACGGTCGTACCGGGGCCGGGGATGCCGCGTCGCGCTGCTCCGGATTCGCCGGATCACCGATCGAACTCGTCGACCTGCTCGGCGATATGTGGGACTCCGGGGACGTCGACGGATTCCACCTCCGCCCCGCGTTCCTGCCCACCACGCTGTCCCGGTTCGTCGCGGAGGTCGTCCCGGTCCTGCGCCGGCGGTCCTTGCTCCGCCCGCGTCAGGGAACCTCACTGCGCGCGCGGCTCGGCCTGCCCGAGAAGGCCCCGAACGTGTTCACGGCCTGAAAGGTGGCTCCCTCGATGAACAAGCCCGTCAAGCAGATGCACCTCGCCGCGCTCTTCCCCGTCAACCACATGACCGTCTGGCGCGATCCGCGCGCCGGAAGTCAGGTTGGGTTCGCTTCCTACTCCCACCTGGCCCGCACTGCGGAGCGGGGCAAGTTCGACGCCTTCCTCCTCGCCGACTTCCCGCGACTGGTGGAGCACCACGGTGAGGTCTCCGACGTCGGCGTCGCGGGTCAGCTGGACCAGATCACCGTGCTGTCGGCATTGGCATCCGTGACGGACCGGATAGGGCTGGCCGCCACCGTCAACGCCACCTTCAACGAGCCCTTCGATGCGGCCCGCAAGCTGGCCACCCTGGACCACCTCTCCGGCGGCAGGTGCGGCTGGAACGTCGTGACCACGCCGGACGCCTGGACGGGCGAGAACTTCCGCCGCGGCGGCTATCTGGCGCACGCCGACCGCTACCTGCGGGCAGCGGAGTTCGTCGACGTCGCCCGGACCCTGTGGGACGGCTGGGGCCCGCACGGAGCCACCCGGTTCCACCACGAAGGGCCGCACTTCCGCGTCGGCGGGCGGTTCACCGTACCGACCAGCCCCCAGGTGTACCCACTGACCATCCAGGCAGGGGACTCGGAGCAGGGCCGCGAGTTCGCTGCCGCGACAGCGGAGATGATCTACAGCCGCCGTCTGGGCCTGGCCGGCCAGGCCTTCTACGCGGACGTCAAGCGCAGAGTGGCCCGCCACGGTCGTGCCCCGGAGCACGTGAAGATCATGCCAGGGGTGTCGTTCGTCCTCGGCGACACCGATGCGGAGGCCAGGGAGAACGCCGAGCTGATGCAACGGCGGGCCGTGAGCCCGCAGCTCGCGATCTGGTACCTGGAGCGCGTCTGGGGACGCGACCTGTCGGCTTACGACCCTGACGGGCCGTTGCCGGACGTCGACCCCGATCCCGGGGCGGGACCCCCCGACTGGCCGGGGCTGGCCGACGCCGCGGTGCGCTTGCGCCGGGTGGAGAAGTGGCGGGCCCTCGCCGCCGAGCGGAACCTCGGCATCCGGGAACTCGTGATGAGGCTGACAGCGGGCAGGCCCTTCATCGGCACACCCGCTCGCGTGGCGGAGCAGATGAACGACTACGTGCAGTCGGACGGTGCCGACGGATTCGTGGTGGTGCCCCGATTCGCCCCTGGCGGACTGGACGACTTCGTCGACCGGGTGGTACCCGAACTCCAGGACCGTGGCGTCTTCCGCACCGAGTACACGGGCCACACCCTGCGCGGTCACTTCGGGCTTCCGGCGCCTTCCGCGCACCCGCGGAGGGCGCCCCGCTGAACGCCCGCCGTCACTTCGCGTCGCGTCACTTGTCGCCGATGCTCAGCAGCAGCCTGTCGACCATCCGGGTGGTCGACAGCCCGTCGCTATAGGGGAGGATCACCGTCCGGCCGCCCCAGCCATCGACCAGGGCCGCTTCGGGCAGGTCGTCCACCCTGTAGTCGCCGCCCTTGACGTAGATGTCGGGCCTGATCCGACGCAGTACCTCTTCCGGCGTGGACTCCGCGAAAACCACCACCCCGTCCACGGAGGCCAGCGAACCCAGGACCGCCGCACGGTCCCCGACCGGGACGACCGGGCGCTGCGGTCCCTTCAGCCGACGGACGGAGTCGTCGTCGTTGAGGCACACCACCAGGCAGTCGCCCAGCAGACGGGCACTCTCGAGGAGTGCGATGTGACCTCTGTGCAGCACATCGAAGCAGCCGCCGGTCGCCACCACGGTGCCGCCCGCGGCGCGCACGCGGGCGACCATCTCCAGCGGGTCGGCAGATGCGGTGCCCGGTTCCACGGCCGCCGCACCCGCCGTCCAGGCGGCCGCGCCGCCGGCCGCCACGAACTCCTCGGCGGCCCGGACGGCGCCGGTGACCGCCTCCGAGAGCAGCGCGCCGCCCGCGAGCAGTACGGTGGCCGACGCGGCGAAGCAGTCACCGGCACCGCAGGTGTCCGCCGCGGCGATGCGCCGCCCGGGAACGGCGAGAGGAGAGGTCTTCGCCGTGTCCAGCAGGAGGGCGCCATCAGCCCCCCTTGTGATCGCCACGCCGGCCACCTTCCAGATGTCGATGAGCCGCCGCCCGCGCTCGATGTCCGACCGCAGGTCCGTGCCCGCGCTCCCGGGCGCGAAGCCGCTCGCCTCCCCGCGGTTCGGGGTGACCAGCCGTGCACCGGGGACCGGTCGGGCCCCGCGCGGGTGCGGGTCCCAGACCATCGGCGTCGTGGCAGTGGCGGCGGCGAGGGCCGCCCGGACGGAGGCGTCCCCGGTGAGTCCGCGTCCGTAGTCCGAGACCAGGACGGCGCTCGCGCCGGCCACCAGCGCGTGTTCGTCGCCGGTGAGGGTGCGGCACAGTGCGGGCACGGCCTCGGAGGCTTGGCTGAACATCAGCACCGTTCGGCCGTCGGCACGGACGCGGCTCTTCACCGGTGTCGGCCCGGCGAGCCCGAGGTCGATCACCCGGACGCCGGCGTCCCGTAGCAGTCCGCCGAGTTCCCGGCCTTCCCGGTCGTCGGACAAGGCCGTCACCAGGGTGACGGGCCGTGCGCTGCGGGCGGCGAGCACCGCGGCGAGCCCGGCACCGCCTGGCCGCGAACGGACCTCGACGTGGTCGACGACGACGACCGGCGCCTCCGGGGAGACCCTGTCCACCGCGCCCACCAGGTCCCGGTCCAGGAGCGCGTCGCCCACCACGACCAGCCCGCCCGGCGCCGCGGGCGTGTCCCCAGCGGGGGTCACCGCCGGGCAGACGCCGAGCGCGATGTCGACATTGGCGCAGAGGATGTGCACGGCCACCAGGTGGCACTCCTGGACGGTCGCGGTGGGACCCCCCGCGCAGACCGACTCGTCGGCGAGGTCGGTGAGCGGGTTCGGCTCCGTGCCGGTGAGGGCCCAGACCGTCATGCCCCTCTCGCGGGCCGCCTCGGCCGCGCGCAGCACGTTCCCGCTACGACCGGATGTCGACAACAGCAGCAGGACGTCCCCGGGTCGACCGTGGGCCCGGACCTGGCGGGCGAAGACTTCGTCGTACCCGTAGTCGTTGCCGATGGCCGTGACCGCCGAAGTCTCGGAGTGCAGGGCGATCGCCGACAGCGGCTGACGGTCGTCCCGGAGCCGTCCGACCAGCTCCGAGGTGAGGTGCTGGGCCTCTGCCGCCGAACCGCCGTTGCCGGCCGCCAGCAGGCGCCCGCCGCGCTGGAGCCGCGTGGCCAACTCACGGCCCCATGCCTGAAGCCGCTCGACCTCCAGCACGGCGAGCGCCCGTTGGAGGTGCTCGATGTGGTCGCTGCCGTTGGCGAGCGGCTTCGGATGCTGCGGAGCACTGCGGGCGCCTGTCACGGGGGATCTCCAGGTTGCTTGGACGGCTGCCGCTCGGGGCGGGCCGGGTCGAGGCCGTATGGCCGGTGGTGTCAGCTCGCCGTTCCCGGCCGACACGTCCTTCAGGAGTGGATGTACCTGGTACGTTCCGGGGCCTCCGCGACCTCCAGTCGCTGGACCACGGGGTTGCGCTTGCCACCCGCGGTGAGCACGAACCTCCCCTCCGGCCGGTGGCGAAGGCGGAAACCCTGTCGCGGTCCGAAGTGCTCGCCGAGCCGCGCGTTCACGGACCGCACCGTGGCGTCCGCGGAGGCCAGGTCACCCGCCGTGACGAGGTCGACCAGACCGGGTTCGTGCTGCACCACCTGGAAGTCCGGCAGCCCTGCGGCACAGAGCGCGCCTAGCAGCGCGTACGGCGAGTAGGCCGCCCCGTCGACCCCGATCAGGCTGCTCCCGGACCTTCCGGACAGACCATCGGTCACCGTCCCCGGAAGTCCGCAGTCACATGCGGTGGGCCGGGGTGCCAGATCGCCGGTTACGTAGCGGATGACCGGCATGGGAGTGGAGAGCAGGTGGGTGAGGACGATGTCGCCCACCTCGTCGTCGCCTGCCGGGGTGATCTCCGGCAGCACGAAGTCGTCCTGGAAGTGCATCCGTCCCTTGCGGCACTCCCAGGCCGCGTAGCCGGTTTCCGAAGTGGCGTAGAGCATCGTCACCTGACAGTCAAAGGTCTCCTCGACCAGGCGCCGACCGCTGTCGGGCATGTGCTCGTGGGTGGCGACGACGCCCTGCGGCCGGAGCCGGATGCCGCGGTCTGCGCAGTAGCGGGCCAGCGCGATCACCCGGCTCGACGAACCGGTGACCAGGTCGACCGGGAGCCGGCCGACCACGGCCTCGTAGTCGGCGACGATCCCGGGTGAATCGGGGTCGAAGCCGGCGAGGTTGCACTTGACGTAGGGGCGCGGCAGCATCACCGGTTCGAGCAGCGGCGTGCCTCCGAAGAGAAGTCCCACGTTGAGGACCGTTCCGCTGTCCGGGAGGCCGAGGTGGGCGCTGAAGCGCTCCCGGATCACGTCGTTCGACAGACCGCCGGTCTCCGCGGTGGAGAGCAGGGCGACCGGCTGGCCGGTGCTGCCGCTGGTCTGGGTGAGGAAGAAGCGACCGGGCTCCATCAGGCCGGTCGCGTCACGGCTGATGGAGTCGAGGAAGTGTGCGCGGAGATCGCTCTTGCGGGTCAGCGGAAAGTCGCTCAGCCCCACCTGCTCCCGGCCGCGCAGCGCACGGTACCGGGGCACCCGTTCCTGGGCCGTGGCCAGCAGCCGGCCCAGTCGCTCGGCCCCCCGGTCCCGGTCGTACCCGGCCAGCTCCACTATTTCCTGGCGCTTCTCCCGGAACCAGGAGGACGACGTCTTGCGCGCCATCCGTTCACGCATCTCCCGGACGTCGTGGGCAAGGTCACTCGGCGGATTCAACACGGCCCTCCAGATCGCTTCATCGCACAGCCCTCGGGCGGGCCGGTCGTGACTCGCGAGTTCCCGGTGAATACCCGACGGGAGATTCCGCGAATTCGTCTCTCGGCGAGACGAGTTGAACCTAGGCCGCCCCGGGAAGCGTGGACAAGACGATTCCCGCACTTGCTCCGGAGCGTGCAGAACAACGGGAGGAACGTGTCATCGATTCATGCCATGGATGCCCGAACGAGACCCCTGTCCGGTCGACGGCCCCGCCGAGCGGTGGGGCATAGGCTCCTGGAGAGCGACTCCGTCGGGCAGTTGGCCGCAAGGATCGGGCTGCCCGCCGTACAGCAGCTTTTGGAACAGGGTGCCGGGTTGGGCCCACAGGACGGCTGTGACGCGCGGGTTCGCCATGAGCGTCGGGCACTCCACCCGCTGCCAGGTGTTTCCTCTCCTGACGGCGTCGCCGAAAATGATCCGCACCTCACCTTGCGCGGCTTCGGAGAATCCCACTGAAGCGCGTCGCCAGAAGGCCGCAGCCCTTTCGGAGTAGTCGGAGTAGTACGGGGTGGGCAGGTTGAGATCTTCGATCAGCATCATCATCGTCTGCCCGCCGTACTTCTCGGCAGTGGCCTTCGCCGCCCCCTCGACCGACTTCCCCCTGTAGGTACCGCTGTAGTACCACAGGGCGGTGGGATCGCCGCGTTCCACGGCGTTGTGCATCTGCTTTCTCGTCACCCACCTGGAACAGTCGTTCGTCTGCCCGGGAAGAATGACACCGCCACCGTTGGTCGGCCCCTCATGCGCAAAGGGAACCGACTCACTGACCAATTCGGCCCTGATGGCCGGAGCGGGACGTGACGGCAGAATCGGTGGCATCGGACGGATGTTCATGGCAGCGAGTTCAGGTCTTCGTCACGTGCCATTACAGATATGCGGAGCGTTGAGGGGTGTCCGGCGGCTGCAATTGCTGGACCACGGGGTTGCGCTTGCCTCTGGCCGTGAACTGGAAGCCGTGGTGCGGGCGGTGGCGCAGGCGAAAGCCCCGCTGGGCACCGAAGTGCCCGTCGAGCCGGCTGTTGATGTCCCGCACGCAGGCTGCGGCGGCTTCGACCGGGCCGACGGTCACGAGGTCGAGCGTGCCGGGTTCGGACTGCACGACCTGGAAGTCCGGCAGGCCGGCGGCAGCCAGCGCGGCCAGCAGCGCATAGGGCGAGTAGGCGGATCCGTCGAGACCGACCAGGCTGACGCCGGCCCGACCCAGCAGACCGTCGGTCACGGTGCCCGGCAGGCCGCACCCGCAGTCGACGGGCCGGGGCGCGAGGTCGCCCGTCACGTAGCGGATGATCGGCATGGCGGTGGACAGCAGGGACGTCAGGACGATCGGGCTCGCCCCGTCGTCGCCGACCGGCTCGATCTCGGGCAGGACGAGGTCGTCCTGGAAGTGCATCCGCCGCTGCTCGCATTCGAAGGCCGCGTATCCGGTCTCCGACGTCGCGTACAGCATGGTCACCGGACGGCCGAACGCCTCCTCGACGACACGGCGGCCGCTGTCGGGCATGTGCTCGTACGTGGCGACGACCCCGTGGGGACGCAGGGTGATGCCGCGGCTCAGGCAGTATCGGGCCAGGGCGACGACGCGGCTCGACGAGCCGGTGATCTCGTCGACCGGGAAGCGACCGACCACGGCCTCGTAGTCGGCGACGATGTCGGGCGCGTCGGGGTCGTAGCCGCGCAGGTTGCACTTGACGTAGGGGCGGGGCAGCATCACCGGTTCGAAGAGCGGGGTGCCGGGGAAGAGCAGTCCCACATTGAGGACGGTGCCGCTGTCCGGTAGACCGAGGAAGGCGCTGAACCGCTCGCGGATCACCTTGTTCGACAGTCCGCCGGTCTCCGCGGTGGACAGCAGGGTGACGGGCTGTCCGGTGCTGCCGCTGGTCTGGGTGAGGAAGAACGCGCCGGGGGCCATCCGGCCCGTCCCGTCGCGGCTGATGAAGTCGACGAAGTGCTCGCGCAGGTCTTCCTTGCGCGTCAGCGGGAAGTCGCCCAGGTTCGGCTGCTCGCGGTCGCGGACGGAGCGGTAGTACGGGACCTGTTTCGCGGCGGTGGCCAGCAGGTGGTCGCGGCGCTCGCGCCCCCGGCCGGGATCGTACGGAGCCAGGCTCTCGATCTCCCGGCGCTTCTCCCGGAACCAGGCGGTCGATGTCTTGCGCGTGACGCGCTCGCGCAGCCCCTGGAAGTCGCGCGCGAGATCGCTCGGCAGGTTCAACACAGGTCCTCCCTGTGGACGAGGGCGGGGGGGCGGGGGCGGGGGCCGGCGCCCCCCCCGGGCGAACCTCAGATTCGCGCCAGAACGCCCCAGAAGGCCACCCCGGCCACAAACCCCACCACCGCGGGGAACCAGTGTAG
>NZ_JBHJTK010000086.1:0-9978 GCF_042267665.1 Streptomyces sp. NPDC056224
GGGGCCCGTGAAGGTGAAACGGCGGCCGTCGCGCAGCCGCGGGCCGCAGCCGGCTCCGTGGTGGGCAACCGCACGGTGCACGAGATGGTGCACGAGAGGGATCGCGACTTCCTGGTGCTTGTCGAGGGGGAGCGGTTGTGGCGGTTCGACGACGCTCCCCCGGAGGAGGTCTTCCAGAACGGCGTTCGCGCCGCGGACCCCGACAGCGCCACCGAGCTGTGGTTCTGGGCAATGACCACGACGGAGCGGGCCCAGTTCGTCGCCACCACACGCAATTTCGACCTGTGGTTCCGCAACAAGCGATACCGCTACGAGATCCACTCCTGGCGCAACTCCGAACCCAGAGGCATAAACCTCGATATCACCATCCTGAAGCAAAAGGCGAGCTCTCGACATCACCTCCCCAGTACGTGGAGGAACACTTACGACGAATCAGAGATCACTTTCACCGGCTCCATTGATCCGCAGGCGTTCATGAGCGTCTATGACAGCCGCGGGAACCGTACAGGTACCTGGAACCCGGGCACCCGCGAGGTCGATTGGCGTCCGGGGCAGCTCCAGTCGCGGGACAATCCGGACCGCCGAGTCGAGCCGGGCGCGGCTGACGAGCAGCCCGGCCAGGTCCCCGTGGTGGTTGATGCGGCACCGGCGGCGCAGGACCCCGGCGCCTTGGACGACGTCGGTGCGGACGTGCCGGGTCTGTCGTCCGGTGAGCTGGACGGGTTGGACAGTTTGTTCAGGCCGGACGACGTCGGTGCGGACGTGTCGGATCTGTCGTCCCTTGAGCTGGACGGGTTGGACGGGTTGATCGGGCTGGAGGGCGTGAATCTGGAAGTCTCGGATCTGTCGTCCGGTGAGTCATGGCTGTCGTCGACCGAAGTGGATTCGATGTGGGATGGGTATTCCGAATCGGGCGAGGGGGAAATTCCCTCATCCGATGGCGTGAGGCGGGTTTCCGGCCTTGAGTCGGGGCCGGGGGAAGGCCTTGGCGCTTCCGACTCCTCGCTGAGCGATGAGTCCGACGCAGGTGAGCGGGAGGGGACGGATACAGCGCTCCGCGACGGCAGGGCCCTGCCGGGGTTCGGGCGGGGCCGGATGCCTGCCGGGGACTCCGTCGTGGATCCGGCCAGTGGGACCAGCCGCTGGGATGGCTCGGACGACGGTGCGGACGCGGACGTCTCGGACCTGTCGTCCGACGAGTCGGACTTCTGGTCGGACGAGGAATCCCCATCCGGTGATCCGTACGAGGCGGACCAGCCGGACACGGCACTCCACGGCCGCACGATCGCGACCGGCCGGGGGCAGAGCCCGGTACATGCCGGGGAGTCGGGTGCCGAGTCCGACGCATCCCGGGCGCCGTCGGCAGAACACGTTTCCCCCGCGCTTGATTCGGCCGTCGCTTCATCCGCCGATTCCGATCCCGACGGTCCTGCCGGGCCGGGTGAGGCCGATGAGCGCTCTTCGGGACAGCCCGAGGGCCAGGGCCACGCCGCGACCGAGGGCAATGAGGATAGTGCTGAGGCCACCCTTGAGGCCGGCAAGCAGCGAAACACGTCGGCCCGCATCGAGCCGGAACTCGATACGCACCGGCCGCCGCGCATCGACCGTTCCATGGCGCCGCCGTTCCCGCAGGAGGGGCCGGTGCCGTTCAGCGACGGCAGCCGGCTGCCCGAGTACCTGACCGCCGGATACGGCCACGGCGGGACCGCGGGGCGCAGTTACGGCTTCAGCCAGGTCACCCTGCGCGGTGCCGACCGCGTCGTACGGGAGATCGACGACCGGCTGGGCGCGGCCCGGGGCGGCACCGGCGCCACCCCCGGCCTGGAGGAGGCGCTGGAGGACCTGCGGCGCGCGCTCGGCGCCACCCCGCAGGTTTTCCATGGCGACGGGTACGAATCCCCCGCCTTCGGCCACGGCCTGGGCCACGTGCTCAGAGTGACGACGCGGCCCTACGGGGCCTGGGAGCGGTTCGCCGATACCCAGGGTGAACCCACCGTGCTGCAGGTGGAGCAGGCGAGCAGGGTCACCACGGGTGCCACCAAGGGGGTGTCCAGCGGTACGCAGCTGTCGGTGGGCGTATCCCTCTGGCCGGGTGCGGCAGCACTGTCCGGGCGCATCGGCGCGTCGGCCGGTGTCACCCGCGCGCAGCAGTACGCCATGCGCGACCGGAGCACGTCCAGGCTGGAGCAGTACTCGACGGACGGGGCGCACCTGCACCTGGACGACGTGTGGTACGAGGTCTCCGTCAGTGGTCCGTCGCGGCTCGGCAGCGCCGACGGCGGGCGGAACAGGAGCGCCACGCACGAGGACACGTTCGGCTTCGCCGTGCGGCACGGGCTGACGGTGCGGCTGCCGGACAGCTTCACGACACCCGGAGAACCGGGCCGGGTGCCGAGCAAGATCGAATTGGGGCCGCAGTCCGACTACCGGCTGGTGCACACCGAGGGCTACGGACCCCTCAAGCGCCTGCGGGAACTCGTCCTGGAGCAGCTGGCGGCCGATGGAGCCCCGGACAAGGCCGCACGCGAACAGATCGCCGGGTTCTTCAGCTCGGAGAACTTCCACCGCCTCGCGGACCGGCTCGCCCGGGGCCCCGTGGCGACGGGTCTGTTGTCGGCGGACGACGGGTCGCCGCTCGGGACGATCATCGTGGAGAGGGTCGTACCCGGCGAGGCCGTGTTGCTCACCGAGAGCACAGCCGTCGAGTTCCGCAACACCATCCAGCACACCGTCACGAACGAACGCGTCGCCTCCAGGACGTCCAGCAGGGACCTCGGTGTCGGCGTCGGCCGGTACTTCGAGGTGGACAGTCCGGCCTGGGGCCCGATCGTGGCCGGCATCGGTGGCGGTCTCAGCCGCAGTACCACGGAGGGCACCGTCTTCGGAGGCTCGGGAAGCCGTAAGACGATGGGCAGGGTCAAGGAAGTGCCGACGGCCCTGTACCGGGTCTCCAAGACGGTGACCGTGCGCTGGACCGGTGCGCCCGAGCTCCTCAGCGTCGAGACCTGGAGCCTCGACCGGATGACGCACACCGAGGCACGCCGCCTCGCGGGCTGGGACGACGGCACGACCCTGCGGGCGAGGAACGAGAACGCGCCCTACGCACCGCTGTACCTGACCCCTGACCGCCCTGCGATGCTGGGCATGAGCAGGGTCGAAAGCTTCACCTACGCCGACGGCGACCTGACGCGGGGCCCGGACGGGCGGCACGGCTTGCTCGATACCTTCACGGACGCGGTGCTCCAGGCGGCGGCTGTCCGCCATCCCGGCCTGTTCGTCCCGCTGGGCGAGTCCGGAACCCCGAGCAGTCCCGCCTGGCGGGACGCGCAGCACTACAACCTGGCGCTGCAGAACACCCTGACGGTCATGAACGTGCTGTCCCACCACAGCGTGGCCGGCAGCCTGGAGGCGCTCACCAGGACCGGGATCACCATCGACCTGACGACCAGGCCGGGCGTCTTGCACCGCCCCCACCTGTCCCTGCACATCCGCGGTGAACTGACGGGACGCCGCTACGAGGGCACCCAGAACGACTTCACCGTGAGGGCCGCCGCTCCCGGCACGATACGACTCGACGGCTCGCACGGGGCGACGCGCGCCATCGGTGCGGGGATCGACGCGAGCGCCCGGGGGGCCTTTACGAAGACGTCCCGGCACGCGGTCACCGTTTCCGCAGGCCCCCGGTGGGAGCGCGCCGAAGGCCGCGGCGGCGACCACGGTTCAACCGTCTCGTACGAGGACCTGGCCGCCGGCTCGACATCATCCCACCTGTTCGGCTACGACCTGGAATTCACCGCGCGGATCGACGGGTTCTCGCGCTACCGCAGCGGAGCGAGGGCCGTCTCCCTGGGTGTACTCGGCATGCCGGCCTTCCTCCGGGACGAGGGGGATGCCGCTCTCGCGTCGATCCGGGGCCGGGTCCTGCTCTCCGTGCCGGACGAGCACACCCCCGCCACCGATCCGCATGCGGACGGGGCAGGCAGCCCGGCGCCCGTCGTGGAACCACTCGACACGGCTGAGGCACGTGCACTGGTGACCGGCGAGCCGCCCGCCGACGACAACCTGTCGACCGCCTCCGAGAGCCGCGGGCACAGCGTGTCCGGCGACGATGGCCTCTGGCAGGACGTGTTCGGCAGCCACCCCTACCAGACGCTCAGCGTCGGCGCGCACCCCGAACTGAACCGCGCGGCCGAAGAGCTGATGGCGGAGTTGTCCAGCGACTCCTGGCGCTTCGCCAGGACCGGCGCCCTGCCGCACGACGCCCTGATGCGGCAATTCCAGCCGCAGTTCCTCACCGCCGGCTTCGACCAGGCGTCCGCCTCCGCCGGCTCCCGGCTGCTGCTGAGAACCCAGGGCGGGCTGCGCGGCCAGGACGCCACCGTGGTGCACCGGATGCGCGTCGTCGATCCGGTCGTGGTGTCCAAGCCCGTCACGATCGCGACCGAACAGTCGATCTCCATGGATCTGCAGGCTGGGGGGGCGGCCGGCACCACCCGCTCCTCCGCCTGGTCCCTCGGGGTCACCGGCGCCTACACGCTGACGAGAGACAACGGGACGGTGCTCAGCACCGCCTACGGCCTGTCCTACAGCCGGGGCAGCTCCCTCACCACGGCCACCGCCGTAACACGAACGGTCACCTTCGAGGTCGGCCAGGGGGACGGCGGCCACCACGTCCTGATCGCGGGCGGCACCCGGCGTGAACTCGCCGGCTCGCTGCGCCCGGCCCGCGCCCTCGGCTCGCTGCTGGGCCCCTGGCGCCAGAACGGCTTCGCCGGCAGACGGCTCACGGTCGCCCAGGACTGGCTGGGGCACGTGCCGGAGAAGGCCGCGCATGAACTCGGCCTCATCCAGGACGGGCTGGGGCAGGTGCCGCGCTTCACCGCCAAGCCGTGGACGTTGCCGAAGTGGCTGCACGACCACCCCTTCGGCTCGTACGCCGCCAACGCGCTGGACACCGGCAACGTGCTGACCGCCTTCACGCGGGAACTGCGGAGCCAGGGCGTCACCCTCGACCAGACGGGCCTTGAGCGGCTGCGCGACCTGGTCTCTCCGCGCGCCCTGCGCGCCCTGCGCGAGCACATGACCTCCACCGGCGCGGCCACTCGCACCCGTGTCAGCCACCGGAGCCTGGCAGGCCTACGCATCGGCAGTGATCTCGTCTCCCTGCGGGTGGAACTCATCGCCGGCCCATCGGAGCTGGACCGCCTCGACCACGGACTCGCCGTGTGGGACACCCGGGTCGCCACCGTGAGCGAGACCGCGCAGACGTCGGCCGAGACCTCCCGCACGGCCGGCTGGGGCATCACCCGGAGCGTGGGAACCATCGACTCGGCCGTGACCCCTCGCCCCGGCGATCTCACAGCCGTACGCGCTGGTCTGAGCGGGCGCATCGGCAGGGGGGACCAGCTGTCCTCCAGCCGGTCCCGTACGCGCCAGCGGGTGGAGGTCTTCATCGCGTCCGAGCCGCACGCCGAATACCTCACCGGGTACGAACTGCGCCTCACGCTCGACCGCGGAGACGGTCGGCCCCTCACCTCACAGGGCCCGATCGGCTTGCTGCGCGAACAGATGCCGCTCAGCCTGACGGTCCCCGACGCCCGCTCCGCCGCGGAGGGCGATCCCCTCGGCACGCCCACGCTGGACACACTCCCGCGGTCGGTCAGGCTGCGGGCGCCCGGAGACGTTTCCGCCCAGGACATCGACGCCTGGCGTTCCGTCACACGGCCCGACGGCACCAGAGCACCCTTCGAGCCGCCCGCCCAGGGTTTCCAGGTCCGCCGCATCAGCGGGCTGGAGAACCTCAGGCAGGCCGGTGAGCTGGCCATCGCCGTCGCGTACGGCACCCGCGTCGACGCCGCGCCGGACCGCGCGCGCGAGCTGACCGGGCGCGCTCTGAGCGCGGCGCTGGACAAGGCCCGCGACTCGGCCCTGACCCGGCCCGGCACGGCTGCGGGCCTGGCGTTGGACGAGGCCATCAGCGACGCCTCGCTTGCCCCGTGCTTCCCGGAAAGCGGCACTCGGGACGGCTACCGCGTCCTGGGCCTGAACGATCACACGTCTGTGAACTGGGCCCACGGTCAGTACCGGCTCTACTCCCAACCAGACTTCTCCCGGGCCACCCTGCTGACGGTGTTTCCCGCCAGCGCCATGATCACCGGCGAAGGGGACGCCACCAGCGCCGGCACGGCGCTCTCGCACACCGCGAGCCGGGGTGCCTCGGCCACCGTGCAGGCGGTCCTCTCCGCAGGCCAGGCCGGTTCGGCGGTCCCGACTCTCTCCATTGGCACCGCCTCCGGCGAGGACGAGGGGCGTGCCCTGTCGGCCGCGCAGAGTGCCGCGACCAGCACCGAGCGCGGCGGCCGCCACTTCCTGTTCGCCGTCCCCACCGCCTGGCTGGGCATCGCCGAGGTGACGCGCTGGCTGGCGTTCGGCCGGGTCCGGCCCCTTCCTCAGGGTGCCCACGCGGATACCGTGCTCGAAGTGCTCGTGAGTGAGGACGTCGCCCGGGACCTGGGTCTCGTCGACGAGCGGAACCTCCCGCCCGTGGTCCAGGATGCCTGGACGCAGGTCACCACGGCGGGCGACGCCTGGGCCGCCGCGGACAGCGTGTACTGGCAGACGCGCCGAGGCATGGCCGAACTCCGGGAGAACTCCCAGGAGCCGGGCAGCGGTGAGTTGCTGGAGACACTGAGACTGCGCGCCGAGGACGCGGCCGGCGAGTACCACCGCGTGCGGGCGGCGGCCGACCGGCTCACCCGCTGGCACCGGCTCCCCGCCGAAGCACAACGGCCGGGTGAGCCGGAGACGCGCGCGGGCCTCGCCGAACCGCCGGCCGTGGTGTTCACCGCGGCGGACAGCGCCCCGGACGCCGAGCACCCGGTGTACGTCGTCCAGGAGGGCGCACCCGGCGAACCGGATGTGCTCACCTCGCCGGAATCGCCGGAATCGCCGCAGGGCGGCCAGTCGTACACGCTGTACGACGTTCCCTTCGACGGCGACGGCTTCTACCACGCCCTCGCCGAAGGGCTGCACCACGCCGACCCGCAGGGGCTCGGCACCCGCGTGGACGTGACCGACCGGCGGGAGACCGTCCGCGGTCTGCGTCGTCTGCTCGCCGACGAACTGAGCCACCATGACGACCTGGTGGAATTCACCTCGCCCGACACCAGGGACAGGTTCAGCAACGACGAGCTGGATGCCAACGGGATCACCTTCTTGAGCCGGCCCGAGCAGCGTGAGTTCGCCGACTCCGGCCACATACCGCTGCACGCCGAGCTACCGGAGAAGCAGCGTGCCGATCTGGCCCGGGAGCAGTTGCTACGCGAGGGTGATGCGGACCGCGACACGGGATGGGACCACGGCGCGGCGGACTTGCTGCCCGCGCTGGCCGCCCGTGCTTTCGGCATACGGGTCACGGTGGTCGGCGCGGACGGGCGGTTCCAGGACTTCCTGCCCCTGTCCTCCGAGGCCGCAGAGCCTGCCGAGGGCCGGCTGCCGCACGTCGTGATGCAGTTGAAGGACCGGCACTACCGGTCGGCCCTGCCCTCCGCCGACGCCCGGCGGCAGCCCCCGCTTCCCACCCCGGCCGAGGCGGTGCGGGACCGCGAGACGCCGGCCGGCGGGCCGGCGCGCCCCGCTTACACCACGGCGCCGTGGGCGGTTGGTTCCGGCGCCTGGCACACGGCCCGCGTCGGGGAGAGGACGCGACTGATCGGACCGGACGGCGCCGCCCGTACCCTTGTCGAGCCGACCGGTGACGGCACGGGCTTCTGGTCGGCCGTAGGCGCCGGGCTGAACCGGGCGGAGGTCACCGAGGGCGCCTTGGTCACGGGCCGGCCACTGCCCGAAGGGGCGCGGCTGGACCGTGGAACGCCGTTCACGGATGGGGAACTGGCTCAGGCCGGGCTCTCCGAGGAGACGATCCGCTTCGCGCGTCGGCAGCGGGCCGACGGCACGCTTCCGCAGGACCTGGAGCTCACCGGGCGGCAGGAAAGGGCCCTCATCCGCAGGCAGTTGCTTACCTCCCGTGGCTGGAGCGAGGCGACGGAGCGGGTGGCCGTCGCGCAGGTGGCGGCTTCCTGCGGCGTGCGGGTGACCGTGGTCGGTGAGGACGGCACCTTCGGCACCATCCGTCCCTCGGACGAGGCGGCGGACACGCCGGAACTGGTCCTGTACCGCAGGGGCAGGGAATATCTCCTGGCCGAGCCGCTGGCGGACAGCGAACGGGCCACGGAGCCCAGGAACGGAGTCGACCCGCAACCGTTGGGGACCGGCACCGAGGTGCTGGGGTCGGGCCAGGTGCGTAGCGACCGGTGGATTCCGTTCGGTTCGCGTCGGCCTGGGGTGAAGGTGCGGTATTTGCTGGACCGGCTTCCGGTGGGGCCGGGGGATGGTTCGGTGGCTGACCTGCTGGGTGTTGGTGTTGCGGAGGTGGAGGGGTATCGGGTTGGTCGGGGGCGGCCGTCGGAGGGCGTCGGTGTGCGGATCGACGTGGTGTGGGGGTTGCTGCGGGAAGGGCGTACCGGTGTGACCTCGGCCGATGTGGATGATGTCGTGAACGCCGGGGGTGCTGTGTCCGGCCCCGCGGCCGGCGTCGGGGTGTCGGGTCGGGCCGGGGGGATGTCCGAGGTGGCGCCCGCTGTGGACTACCGCAGGGGCACGGTGGACCCGGAGGCGGGCATGGGCGAGGGCATGGAGGGTCTGGACGCGGAGGATTGGGCGGGGGTGTGGTCGGCGCTGGAGTCGGATTCTGCCTCGGAGTCCGGGGTGGAGCCGGTGGCGTGGGATGAAGTGGGCGCGGACCTGGATGCGGATGAGTTGGAGTTCGTGTCCGAGGCCGTGGGTGAGGACCCGGACGTGGAGTCGGGGGTGGAGTTGTCGAGGGGTGAGGGAGCCGGTGGCGTGGAGGGGGCGTTGTCTTCGGGGGGTGTCTCCGTTGTGGGTGCTTCCTTTGTGGATGACGGCGGTTCTCGGGGCTCGTTCGTTGCCGGTGGTGGTCGTGGTGAGGCGGATGCGGATGTAGTGGCGGCGCGTGGGGCGAAGCGTCGTCGGCTGGATGGCGGTGGGCGGCCGGTGGTGGAGGCGGCGGCTGCCGTGCAGGCCGCGGGTCCTGCCAGGTTGCTTCTTCAGTTGAAGTTGGAGCGGGTGCGGGACGCTCTGGGGTCGGTCGATGGTGTGGACCCGGTCGAGAGGCTGGCCGAGGTGGTGCAGATCCCCGCAGGCCGGGTGCGGGGCATGGTGGGCGGCGTGAAGCAGACCGGCGTGACCGGGGAGGACCGCGAACGGATCGATGCGGCCTTCGGCCTGCTCAACGAGGGTGCGGCGCTGACCGCGGAGGCGGTGGACGAGCGTGTCCGTGCCCGCTGGACTCCTCTCCAGGCCACGATGGTGTATCTGATGGAGCAGGCGGGAGTACCCGGCAGAACAGCCGAGGGAGTGCGGTTGTCCGACCTGCTCCATGGCCTGCGTCAGGACGCATCGGTCTATAGGTACCGATGGGGCGCGATCACGCCGACCATGAAGGTCGGTGACAGGATCAATGCGCTCAAGCGTCTGTTCGAGGCGGGAGAACACGGGGTGACCCCCGCTCGGGTGGACGCCGAGGTCACCCGGTATCGCGACGAGCAGGGGGTGGACTTCGCGGGCAAGCTGGCCTATCTGCGGGGGAAGCTGGGGGGAACGCGGGCTCTGGTTGGCGCGATCAAAGCCTCAGACGCAACGCTCAACATCTCAGGTAGGTCGGTGCCCAGTTATGTGGACCCGGACTATGACGCGAACCCGCCGATGGACGTCAGTGAACGGGTGGACGAGCTGTATGTGTTGTACCGGGAACTGGACGACGTGGCTGAGAAGGCCGGGCTTCCCACGGGCGGCACGCTGAGCCCGGTCCAGGTCAAGACAGGCTGTCTGCGGGAAAGTCTGGGGGAAGGAGAGCTGCCCCGATTGCTGGAGGTAACCGCGCAGGAGGTTTCGTCCATC
>NZ_JBHJTK010000087.1:0-9596 GCF_042267665.1 Streptomyces sp. NPDC056224
GCGCGGTGCGGCCGGCGAAGGCCCGGCCGGCGTCGGTCCTGCCGACCCGCAGCATCCTCACCGCGGCGAGTGCCGCGACGGCGGCGAACGCAGCGGTCAGCAGCGATTGCGGCAGACGGGACGCTGCGGCACCGGCCGCGGCGGCCGGCAGGAGTCCGGCCGCGGCGAACAGGGCGCCCGCCTTCCAGCGGACGTTGTTCGTACGGGCGTGGGCGTACAGGGCCGTGAGCGAGGTGGCGGTGACGATGATCAGGCTGGCGGTGGTGGCGGCGGCCGGGGTGAAGCCGAGCAGGTAGATCAGTGCGGGCACCGCCAGGACGCTGCCGCCCCCGCCGAGTGCGCCGAGCGCGAGTCCGACCATCGCCCCGGCGACCAGGGCCAGGAGCAGCGCGCTCACCGTATGACACCCCCGATACCGCCCCCGACGGTGACCGGCAGACCCTCACGGGCCCAGGCAGCCATGCCGCCGGTGACGTCGGTGGACTCGATGCCGCGTCCGGCCAGCAGCTTTGCGGCCTGCCGGGAACGGTTCCCGGAGCGGCAGATCGTGACCACCGGCTTACCCTGCGCGGCTGCCGGGAGCGATGCCCCGGCCACGAGGCGGGAAAGCGGCAGGTGTACCGCGTCGGGAGCGTGTCCGGCCTTCCACTCCGGTGTTTCGCGGACGTCCAGCAGCACGGCCTTGCCGTCGCTGGTCAGCTGCCGGGCCTGCTGGGGGCTGAGGCGGTCGGCGCCGCGGCGGAAAAACGGGAACATCATGGATCACTCCGTGCAGGGTGTGCGGGGTGGGCGTGTCAGTCGGTGCTGTCAGGGCGAAGGGTCAGTCCCGCCTCGGTGGCGGCGTCGAAGTCGTCGTCGACGGCGACCACGTCACGGCTTGCGGCATCCAGCAGGGACGCCGCGATCGCCGCGCGCATCCCGCCGGCGCAGTGCACCCATACCGTCCCGTCCGGCACCTCGCCCATCCGGCGGCGCAGCTCGTGGATCGGAATGTGGACCGAGCCGTCGATGAAGCCGCCCGCGCGCTCGGAATCCCGCCGTACGTCCAGCACCACCACCTGCTCCCCGCGCTCGCGCACCCGGGCGAGGTCGGCGAAGCGGGCGCGGGGGAAGGAGGCGAGCCGCTCGCCGGTACGGATCCAGCCAGCCGGGTCACCTGTGGCGGCGGCCGCTGGGCGGTCGATGCCGACCCGGGTCAGTTCCCGCTGCGCGTCGGCGACCTGTTCGGGCGTCTCGGCCAGCAGGGTGACCGGCTTGCCCCACGGGATCAGCCAGGCCAGATAGGTGGCGAGCTTGCCCTCGCCCTCGAAGTTGAACGAGCCGGCCACGTGCCCCTCGGCGAAGGCAATGCGGCTGCGCAGGTCCACCACCCACTCACCAGCGGCCAGCCGGGAGGCAATCTCCTCGCCGTTCGCACGCTTGGGCGGGGTGAGGTCGACCGGCGCGGGACCGGCGGCGTTGGCCGGGCCCATGTGCGCATAGTAGGCGGGTACGTCGTCCAGCCCGGCGAGCATCTCGGCGACGAAAGTGTCCACGTCCTTGGTCAGCGCGTCGTTGGTCTTGCGCTCCTGGCCGATCGTGGACGAGTCCCCGTCGGCCTGCGAGGAGGAGCAGAAGCTGCCGAACCCGTGGGTGGGCAGTACCGGGACCTCGTCGTCCAGCTCGTCGGCCAGGCGGTGTGCGGAGGCGTGCTGGGCGCGGGCCAGCTGCTCGGTCAGCCTCGGTTCGACCAGGTCCGGACGGCCCACGGTGCCGATCAACAGCGACCCGCCGGTGAACGCCGCCACACCGTGCCCGTCCTCGGTCAGGACGTAGGAGGTGTGGTGCGGGGTGTGTCCGGGAGTGGCGAGCGCCCGCAGCGAGAGACCCCCGTCCAGCGTCACCGTGTCGCCGTCGGCCACGGGGGTGCGTGCGAACGATACGTGCGCCCCGGCCGGCACCAGGTAGTCCGCACCGGTCACGCGGGCGAGCTCCAGGCCGCCGCTGACGTAGTCGTTGTGCACGTGGGTCTCGGCGACGAAGGCGATGCGCACTCCGCGCCGGGCCGCTGCGGCAATGACCTGCTCGATGTCGCGGGGCGGATCGATGGCCACCGCAGCCCTGGGCCCGCCGGCCAGGTAACTGCGGTTGCCCAGGCCCTCGAACTCCAGGGTGTCGACGAAGAACACGACTGCAACTCCTCTCGAACGCTGTACCCCGGGGGGTATCTGACACTCACCCTAACAGGAATACCCCTGGGGGTATTTCCCGGCCGGAAAGCGCCCTGCTCCGGACATCGTCTCTCCAGGCCCCCAGAGGTGCAGTCCCCGCCGCCTCGGGTACCCGGTGGGGTATGCGGAACGGTCGTTCCGCACCCTCCGGGACCGTCAGCTCCGCCGACGTGGAATACCTGGAGACCGTGCAGGACCGGACCCGGCCGACATCTCCGGCGGCGCCCCGCGCCGGTTGGATGTCGCCGAGGGCAGGCGTGAGCAGGTGACGCCGCCCGCGGCTCCTTAGACAGCGGGATCGACGTGGTGTGGCCGGATGGCCAGAGGTCGTGCCGACCACCCGTCGATCGAGCGGAGTGTCGATCGAGGCGGGGTTCCGCCGAGGGACTTCCGACTCGGGTCACCAGCGATTACGCGTCGCGAAACCTGCGCAGTCGGGGACCGCGTACGGCGGGCAGCCCGACCAGGGTGTCCGCGAAGGCGCGGCGGTGGGGCATCAGCGGGGGTCCGGGGTGCTGCGGCAGAGGGTAGTCGTCGCGCAGGACGCCCTCCGGGAGCACCCCGGTCGCGGGCAGCGGCGAGGTCTCGCCCGGGTGGGCAAGGTACGCCCAGACCCCGCTGTCCAGCGGCACCACGGCGCCCTCGTCGCCGGGCGGACGCCAGGGGTCGCCCGTGAGGGGGTGGCGTGGGACGAGGAGGACGTCGGGACGGGGCCGGGGCATGCGGATCCCCGGGCCGGCCAGCTCGACGGACCGGACCCCGGGCCCGTTGGGGAGGCACCGACCGACGGCGTGGCCGAGCAACTCGGTGACAGGGCCGGCGGGGAGGGTCACCGGGCGGTCCTCGGTGGCCGCCACGAGGTGAGCCAGCGCGACCCCGATCGCCGCCTCCCAGCGGCGGCTCCACGACCCGTCGGGTTCGACGGGCGGGACGCGGTGCTCGGCGCGCTCCAGGTCGTCCCAATCGGGACGCGGACCGGCCGGGAGCCCCGAGGGACGGCGTACAACCGCGTCGGGTTCCAGCCACACCGCCTGCCACAGTCCGCAGTCGTCCATGCGCGTCGCCACGGCCCGCCCGCACCTCTCGCACGCCAGGTTGGGGCCGGCCCGGCCGTCCACACCCTGGCAGTAGCCCTCGCATTTCTCGGGGATCAGGACCATGGACCGGGAGTCGCCGGGGGCGATGGCGACCCTGTTCCGCGCGCCGAAGGAGACGGAGTACACCCGGGCGTACACGCCCTGCCGGGCAGCCGCATCCTCTCCGACCTCCTCCCACAGCCGCCAGGGGGCGCCGGTGGGCCGTGGGTCGACGGCGTACGTGGCGGGCTCCATCAGCGGAGGATGGAGTTCCTCCCACCCCCCGTGGTGGGTGTGGACAGGGAGTGCGACCCGGGACACCGGTGCCGTCAGCTCGGTGCCGCACCCGGCACACGCGAACACGTCCAAACAAGCTCCCCCTCAACCCGGTTCCCCGCCGGATTGTGCCTCGCCCTCAGCGGAGGATTCCACCGGATTCCGGAACGACTTCAGGGACCCGAGTCGAAAGCCACCCGGTAGCCCCACCCCGATCGATCGATAGGGAGCGTCCGTTTGCCGCCGAGTACGGGACGAGTCGGCTCGGGGAACACCGAAGGGCGGGGCGCTCGTCGCACCCCGCCCCGCTCTTGGTGACCGAGGGCCGGCGGCCGTCCCCCGGGCGGAGTGGGAGGGCCTGAGCCCACAGAGCCGGCTACCCCGGCGTTCCGCGGGTGAACGTGAAGGTCAGACTCGACGAGCCCGCGAGTTCTCCGCCGGAGCCCAGCAGGGAGATCTGGCCCTTGGCGCTGACCTCGGCGCTGATGGTGACCTCGTTGAGCTGGAAGTCCCCGCAGTTGGCGGGCAGGGCCGCGATGACCGATCGCATGGAGTCGAGGAAGCCGCTGACACGCTCCTGGAATACCTCGACGGGCACCTCGGCCCGGCCGAGCCGCCATTCCTGGGAGCGCCGGAACAGGGAGCGGTCGTCGCCGTCCTCCAGGCCGAGGACCCTGATCACCTCGGTTTCGTCGGGCTTCGGCTCGTCAGCGCGCGGGGA
This sequence comes from Streptomyces sp. NPDC056224, assembly GCF_042267665.1. Lineage (NCBI taxonomy): Bacteria > Bacillati > Actinomycetota > Actinomycetes > Kitasatosporales > Streptomycetaceae > Streptomyces > Streptomyces sp. NPDC056224. Next base: position 4,284 of record NZ_JBHJTK010000087.1, read on the forward strand.
TCCGGTTCGCTGGGACGTGGGCATGGGCAACCTCCGTTGGTCAGGTGCGGACATGGAGTTGGGGATCCGCGTAGGCCGCGTACGCGATGCCGAGCGGGTTCCCGTAGGTGTGCAGCAGGCTGTTGCGGGCTTCGAACACCGATCGGCCGAGCGGGAGGCGACGGAGCAGGAAGCGCTCGTACAGTGCTTCGGAGAATGCCGCCGCCACCTCGTCGGGCACCTCGATCTCGCTGCCGATGAAGCCCCGGTTCCCGTTCGTCAGGAAGAGGTGGGGGAAGGAGAGGGAGCTGGTCGCGTGCATGCGCGCCGATCCGCAGGCGTTCATGACCACGAGCGGCATCTCGTGGCTGCCCTGGCCGGGCCGGGACTTCAGCGCGACCAGGTCCTCTGCGATGGTGCCGAGTTTTACCCGGAGGTCCTGGCCGCCGCCGTGCAGCTCGATCTCGTTGTCGAGGGGGCTGTCCAGCGTCGCGTAGCAGTGGCAGGCGAAGTGCTGGACCTGGTCGGGCACGGCGCGGAGCTCGCCGGAGAGCGAGCGCCGGGGGTCGAAGATCTGCTCCGCCAGGCTGGCCGCACCGGTGTCGCCGCCGGGGTAGGGGCCGTCGACCTCGACCCGGTCCGCCGCCGAGGAGGTCAGCCAGTCCAGTTCGCGCCGGGCCCCGGTGAGCTGCTCGTGCTGGAGGAAGCGAAGGGGCAGCCGCCCGCCCGGCGTCGGCCGCAGGGACAGTCCCGTGGGGACCGGGGCGGGCAGCATCGTCCGCTTGACCACGCAGGAGAAACCGACCAGGTTGCGGCATTCGGCGACGAGCTCCGCGCGGTCGGCCGGCACGGTGGGCCACATCCGGTGGAGGGGGAGCAGTTCGAGGGGGAGGAAACAGTCGCGGTCGCCGACGCACTCCACGAGAGGCGGCGGCAGGGCGGGGTTGCGGCCGGCGGGCAGCGCGCTGTTCCAGAAGGTCTGGAGTCCCTGGATGACTCCGGCCTCGAGGCCGAAGAGGAGGAAGACGAGCCCCCGGCCGATGCGGTGCAGTACGTCGAAGACCTCGGGGACGTCTTCGTCGTCCACGGTCAGGCCCGGCAGCACGTCCTTGAGCGCCAGCAGGCCGGCATCGAGGCGGCGGCGGGCCACGTCCATGACACCCGGCTGGGGCAGGGTCACCCGCAGTGACGGCGTGCCGTTGCGGGCGTGGAACGCGACGTGGGTGGTCTGCGCGGTGCGGCGCACGCGGACGGTGACGTCGGCCGGCTGGCTTCCCGTCATCCTGAGACCTGCCTGGGGGAGCCCCCGGCCGTCTCTTCGGGCGGTTCGCCGGGAACCTCTCCGGAGGGTTCTCCGGCGAGGGCGGCGGAACTTTCCGCGGTGTCGGAGGACCGGACCGCGATGGAGACGGCGATCACCTGGACGAGCCGACCGGACTGGTAGAGCTGGAACCACACCTCGTGCAGCCCTTCCTCCTCCGGTAGCGGAAAGCGGAAGACCGTCTGCGCCTCCCGCTCGGTCCGCAGGGTCCGCCGATGGGGGCTGGGGGTGAGCGTAGGGCTGTCCACCAGGGCTTCGAAGTCGGCAGCGGGCGTGTCCCGGCCGCCCTCGATGTGCACGGGCTCCAGGGCGAAGAACTGTCGTTCGGGTGAGGTCTGCTGGGTGGATCCGGCGTCCCGCCCGCGGGGGTCGCGCACCACGAACAGGACGAAGCCGAGGCGTTGCCCCGGGGACGCCACGACGGTCGTGCCGTGCGCGGCCCCGCCGGTCGCACCCGTCGCGCTGGTGCCTTGCGTCACGTCCGCGGCGAGTTCCTGGCCGGCGTCGAGCTGGAGGGCGAAGTAACCGGTGAAGTTCGCGAGCGGCGGCCCGGTGACGGCCTCCTCGATGCCCTGCCGCAGCGCCCGCTGGAGTTCACGGGCCGAGCTCTCGTGCAGGTCGGCCACCGTCCGTTCGAGATGTCGGCCCACCGATACCGAGGTGTGCCGGGCGACTTCCTCAGCGAGCCTCGCCAGGTCCTTCTTGCCGAGCTGCCCTGACGTGAACCGCTGGGCCAGGGCCTCGTGCTCGTCGCGCAGAGCGGCGCGGACGTCGCGGAGTACCCGCTCGGACACCTCCGACACCAGGACCTCCCGGCTTCCGCCCGACACCTCGACGGCCGTGGCGGTGTGCGGAGGCTGTGGCCCAGGGGTGTCGGCCCGTGCGGCGCCGGTCCATGCGAGCGGCCGGTCGTAGTCCCCCTGCCCCTGCAGTACGTTGCCGAGTCCGAGAAACTCGGCGTGGCTTTCCGGCAGGGGCAACCGCAGGGCCTCGGCCAGGTCGAAGCGGTACACCTCGACGGCGCTCACACGGTGCTCGTACGCCTCCACGACCCGCCGTCGCGCCAGCGCGAGCGCGGCCAGGGCGATCAGGAGCGGGCCGATGACGAGGACGGCCAGGGAGCCGCCGTCCGGCCGGGACCGGGCGACGACCCCCGCCGCGAACGCCCAGCCCAGCGCGGTGCAGATGGCGCTGGCGGCGGTGACCCGCAGCAACGCGACGTCCCGGCCACGGCGGCGGGCCTCGCGCCGCACCCCGGGCGGGGCAACGAGCTCGATCCTCGGCCACACCAGGTCGACCGCCAGGCCCGTGGCCAAGGCCGAGTCGATGACGGCGTCGTCGCAAGCGGCCGGGCAGAGCGGACGCGCCAGCGGGCCGGGGGGCCACGGCGGGGTGCGGTCACGGCGGAACGCCGTCCTGAGCTCGACCTGGACGTGTCGCGAGTGTGCCTGTCGGTCCTGGACGGCTTCCCAGTCCAACCGCGCCCGGTCCCGTTCCAGAGAGTCCAGTTCCCGCTGGTACATGGCCCGTTCGCTCAGTGACCGTGCGTGCCGCTTCTGCTCCAGCAGGGCATGCTCGCGCTCCCGCAGCTCCTGCTCGTGCGCCGTCCGCCTCCGCCAGTTCAGCTCGTGGTGCGGGAACTCCCGCTCCCGTACGTGCGAAGCGGCCTTCTGTCCGATCCCCGGTGTGCACCCAGGGCGCAGCCACCCGAGAAGCAGCGCTTGGAGCGCCATCAGCACCGCTGCGGCGACCACCAGTTCAGCCACCCCGACCAATAGCCCGGCCGGTTCGCTACCCGGCCGGTACTTCGTGCCGTCGAGCGCCACCCAGCCCAGCGAGCCCAGCGGTACGGCGAGGCCCGCTGCGCGCGCCCAGAGCGGCACCACGGCTCCCGGCGGAGGTCCGGAAGGCTCGGTGACCTCCCTGTGCCGCCACGCAGTTCTTCGCCGGAGTGACGGGACGGACCAGTCGTTCAGGACCCACAAGACGCCGAGCGTCCCGCCCAGCCCGAGCCCGCCGACGAGCCGGGCGGCGGGGACGTGGCTCTCGCCGACGAGGGTGGCGACCACCAGCAGCAGTGTCGCCGTGAAGACCAGCGCCAGTAGCCAGCCGGGACGGCCGGACAGCGTGTCCGCGGCTCTCAACCGCGAGGTGACCACGATCAGGGCGGCGGCGGGTACGGACAGCAGCCAGGTCCGCTGCGCGCCGTCACCCGCCATCAGGTGGAGGGCAAGCCAGCCGAGGGACGCGGCGGACAGGACGACACCGGCGACGACCACGACCCTCTCGTGGTCCTCCATCTCGTTGTGCCGGATGACCAGCCCCGTCAAAGGTACGAGGAGCAGCACCGCGAGCCCGCCGACGAGCCACGCCGGGCCCGTCCGCCCGTCGCGGGCGAATGTGAAGGCGAGCCAGATGAGGCCGGCATCCGACAGCGTCGCCAGGGTCCCCACAAGCAGGCTCGTGGGGAGTGCCGAGGCGGCTGACTCGCCGAACACCCGCCGGAGCCTCCACACCCCGTAACCCAGGACGGTGACGCCCAGGGCGGCGGCTGACAGGGTGAAGGCGAGACGGTAGGGGCCACCACCGTCCCGCATGCTCGGAAGGAAGGAAGCGGCGGTACTGCCCACCGCGATGAGGAAGGCCGTGAGCGCAATAGTGTCGTGTGGCCGTCTCGGATCCGAGGCCATCCCATCCCCCATCCCCGTCAGGTGCCGCCCGGCCGACCCTTCTCCCGCGGCCGTACGTGTCAACCGTGTGGACAGTATGGGGTGTTGACAGCTGTTTGGCAGGAAGATCGAGGGACATCCACCCGCAGTGCGCTACTCGTGCCGGTCTTCCCGAGCCGGCGGTTGAGCCTCCGCCTTTCTGTGCACGACAAGGCCCGCTCGGGTGCAGGAGACCGAGGCGGAACGGCGGCCGATTGGGTCCTCCGGTTCCTCGGACCGGGCCTCGGCCGTCTCCTTCGCCTCGTGCAGGTCGGCCTTGAAGGTTTGATGCGCCAAGCGGTCCTGGCTGCGCTTGAGCGCGTCGAGCAGGCGGCCGTGGTCCTCACCCCTGGGGAGGCCCAGCACGGCAACGGCAGATCGGTACCGCCGCCGCCCCCGAGCGTGCGACGGCGCCGACGGTGCATCCCGCTTCCCAGCCCGCCAAAGCCGCATCCGGGGGCACCCCTTGAGTACCCCCTCGGGAGGCACCGGGAAGCACAGGGAGGTACAGGGAGGTCCCGGAAGGCACCGGCACTATCCGGTCAGCCTGGATGGACGTTCGATGAACCGCGCTCAGCCGACAGCAGGTCAACGCCCCACGTACGGCTGTCCCACCGGGTGTCATCGTCCGTTTGCTCGTGATCGCGAAGGGCAGGCACCCGGTCCGAGCTGCCTGAACGACCATTCGGTCGCCGACAATCGAACGAGATGTCTGTAAATCTACGTTCGATGTGCATGCGTCCTTCGCACCCGACAGACTCGGCGGTGTCAAGTCGATATATCGCAGGCAACCGCTGTTCTTTCCCTTTGAATTGAAAGAGAGTTCCGTCGTGCGTCACCGCATCGCTGCTGTCTCCGCTGCCGCCCTCCTGGCCATGGTCGGCACCACCGCCGTCGCCGAGGCACGGCCCGCCAGCCTGTACGCCCCCTCCGCCGTGGTCCTGGCCGTCGCCCAGGGCGAGGACGGGGACACCGTCGTCCGGGCGTCGGCCCTCAGCTGCGCGCCGACCGCCCAGGGAACGCACCCCGACCCGAGGGCCGCCTGTGCGGCCCTCGCCGCCACCGCCGGCACCCTCGACGCGCTCCTGGCCGCCCCGGACTCGAACCGCGCCTGCCCGATGCACTACGCCCCCGTCACCGTCACCGCAGACGGCGTCTGGCAGGGCAGCCGCATCTCCTGGAAGCACACCTTCTCCAATGCGTGCGCCATGTCCGCGGCCTTCAACGGAAACGCCGTCTTCGCGTTCTGACCGCTCCGCCGGGGTCGTCCGCCCCGCGCGTCCGCCCCCGCCCCTTTCCGGGCGC
>NZ_JBHJTK010000088.1:0-9141 GCF_042267665.1 Streptomyces sp. NPDC056224
TTTTTTGTGGTGGTTTCTTTTTTTTTTATATGTCCGGGGGCGGGCCCCCTTTCCGGGGCCCCCCCCCCGGCCATTCCGGCTTCTGGGAGCAAATGGCGCATCCTTGACAGGAATCCCCGCGAGAGAGGCGCTTCCAGGATGAGTGCACCCATTGCGACTGTGCGCGGTCGCGGCTACCGCACGGAAGAGGTCGACCGGTACCTCGCGCGGCTCTCCGGCAGCCGCGACGAGGCCTGGGAGCGCGTGGCCCGGCTGACCGTCCTGGCGAGGCGGATGGAGGAGGAGGCGGCGCGGCTGCGCGAGGCGGTGGCCGCGCTGGCTCCGCAGACGTACGAGGACCTGAGCGAGCGCGCCCGCCGGATCCTGGCGCTGGCGCAGGAAGAGGCGGACTGCGTACGGGCGGAGGCTCGGGCGGACGCGTCCGCGACGCTGGGTGCGGCCGAGGCGCATGCGGACCGGGTGGCGGAGCTGGCGCGGGCGGACGCGGAGGCGGTGCGCGACCAGACGGAGGTCCGGGCCCGGCAGGGGCTGCTGCGGGCGCAGCGGGAGGCGGACGAGGCGCGGGCCGGGGCGCTGGCGGACGCGGAGGGGTGGCGGGCGGAGGCGGTGGCCGCGCTGGCGGAGATGCGGCGGCGGTCGGACGCGTTGCTCGCGGAGCGCGAGCAGGAGCACGGGGAGCGGTGGGAGGCGTCGGAGCGGGAGCTGGCGTCGCGGGAGGAGGAGTCCGCGGCACGGGCGGAGGAGGCGGAGCGGTACGCGCAGGGGCGGCTGTCGCAGGCGCGGCGGGGGTTCGCGGAGGCGGAGGAGTCGGCGCGGCACGGGCAGGAGGACGCGGAGGCGCTGGCCGCCGAGGCGGTCGCGCAGGCGCGGGTGGCGGAGGAGCGGGTGGGGCGGGAGACGGAGCGGATCCTGCGGGAGCACGCGGAGGCGCAGGAGGAGCTGCGAGCGCACATGAACCACGTGCGGGCCAGCCTGGCGGCCCTGACGGGGCGGGCTCCCGCGGAGGGCTGACCGGGGTGGGGCGCGGCTGCGGCTCCCTGCCGGGGGCGCGGCCGCGGCTCCCTGCCGGGGGCTCGGCGGCGGTCTGGGCCCGGCTGCCCCGGGGCGGGGCGGGGTTGGTGCCGGGGGTGGGGTGCGGGCCGGGACTGCGTGAGGGAGGGCGCCTTGGGCCGTGCTTCGGCCCTTTCGGGCCCGGCACGCGCCACCCATCACGTCTTGCGTCCCTGTCGGCACCCCACCCCGTGCCCACCCCGTGCCCACCCCGTGCCCACCCCGTGCCCACCCCGTGCCCGGCGCGTCCGCCGGGCCGTCCCGGTTCCCGCCCGGCTACGGGAGGTCCGTGAGGAAGGCGGCGATCAGGGGGGCGATGGCCGGGAGGTGGGTTTCCAGGGCGAAGTGGCCCGCGCCGTCGAAGACGTGGACGGCGGCGTCGGGGACGTCCCGGAGGTAGGCCTTCGCTCCCGCCGGGGTGAAGAAGGGGTCGCCCGCGCCCCAGACGACCAGGACCGGTGGCCGTGCGGTGCGCAGCCAGGACTGCCAGGCCGGGTAGTGGGTGAAGTTGGAGGCGTAGTCGAAGGCGAGGTCGGCCTGGGCGTCGGCGCGTCCGGGCAGGGCGAGGTAGTGGACGTCGAGGGTCCGGGTGTCCGGGGAGATCAGGGTGGTGTCCGCGACCCCTGTCTCGTACTGGAAGCGGGTGCCCTCCGGGGTGAACAGCCCCCGGACCCGCTGCTCGTCGCCGGGCACCTCGCGGCGCAGGGCGGCGAACTCGCGGGCCGCCTCCGAGAGTCCCTCCTCGTAGGCGTTGCCGTTCTGGACGATCAGGCCGGTGACGCGGTCGGGGTGGCGGGTGGCGAGCCGCAGTCCGACCGGGGCGCCGAAGTCGAAGACGTACAGGGCGTAGCGGTCGAGGCCGAGGGCGTCGGTGAAGCCCTCCATGACCTCGGCGAGCCGGTCGAAGGAGTACGTGAAGCCGTCCGGGGTCTCGGTCCGGCCGGAGCCGGGGTAGTCGGGGGCGATCAGGCGGTACGGGGTGTCGCCGAGGGCGTCCATCAGGCGGGCGAACTGGTGCGAGGCGGTGGGGAAGCCGTGGAGGAGCAGCAGGACGGGGCCGTCGGCGGGGCCGCTTTCGCGGTAGGCGACGCGCACACCGTCGACGTCGATGCTCCGGTGCTGGACGGACGCGATCATCACATGCCTCCTGATGGCTTGGTGCCATTAGTTTTGCCCGAGGATGACTAACGGGTCAAGCGCCTCAGGTAGCATTAGTTGCGTGACAGTCTTCCCGCTGACCGGTGAACCCCTCGCACTGGACCTCCTCAACACCCTGACCGCCGAGGGTGATCTCGTCGCCGGGCCGGAGGGTCTCGCGGCGTGGCTGGCCGAACAGGCCGGCCGGCTGGCCCCGGCCGGGGACGTGGGTGCGGCCGAGGTGGCCGCCGTACGGGCCGTGCGGGAGGCCGCGCGGCCCGCGCTCGCGGCCGTACGGTGCGGGGAGCGGCCGCCGGGCGAGGCGCTGCGCGTGCTGAACGAGGCGATGGCCGCGGCGCCCGCCCACCGTGAGCTGGCCTGGAGTGCGGAGGGGGGCCTGACCGCGGCCGCGCACCGGGAGGCCGCCCCGGCGCGGCGGCTCGCCGCGGAACTGGCCGAGGCGGTCGCGGAGTTCCTGACGGACCCGCGTGTGACCTCGGTCCGCGGCTGCGAAGCACAGGACTGCGTCCTGCTGTTCCTTCCGCTGCACCCCCGGCGCCGCTGGTGCGTGGCGTCGGCCTGCGGGAACCGGGCCCGGGTGGCCCGCTACTACGCCCGCCACAAGCTCCCGTAGCGGCGGTCCGGGCTCAGCCCGCGGCCGGGGCCCCGTAGCGGTAGGGGTCGCTGCGCAGGCCGCGGGAGGTGACCACGACCGTGAACGGGGGCTGCGCCGTGGCCGGCAGAGGGGCCGTCAGGGCGCCCGTCGCGGGGTCCACGGTCGCGGGCACGGTGGTGTCGGCCACGGTGAGGCGGGGGTCGGTGAAGCCGCCGCCCTCGACCGTGAGCAGGCCGTCGGAGACGGTGACGTCCGTGATCACCGGGTTCGGGCGGGTGGCCATCTTGTTCACGAGGTAGGCGCCCGCCGGTGCGCCCGTCAGGGCCCAGATCCCGTCGGGGAGGCGGGGGAGCCCGGCGCCGACGTCGGAGAGGAAGAACAGGACGACGTAGAGCATCGTGACCGTGCTGAGCGCGACGTACTGGAGGTCGACGAGGTCGGTCCGGCCGCTGTCGTTCGCGATCAGCTCCCGCAGCGGGCGGCGGCCGGTGGCCGTCGGCTTGGGCGCCGGCTTGGCCAGGCTGCCGTTCTCCAGACGGGTGCCGACCACCGTCTTCGCGGCGATCAGGGCCGCGTACGGGCCCCCGAGCAGCGGCAGGTACACCGTCGTCAGGGAGGACAGCGGGCCGTGCTCGCCCTGGAACCAGCCGATGCCGCCGCCCGCGATGAGGCCGTAGCCGAGGGTCGTGAGCAGCAGCCAGATCAGGATCACCGTCCACGCCAGGGCGAGCGCCGTGGAGGTGGAGAGCCGGCCGTCGCGCCCGGTGACGAAGGCCGGGTGGCGGCGGAGCCGGTGGGCGAGCGGCCCGGCGAGTGCGGCGAGTAACGCCAGCGCGAAGAATGCGGATGCCATGTCGTCGTCCCCCCGGAAACGGTTGTGCCCCACACTTACCCGCCGGCCGGGGTCATGACAAGTCGCTTTCCGGGGCGGCGCGTTACTCCTCGCCCTGCTCGGGGAGTACCGGGAACCTGCGCGGCGCCACCAGCAGCAGGACCAGCAGCGAGGCCACGGCCGCGCCCGTCGCGCCGAGGAAGATGTGGTCCACGGCGGCCGCCACGGCCTCCCGCAGGTAGTCGGCGGCGGCCTGGGGGAGCAGCCCGGGCTGGCCCAGGGCCTTCGACACGTCGTCCAGGTTGTCGGGCAGCCCGGGCATGGGGGCGTCCACCAGACGGGCGGCGATGGTGGCGTTGGCGACGGCTCCCAGCAGGGCGGCGCCGACGCTCTGGCCGACCTGGCGGGAGAACAGCACCGAGGCCGTCGCGGTCCCGCGTTCCGCCCAGCCGACGGTGGACTGGACCCCGACGACCAGCGGGAGCTGGAAGATGCCGAGGGCGCCGCCCAGCAGCAGCATGATCAGCGCGGGCTGCCAGGGCAGGGCGGGATAGGGGAGCAGGGTGAAGGAGTACAGGATCACCGCGGCCAGCGCGATCCCGACGGCCGCGGTGTTCCGGAAGCCGATGCGCCGGTAGATGTGCTGGCTGAACGCGGCGGTGATCGGCCAGCTGAGGGTCATCACGGACATGACCAGCCCGGCGCTGATGGGCCCCAGTCCGAGCACGGTCTGGGCGTAGGTGGGCATGAACACCATCGGGGCGACTATCAGCAGCCCGAGCGCCCCCATGGCCAGGTTGACGGCGGCGATGGTGCGCCGGCGCCACACCCAGCCCGGCAGGATCGGCTCCTCGGCCCGGCGTTCGGTCCGTACCACCACGGCGGCCAGCACGGCACTGGCGCCCAACAGTCCCAGCGAGGGAGCGGACAGCCAGGGCCAGGCGACCCCGCCCTGGACGAGCGCGAACAGCAGCAGGCCCCCGCAGGCGAAGATGCCCAGCGCCCCGGCCCAGTCGACCGGGCCGCGGCGCCCGGGGGACCGTACGGGCTCCGCGAGGTGACGGGAGATCATCCACAGGGCGAGGGCGGCCAACGGCAGGTTGATCAGGAAGATCCAGCGCCAGTGCGCGTACGAGGCGAGCAGCCCGCCGAGGGCGGGTCCGGCCACGGCGGAGGTGGCCCAGACGGTCGACATCCGCGCCTGGATCTTCGGCCGGTCCTTGAGCGGGTAGAGGTCGCCGGCCAGGGTCTGGACGGTGCCCTGGAGGGCGCCGCCGCCCAGGCCCTGGACGATCCGGAAGGCGATGAGGGCGGCCATGTTCCAGGCGAGCGCGCACAGCAGCGAGCCGACGAGGAAGAGCCCGATGCCGAAGAGCAGCACGGGCTTGCGGCCGAAGGTGTCGGACAGCTTCCCGTACACGGGCAGGGTGACGGTGACGGACAGCAGGTAGCCGGAGAAGAGCCAGGAGAAGACGGAGAAGCCGCCGATGTCGCCCACGATCTGGGGGACGGCGGTGGAGACGATGGTGCTGTCGAGGGCGACGAGCGCCATGCCGAGCATGAGTGAGGCGACCACGGGGGCGGGCGGACGCCCCGGTGCCGGCGCCGTGCCGCCGGCCGGCGTGCCGGGCCCCGCGCCTTTGGCCGAAACCGCTCCCCCGGACGGGCCTTCGCTCCCTGCGGCTATGCCGTCCGGCCCTCCGTCCGATCTTCCGTCCGCTCTCTCCCCAGACCCCACGAAGATTCCTTCCCCCTGCACGTACATGCGGGGAACACCTTCTCACCGCTGCCGTGTGCGGCGGTATCCCCCAGAGCAGGTCCCCCGAAGGGTGGAGGACCCCTAGGGGACGCTCCGCACAACGTGCCGGGGGTCTTTCGTTCCGGCGGAGGAGGAGACGGGTCGCGGCGCGTCCTTAACTGGTTCACATGGGCCGGGAGTCCGGGGGGTGGGGTTAACCCCCGGTCGGATACGGCGATGGGCACCAGCGCGCCGGAGACCGCCGCGCAACAGACTTCACGACGGCGACGCACGCAGAGGACGAGAAGGAGAAACACCGTGACAACGGCTATGACCGAAACCAGGCCCGGGGACACCGGAGGGCATGCAGCCGTCGCGGCCCGGGCGCGGAAGGTCGTCAAGGCCTACGGCTCCGGTGAGACGCGCGTCGTCGCCCTCGACTCGGTGGACGTGGACATCCACCGCGGCCAGTTCACCGCGATCATGGGTCCTTCGGGCTCCGGCAAGTCCACGCTGATGCACTGCCTCGCCGGTCTCGACACGGTGACCAGCGGGCAGATCCACCTCGACGACACCGAGATCACCGGCCTGAAGGACAAGAAGCTCACGCAGCTGCGCCGTGACCGGATCGGCTTCATCTTCCAGGCGTTCAACCTGCTGCCCACGCTGAACGCCCTGGAGAACATCACGCTCCCGATGGACATCGCGGGCCGCAAGCCCGATGCCCAGTGGCTGAACCGGGTCGTCGAGACGGTCGGCCTGGCCGGGCGCCTGCGGCACCGCCCGACCGAGCTCTCCGGCGGACAGCAGCAGCGCGTGGCCGTCGCCCGCGCCCTCGCCGCCCGCCCGCAGATCATCTTCGGCGACGAGCCGACCGGAAACCTGGACTCGCGGGCCGGCGCCGAGGTCCTCGGCTTCCTGCGCCGCTCGGTGGACGAGCTCGGCCAGACCATCGTGATGGTCACCCACGACCCGGCGGCCGCCTCGTACGCGGACCGCGTCATCTTCCTCGCCGACGGCAAGATCGTCGACGAGATGTACGGGCCCACGGCCGAGCAGGTCCTGGACCGCATGAAGGATTTCGACGCGCGCGGGCGGACCTCGTGAGCAACGCCGTCCTGAAGACCTCCCGGCGCAACTTCGTCGCGCACAAGGGGCGGATGGCGCTCTCGGCCGTCGCCGTCATGCTCTCCGTCGCCTTCGTCTGCGGCACCCTGGTGTTCACCGACACCGTGAACGCCACCTTCGACAAGCTGTTCGCCGTCACCAGTGCCGATGTGACGGTCAGCCCGAAGGAGGCGAAGGGCGGCGAGGACACGCCGGACCGCGGCAGGCCCGAGACGCTGGCCGGCTCCACCGTCGAGCAGGTGAAGAGGGCGGAGGGCGTCAAGAGCGCCGAGGGCGCCGTCATGTCGATGTCCGTCACGGTCGTCAACTCCGAGAACGAGAACATGGGCTCGACCACCGGTGCCCCGACCATCGCGGGCAACTGGAACGACAACGAGCTCAAGTCGATGAAGATCACCGCCGGCCATGCGCCGCGCGGCCCCACCGAGGTGATGGTCGACGCCGACACCGCGGACAAGCACCACCTGGGGCTCGGTGACGAACTGCGCACCATCGCCGTCACCGGGGACATCCGCGCCACCATCACCGGCATCGCCGCCTTCACCGTCACCAACCCGGGTGCGGCCGTCGTCTACTTCGACACCGCCACCGCGCAGCAGGCGCTGCTCGGCTCCCCCGGCTCCTTCACGCACGTCAACGTCACCGCCAGGGACGGGGTGAGCGACGAGCAGCTCAAGCGGAACATCGTCACCGCCGTCGGGGCGGACGCGTACAAGCTGCAGACCGCCAAGGAAGCCGCGGACGCCAACCGCAAGGACGTCGGTTCCTTCATGGACGTCATGAAGTACGTGATGCTCGGCTTCGCCGGGATCGCCTTCCTCGTCGGCATCTTCCTGATCTTCAACACCTTCTCGATGCTGGTCGCCCAGCGCACCCGCGAGATCGGCCTGATGCGCGCCATCGGCGCGGACAGCGGACAGGTCCTCAAATCCGTCGTCCTGGAGGCCTACCTCCTCGGCTTCGTCGGCTCCGTGCTGGGCATCGGCGCGGGTGTGGGCCTGGCCGTCGGCCTGATGAAGCTCATGGGCCAGATGGGCATGCACCTGTCCACCGACGATCTGACCATCGCCTGGACCACCCCGGTCATCGGCCTGCTGCTCGGCATCAAGGTCACCGCCGTCGCCGCCTTCATCCCGGCCCGCCGGGCCGGCAAGGTCTCCCCGATGGCCGCCCTGCGCGAGTCCGGCACCCCCGGCGACAAGAAGGCCGGCGCCGTCCGCGCCGTCCTCGGCCTGGTCCTCACCGGCATCGGCGGGGCGGGGCTCTACCTCACCACCGCCGCGGAGAAGGCCGGGCCCGGATCGCTCTGGCTGGGCGTGGGTATCGTCTTCACCCTCATCGGCTTCATCGTGATCGGCCCGCTGCTCGCCGCGGGCGTGGTGCGCGTGCTCTCCGGCGCGGTGCTGCGGCCCTTCGGGTCGGTGGGCCGGCTCGCCGAGCGCAACGCCCTGCGCAACCCGCGCCGCACCGGCGCCACGGCCGCCGCGCTGATGATCGGCCTGGCCCTGGTGGCCTGCCTGTCGGTGGTCGGCTCCTCGATGGTGGCCTCCGCCACCGAGGAGCTCGACAAGTCGGTCGGCGCGGACTACATGATCAACTCCCAGAGCGGGCAGCTGGTCATGCCGCAGACCGAGCAGGCGCTGCGCGCCGTCAAGGGCCTCGACCACGTCACCGCCTACCGCATGGTGGAGGCGAAGATCACCGCCCCCGACGGCTCCGCCGTCGAGGAGGGCCTCGGCGCCACCGACCCGACGTACGCCGCGGACATGCGGCGCAAGATGGCCGCCGGCCGGCAGGCGGCGGCGTACGGCAAGGACTCGATGTCGGTCGGTTCGATCTACGCCACCGAGCACCACGTCAAGCTCGGTGACGAGCTGACGGTCGCCTTCACGGGCGGCAGTACCGTCAAGCTGAAGGTCGCGGCGATCACCCTGGACGAGGGCACCTTCGACAACGGCATGAAGTTCGTCAGTACCGAAGTCGCCCGGGCGAACGTGCCGGCCGACCGGATGCCGCTCCCCTTCATGCTGCTGGCCAGCGCGAAGGACGGAGAGTCCGACGCCGCCGCGTACAAGGCGGTCAAGGCGGCGGTGGCGGAGTACCCGCAGTACGACGTGCGCAACCGGGCCGACTACAAGCAGGCCCTCAAGGACCAGGTCGGCCAGCTCCTGAACATGGTCTACGGGCTCCTCGGCCTCGCCATCATCGTCGCGGTCCTGGGCGTCGTGAACACCCTGGCCCTCTCGGTGGTCGAGCGGACCCGCGAGATCGGCCTGATGCGCGCCATCGGCCTCTCCCGCCGCCAGCTGCGCCGCATGATCCGGCTGGAGTCGGTGGTCATCGCCCTGTTCGGCGCCCTGCTCGGCCTCGGACTCGGCATGGGCTGGGGCGCCACCGCGCAGCAGCTGCTGGCGCTCGAAGGCCTCAAGGTGCTGGAGATCCCCTGGCCGACGATCCTCGGGGTGTTCGCCGCCTCGGCCTTCGTGGGCCTGTTCGCCGCGCTGGTCCCGGCCTTCCGGGCGGGGCGGATGAACGTCCTGAACGCGATCGCGAGCGAGTAGGAGCACCTGCCGCCGCGTTCGTAACGGGGGAGCACGGGGGAGCACGGGGGAGCACGGGGGAAGGCGCCGGTCCGGGACC
>NZ_JBHJTK010000089.1:0-8808 GCF_042267665.1 Streptomyces sp. NPDC056224
CTTGGATCAGGGCCAAGGATGCACCCGACCCGCCCAAGCCTCACTACATCGACCCCAAGCTCATTCACAGGGACGCCGGGAACTGCGCCACAGCGCCTTCGTGTTGGGCGGGTCCGGCGGGTGGCTACGCGGAGCGGTCGCTGCCGGGGCCGTCGTAGTCCTCGCCGTAGGCGCCCTTGGAGGGGCGGCGGCGGCGCAGCGGCGGCTCGACGCCGTCCGCGAGGCGGCGGGCGGTGACGAGGAAACCGGTGTGGCCGATCATCCGGTGGTCGGGGCGGACGGCCAGGCCCTCGACGTGCCAGTTGCGGATCATCGATTCCCAGGGCTGCGGTTCGGCGTAGCAGCCGAACTCGCGGATGGATTCGACGGTTCGGGCGAGCTGGGTGGTGGTGGCCACGTAGCAGCAGAGGATGCCGCCGGGGACGAGGGCCTTGGAGACGGCTTCCAGGCACTCCCAGGGGGCGAGCATGTCGAGGATCACGCGGTCGACGTCGGTGTCGGACAGGTTGTCCTGGAGGTCGCCGACGGTCAGCTGCCACGCGGGGTGCGGGCCGCCGAAGTAGCGCTCGACGTTGGCGGTGGCGATCTCGGCGAAGTCCGCGCGGCGCTCGTAGCTGTGGAGCATGCCCTGGTCGCCGATGGCGCGCAGCAGGAAGCTGCTCAGGGAGCCGGATCCGACGCCTGCCTCGACGACTCGGGCGCCGGGGAAGATGTCGGCGAAGGCCAGGATCTGGCCCGCGTCCTTGGGGTAGACCACGGCGGCACCGCGGGGCATGGACAGGACATAGTCGGGGAGCAGGGGGCGCAGCGCGAGGTACGCGACGTTGCCCGTGGTGCGGACAACACTGCCCTCGGGAGCACCGATCAGCTCGTCGTGCGGGAAGGAACCCTTGTGGGTGTGGAAATTCTTCCCGGCTTCGAGCGTGAACGTGTAGTGGCGGCCCTTGGGGTCGGTGAGCTGAACCTGGTCCCCGACCTCGAAGGGCCCGCGTCGGCGGGCGGCACCGGTCGGTTCGGACATGTGACCAGTGTATTGGCTTCAGGACTGGGGCCGCGCCATGGCCTTCACGAAGGCCCTTTCGACGTCGGCGGCGGAGAGGACTCCGTAGATCTCGCCGGTGGGTTCGAGGACGAGGTATTCGGTGGCGGGGGTGGTGCGGAGGTGGTCGAGGAGTTCTTCGCCTGTGAGGTCCGCGGAAACCTTCATGCCGTCGGTGAGGTCGCGGGCGAGGCCGCTGACGGCGACCCAGGGGCGGCGGTGTTCGGGGACGCCGACGATGGAGGCTTCGCGGACGATGCCGATGGGGTCTCCGTGGCCGTCGACGATCACGATGGCGCGGGCGCCGGCTTCGGTGGCGCGGCGCAGGGCTTCGGAGAGGGGGGTGGCGCTTTCGACGGGGACCGCGCGCCGGGTGAGGGCTCGGGCGCGGAGTTCGGGGAGGTGTTCGCGCAGGCGGGCCATGCGCAGGCTGTTGCCGGCGCCGGTCCAGATGATCGCGGCGAGGATGGCGGCGAGCAGGGCGTCCATGACGGTGTCCATGCCGCCGATGTCGCTGGTGCGGTTGCCGACGGCTCCGGTGTGGGTGAGGAGCGGGAGGCCGAGGAGGACGGCGACGGCGAGGCCGCGGCCGATCCAGGCGGCGGCGATGGTGCCGGTCATGGGTTTGCCGGTGATGCCCCAGATCACTGCGCGGAGCATGCGCCCGCCGTCGAGGGGGAGGCCGGGGAGCAGGTTGAAGGCGGCGACGAGCAGGTTGGAGATCATCAGGCCGGCGAGGAGGACGCCGGGGACGGTGGCGGGGTCGACGGCGCTCATGCCGAGGTAGAAGGCGCCGGCGAGGAGGAGGGAGAGGAGGGGGCCGACGAAGGCGAGGACGAATTCGCGGCCGGGGGTCTCGGATTCCTTCTCGATCTCGGAGACGCCGCCGAAGAACTGGAGCTGGATGCGGCGGACGGGGAGTTTGAAGCGGAGGGCGGCGACGGTGTGCGCGAGTTCGTGGACGAGTACGGAGGCGTAGAAGGCGACGGCGAAGAAGAGGGAGACGAGGTAGCGGGCGGGGCCGAGGTCCGGCAGGACGCGGTCGAGCTGGTCGCCGAAGACCCAGGTGATGAGGGCGGCGACGAGGAACCAGCTGGGCGAGACGTAGACGGGTACGCCGAAGGGGCGGCCCATGAGGAGTCCGCCGCCCGGGCCGGAGCGCCGGCCTCCGCGCTCGCCGGTTTCGTCGGTGTCTGCCACGGCTTTCCTTCGTTCTGGGGGCTCCCCGGGGAAGGGTCCGGGGGGTTTGTGGTG
This sequence comes from Streptomyces sp. NPDC056224, assembly GCF_042267665.1. Lineage (NCBI taxonomy): Bacteria > Bacillati > Actinomycetota > Actinomycetes > Kitasatosporales > Streptomycetaceae > Streptomyces > Streptomyces sp. NPDC056224. The sequence continues at coordinate 2,294 of NZ_JBHJTK010000089.1, forward strand.
TGTGCGTCGCGATCGTGGTGGAGCGGGGCGTGATGTACCGATCATGCAGTGCGAGGTGCCTTTGCGTCGATGGTATGCGCGTGCTGTCGGTCGCGGGTCGTAGGGTTTCACGCATGACGACGAGCCCCGGTAGCGGTCCGGCTGACGTGGCGCCCAGTGCCGTGGCGCCTTCCTCGCTCTCTCCTTCGCGGGCGAGCGATTTCATGCAGTGTCCGTTGCTGTACCGGTTCCGGGTGATCGACAGGCTGCCGGAGAAGCCCAGTGCCGCGGCTACCCGCGGGACGCTGGTGCATGCGGTGCTGGAGCGGCTCTTCGACCATCCGGCGCAGGAGCGGACGGCGCCCCGGGCGAAGGCGTTGATCCCCGGGCAGTGGGACCGGCTGCTGGAGTCGAAGCCGGAGCTGACGGAGCTGTTCCCGGAGGGGGACGAGGGGGCCGGGCTGGCGCGGTGGCTGACGGAGGCCGAGGCGTTGGTGGAGCGGTGGTTCACGTTGGAGGACCCGACGCGGCTGGAGCCGGTGGAGCGGGAGTTCTTCGTGGAGACGGAGCTGGAGTCGGGGCTGCGGCTGCGCGGGATCATCGACCGGGTGGATGTCGCGCCGTCGGGTGAGGTGCGGATCGTCGACTACAAGACGGGGAAGGCGCCGCGGCCGGAGTACGCCGAGGGTGCGCTGTTCCAGATGAAGTTCTACGCGCTGGTGGTGTGGCGGCTGAAGCAGGTGGTGCCGCGGCGGCTCCAGCTGGTGTATCTGGGCAGCGGGGACGTGCTGACGTACGACCCGGTGATGGCGGATCTTGAGCGGGTGGAGCGCAAGCTGCTCGCGCTGTGGGACGCGATCCGGGAGGCGACGGAGACGGGCGAGTGGCGGCCGCGGCCGACGAAGCTGTGCGGTTGGTGCGATCACCGGGCGGTGTGTCCGGAGTTCGGCGGGACTCCCCCGGTGTATCCGCTGTCGGTGCCGCCGCGGGACGGGGCCGTCGGCCCGGCGGATTCCTGATCGTGGGGTCAGGGCAGAATGGGCGGGCCCGCCCAAGACGTCCGACGAATACGAGGTAGACCCCGTGGCGATCCGCGTCCTACTGGTCGACGACCAGCCGCTGCTGCGCACCGGTTTCCGGATGATCCTGGAGGCGGAGGGGGATCTGGTGGTGGTGGGCGAGGCCGGGGACGGCTTGCAGGCGCTGGACCAGGTGCGTGCGTTGCAGCCGGACGTGGTGCTGATGGACATCCGGATGCCGCGGATGGACGGGGTGGAGGCGACGCGTCAGATCACGGGTCCGGGCCGGGACGGTCCGGCGAAGGTGCTCGTGCTGACGACGTTCGATCTGGACGAGTACGTGGTGGAGGCGCTGCGGGCGGGGGCGAGCGGTTTCCTGCTGAAGGACGCGCCGGCCAATGAGCTGGTGCAGGCGATCCGGGTGGTGGCGGCGGGTGAGGCGATGCTCGCGCCGAGCATCACGCGGCGGCTGCTGGACAAGTACGCGGGGCACCTGCCGTCGGGTGAGGACACTGCGCCGGACACGCTGGGGACGTTGACGGAGCGTGAGGTCGAGGTGTTGAAGCTGGTGGCCCGGGGGTTGTCGAACGCGGAGATCGCGGCGGACCTGTTCGTGAGCGAGACCACGGTGAAGACGCATGTGGGGCACGTGCTGACGAAGCTGGGCCTGCGTGACCGGGTCCAGGCGGCGGTGTACGCGTACGAGAGCGGGCTGGTGCGGCCGGGCGCCCAGTAGGGCGGCCCGAGGGACGTACGGGAACGGGCCGGCAGCCGCGTGAGGCGGTTGCCGGCCCGTTGCCGTACGGGGTGGGTCAGCCCTTGCTGATCTCCCAGAAGCGGAAGACGGTCGAGGCGTCGAGGGACCACTGCAGGCCGGTCACGTTCGTGCGGGAGACGGCGTACTGCTTGCCCTGCCAGAGCGGGAGGATCGGGATCTCCTCGGCGACGATCTCCTGGAGCCGGTTGTAGTCCGTGTTGGCGGCGGTGCGGTCGGACTTCGCGGAGGTCGACGGGATGATCGTCCCGGTGATCTCCTTGTTGTCGTAGTTGTTGCGCAGGACGCTGTCCGGGCCGAAGAACGGCTGCGTGAAGTTGTCGGCGTCCGGGTAGTCCGGCACCCAGCCCTTCACGTAGATGCCGTACTTGCCGTCCTGGATGTCCTTCTCGTACTGGTCGAACTCGACGGACTTCATGTCGGCGTCGAAGAGGCCGCTGTCGTTGAGCTGCTTGGCGATGACCTGGAACTGCTGGTCGGTGGAGGGGCCGTAGCGGGACGGCGTGGAGTACAGGGTGACCTTGACCTTGCCGTTGATGCCGGCGGCCTTGAGGACGGCCTTGGCCTTCTCCACCTGCGGGCTGCCGCCGTAGCGGTCGAAGAAGGGGGTGGTGTGTCCGGCGATGCCGGCGGGGACGATCGAGTAGAGCGGTGTGGCGGTGCCCGCGTACACGTCCTTGACGAGGGCTTCGCGGTCCACGAGGTAGGCGATGGCCTTGCGGACGGGGAGCTTGCCGACGACGGGGTCGCTCATGTTGAAGACCATGTGCTCGACCTCGGCGCCGGTGCCCTGGACGACGTCGACCTTGTTGTCGCCGGTCTTGACGGCGGCGAGGGCGGCGATGTCCTTGGCGGCCAGGCCGCGGAAGGCGAAGTCGACGTCGCCGCTTTCGAGGACGGTCTTGAGGGCGGTCTGGTCGCCGTTGAAGAACTTCAGCGTCACGCCGGTGTTCTTGGCCTTGGCCTTGCCGGTGTAGGCCTCGTTGACCGAGAAGCTGGCGCTCTTGTCGTTGAAGGCGTCCAGCTTGTAGACGCCGGAGCCGACGGCCTTGTTGTCGGTGCGGAGCTTGTCGGCCGGGTACTCGGCGTGGTCGACGATGGCGCCCGCACCCGAGGCGATCTTGCTCGGGAAGGTCGCGTCGGACGTCTTGAGGCGGAAGACGACGGTCTGGTCGTCGGGCGCGTCGATGCCGGCGATCGACGCGAGCATCACGGCCGGGCCGTTCTCGTCGTTGATCTTCAGTGTGCGCTCGAAGGAGTACTTGACGTCCTTCGAGGTCAGGCTGTGGCCGTTGCTGAACTTGAGACCGGGGCGCAGGGTGCACTTGTACACCTTGCTGTCGGTGCCCTCGAAGTTGCAGGCCTGGGCGGCGTCGGGCTCCGGGGTGGTGCCGCCCTTGGGGAAGCTCAGCAGCGACTGGAAGACGTTGTTGAAGAGCAGCCAGGAGCCGGGGTCGTAGCCCGACGCGGGGTCGGTGGACTTCACCTTGTCGGATATGCCCATGACCACGCCCTTGCCGTTGCCGGCGGTCGAGCCATCGGTCGAACCGCAACCGCTGAGCAGCGCGGCGGCGGTGGCTGCGCCGAGCGGGGCCGCCAGCCACTGGTTACGTCGATTCACGGATACGTCCTTCACAGTCGAACTGTTTCGTTGCTCCGGCTCGCGACACCCGCTGCCGGTCATTGCCTTCTCAGCCGCTAACGCCGCGGCCGAGCTCCCACAGCTGGAGGTCGGAGATGGCGTTGACCGACCACTCCACTCCGGTGATCCCGTCGCGTGCGGCGACGTACTGCTTGCCCTGCCACAGGGGCAGGACGGGCACGTCCTCGGCGACGATGTCCTGCATCTCCGTGATCGCGGGGACGGCGACGTTGCGGTCGACGGCGCGCCGGGATTCGGGGAGGAGCCTGGTGCGCACCGCGTTGTTGGCGTACGGCGTGCCCAGGAAGTTGTCCTGCTCCAGGAACGGGGCGAGGAAGTTTTCGGCGTCCGGGTAGTCGGGGAACCAGCCGAGCCCGTAGGCGGCGTGGTCGCCCTGCTTCTGGGCGGGGCGGAAGTCGGCCCAGTCGGTGCCCTGGACGGTGATGTCGAACAGCTGGGTGGAGTTGAGCTGGGCCTTGAGGGCCTCGAACTCGGCTGCGGTGCCGTCGCCGTAGTGGTCGTTGGTGTAGTGCAGCGTCAGCTTGACGGGGGTCTTGATCCCGGCGTCCTTCAGCAGGGAGGCGGCCTTGGGGGTGTTGGCCTCGCCGTACTTGCTGTAGAAGGAGTTGACGTGGCCGGTCACGGCGCTGGGGACCAGGGAGTAGAGCGGCTGCGCGGACTTGCCGTAGACCTTGGAGATGAGGGCGCCCCGGTCGACGGCGGCGGCGAGGGCCTGGCGCACGGCCTTGTCCTTGACGACGGGGGCCTCGGTGTTGAAGCCGAGGTAGCGGATCTCCAGACCGGGCATCGGGACGAGCCTGACGCCCTTGGGGGGCTTTCCGGCGAACTCGGTGATCTGGGCGGGCGACAGGGTGCGGGAGACCATGTGGATCTTCCCGTCGGTGAGCGCCCTGCCCATGGCCGCGGAGTCGGGGAACGTGCGCAGTTCGACCTTGTCGTTCCGGAGCTTGAGGTCGCCCTTGTAGTGCGGGTTCTTGCTGAACACTGCCCGGACGAGCTGGTTGTCCCTGACTTCGGCCTTCATCGTGTACGGGCCCGAGCCGTCGACGCCGAAGCCCTCGCGGAGCTTCTTGGCGCCGTAGTTCTTCTCGCTGACGATGCCGGTCGCGGGGGTGGAGAGCTTGTACGGGAAGGTCGCGTCCGGGGTCTTCAGGTGGAAGACGACGGTGTCGGCGCCCTTGGCCTCGACGTTGTCGAGGTTGGCGAGCAGCGCGGACGGGCCGTTCTCGTCCTTGATGGCGCGGACGCGGTCGATGGAGAACTTGACGTCCTTGGCGGTGAGCGGGTCGCCGCTCGCGAACTTCAGCCCGGGACGCAGGGTGCAGCGGTAGCTCTCGTTGCCGGTGTCGGTGAAGCGGCAGTCGGAGGCTGCTTCGGGGACGGGCTGGCCGCCGCCGCGCGGGGTGTGCATCAGGGTCTGGACGGTCTGGCGCAGGACGTTCCAGGCTCCGGCGTCGTACGCGTAGGCCGGGTCGAACGGGGCGGGAGCGTATTCGGCGGCCTCGAACCGGTCGGTGGTCCCGACGACGATCGCCCCGGATCCCGCTCCTCCGCCGCTGGCGCTGCCGCATGCGGCGAGCGCGGGCGTGAGCAGTCCGGCCGCAGCCGTCAGCACCATGGTCTTGCGGTTCATGCTGGAAGTACTCCCTGTAACCGGCACTTGCTCAAAGCGGTGTGAAGGGGCACTTCGCGACGGTCGCCCGTTCAGGGCGGAACGATCGGGCCGGTGTAGTGACGATCGGTCCACGCGGTCCCGGCACAGGGGTGTGTGTCGGTAACGGCTGAGGTGCGGCGCGGTGCCCGGTTCGACACTAGTGGGCCGGGACGGGATGGCTGGAACTGGCCTGACTTGGGGCGTATTCGCACCGTGATGGGAGCGGACTGGCTGTCCATGGGGAAGACGCTCCGGATTCGGTCAGGAGCTGATCAATCCGGACACAAGGGAAGGCGCCGGGGGCGTGGGACAGGCGTGTCAGGGGTTTGGCAGGTGACCAAGGTCACCCGTGTCGGTCCGGCCGAAGGGGATGGAATTTCAGCCTCCGGGGCATCTGGCGGAAGATCCTCTCGCCAGACCTTGGTCCTGCGGTGGTTCCGTTCGGTACAGAGCGTGTGCGGGGCGTACCGGTGCGTACTGCTGGGCGCGGGAGCTCAGTTCAGGGGGGTGATGAGCGAGCGCAGGAACGGCAGGTCCACGTCCTCCAGCGAGCGCATGATCGTCCGGCCGGGGGCGGGCTCGATGTGCCCGACGGAGGGGATGGCCACGACCCGGCAGCCGGCGGCTTCCGCGGCGGCGACGCCGGTGGCGGTGTCCTCGATGACGGCGCACCGCCCCGGGTGCGCGCCGAGGGTGCTCGCGGCGAGCAGGTACGGGTCGGGGTGCGGCTTGGTACGGGAGACCTCGTCGCCGGCGACCGTCATGGTGAAGCGGTCACGGCCGAGGGTGAGCAGGACCTGGTCGATGACCCGGCGGTGCGAGGCGGAGACGAGGGCGGTGGGCACGTTGTGCCGCGCCAGCTCGCTGAGCAGCCGCTCGGCGCCGGGCATGAGCGGGACCTGGTCGGCGATGCGGGCCTCGAAGCGCTCGTTGAGGAGCACGCTGAGCTCGGCGAGGCCGATGGCGGCGCCGGTCGCCTCGATCAGGAAGGCGGCGCTGCGGCTCATGGGGCCGCCCACGACCACGTCCCGCCAGGACTCCTCCAGCCGGTGCCCGAGCTCCCGGAAGATCTCGGCCTCGATCTCCCACCAGAACCCCTCGGTGTCGACGAGGGTGCCGTCCATGTCCAGCAGCACCGCCTGCAGGGCGTGCCCGTCGGCCGCACGGACCACGGGGACGGGAACGGTGCTGGTCATGGGCACGCCTTTCTCAGGGGACGAGAAGGCCGGTCACCTCCACCCGCGGGAACGTGCCCTCGGGAACAGGTGACCGGCCTGTATGGGACCGACCAGTGTACGCCGGTCCGCCTCAGCGTGCGTTGAAATACTTCGCTTCGGGGTGGTGGATCACGATGGCGTCGGTGGACTGTTCGGGGTGGAGCTGGAACTCCTCCGAGAGGTGGACGCCGATCCGCTCCGGCTGGAG
>NZ_JBHJTK010000090.1:0-7716 GCF_042267665.1 Streptomyces sp. NPDC056224
GTTCTGTGTTCTTGCGTTTCCGACTCTATCAGACTCTTTCGTGTCCGACTTCCTCGGCGCTTTCCAGGTTCTGCGCTTTCGCGCTTTCCCTTTCCGGCGATTCCGACTCTATCAGATTCGTTTCTGTGCCGTTTCCGGTTTGGATTCGAATTCCGATGGCCTTCGGGGGGCCTTCCCATTTCGGGTGGATCAGACTTTATCAGGTCTCCCTGAGCCTCGATTCCCACCCTCCTCCAGACTTCGTCCGGGGGCCCCAGCATGACTCATCCGGACACACATGTGTGCCCGGTTGTCGTGCGGGGTGGAGTCGTAAACGTACTGGAGCGGGACCCCCGGATGCAAATCCGGTTGCCCCGCTCCGGTGACGTCGCTACGGCGAGGGTCAGACCTCGACGACGACGGGGAGGATCATCGGCCGGCGACGGTAGCTGTCCGACACCCACTTGCCCATCGTGCGGCGGATGAGCTGCTGGATCTGGTGCGGCTCGGCCACGCCGTCGGCGGCCGCGCGGGCGATGGCTTCCTCGATCTTCGCCACGACCGGGCCGAAGGCCGAGTCGTCGATGCCGGAGCCGCGGGCCTGGATGTTGGGACCGCTGACGACCTTGCCCGTCGTGCTGTCCACCACGACGTAGACCGAGATGATGCCTTCGTCGCCGAGGATCCGGCGGTCCTTCAGGTGGACCTCGGTGACGTCGCCGACCGAGAGGCCGTCCACGTACACGTAGCCGGCCTGCACCTTGCCGGAGATCCGGGCCTTGCCGTCGATCAGGTCGACGACCACGCCGTCCTCGGCGATGACGATGCGGTCCTTCGGGACGCCCGTCAGGGCACCGAGCTCGGCGTTGGCGCGCAGGTGGCGCCATTCGCCGTGGACCGGCATCAGGTTCCGCGGCTTGCAGATGTTGTAGAAGTACAGCAGCTCGCCCGCGGAGGCGTGACCGGAGACGTGCACCTTGGCGTTGCCCTTGTGCACGACGTTGGCGCCCCAGCGGGTCAGGCCGTTGATCACGCGGTAGACCGCGTTCTCGTTGCCCGGGATCAGGGACGACGCCAGGATGACCGTGTCGCCGGGGACGATCCGGATCTGGTGGTCGCGGTTCGCCATGCGGGACAGCGCGGCCATCGGCTCGCCCTGGGAACCGGTGCAGACCAGGACGACCTCTTCGGGCGGCAGGTCGTCGAGGGTCTTGACGTCCACGACGAGACCGGCCGGGACCCGCAGGTAGCCCAGGTCACGGGCGATGCCCATGTTGCGGACCATCGAGCGGCCGACGAAGGCGACCCGGCGGCCGTACTCGTGCGCGGCGTCGAGGATCTGCTGGATGCGGTGCACGTGGCTGGCGAAGCTGGCCACGATGATCCTGTGGTGGGCGTTCGCGAAGACGTTGCGCAGAACGCTGGAGATCTCGCGCTCCGGCGGGACGAAGCCCGGGACCTCGGCGTTCGTCGAGTCGGAGAGGAGGAGGTCGATGCCCTCTTCGCTCAGACGCGCGAAAGCGTGCAGGTCGGTGAGGCGCTTGTCCAGCGGGAGCTGGTCCATCTTGAAGTCGCCGGTGGCGACGACCAGGCCCGCGGGGGTCCGGATCGCGACGGCCAGGGCGTCGGGGATGGAGTGGTTGACGGCGATGAACTCGCAGTCGAAGGGGCCGAGGCTCTCCCGCTCGCCTTCCTTCACCTCAAGGGTGTAGGGGCGGATGCGGTGCTCCTGCAGCTTCGCCTCGATGAGGGCCAGCGTCAGCTTGGAGCCGATCAGCGGGATGTCCGGCTTCTCCCGGAGGAGGTACGGGACGGCGCCGATGTGGTCCTCGTGACCGTGCGTGAGCACGATGCCGTCGATGTCGTCGAGGCGGTCCCTGATGGACGTGAAGTCCGGCAGGATCAGGTCGATGCCCGGCTGCTCCTCCTCGGGGAAGAGGACGCCGCAGTCGACGATCAGCAGGCGGCCGTCGAACTCGAAGACGGTCATGTTGCGGCCGATCTCGCCGAGGCCACCCAGGGGGGTGACCCGCAGGCCGCCCTTGGGCAGCTTCGGCGGCGGACCGAGTTCAGGATGCGGATGGCTCAAAAGTGTCTCCTCACCACACACGCCACGTACCTCGGAAGGCACGCGGCGTGTATGACATTCGTGCTCTTGCTGTTGTCTGTTTCGGTCGTGCTTGTTCAGTTGTGAAGTCTGTTGTCAGAGCTGTACCCCGCCGGCGGCCAGATCGAGCTTGAGCTGCGCCGTCTCTTCGGCGGTCAGTTCGATCAGCGGCAGCCGCAGCGGACCCGCGGGCAGCCCCAGCAGGTTCAACGCGCCCTTGGTCGTCATGACGCCCTGGGTGCGGAACATGCCGGTGAAGACCGGGAGCAGCTTCTGGTGGATCTCGGTCGCCTTCTGGACGTCTCCGCCCAGGTGGGCTTCGAGCATCGCGCGCAGGTCGGGGGTGACCACATGGGCGACCACGGAGACGAAGCCGGCCGCGCCGACGGACAGGAGCGGCAGGTTCAGCATGTCGTCGCCGGAGTACCAGGCCAGGCCGCTCTGCGCGATGGCCCAGCTGGCGCGGCCGAGGTCGCCCTTGGCGTCCTTGTTGGCAACGATACGGGGGTGCTCGGCCAGCCGGACCAGGGTTTCGGTGTCGATCGGGACACCACTGCGGCCGGGGATGTCGTAGAGCATGACCGGCAGCCCGGTCGCGTCGGCGATCGCCGTGAAGTGCCGGTAGAGGCCCTCCTGGGGCGGCTTGCTGTAGTACGGGGTCACCGCGAGCAGGCCGTGGGCGCCGGTGCGCTCGGCCTGGCGGGCGAGCTCCAGGGTGTGGCGGGTGTCGTTGGTGCCGATGCCGGCGACCACGTGGGCGCGGTCTCCGACGGCTTCGAGGACGGCTCGTACGAGGTCGCTTTTCTCCGCGTCGGTGGTGGTCGGCGACTCGCCGGTGGTGCCGTTGATGATCAGGCCGTCGTTGCCTGCGTCCACCAGGTGGACGGCGAGCCGCTGCGCGCCGTCGAGGTCGAGTGCGCCATCCGCCGTGAACGGCGTGATCATGGCGGTGAGGACCCGCCCGAAGGGGGTCTGCGGAGTCGAGATCGGAGCCATGGGTAACACGCTACTCGCTGCCATGGTCGCGGTGTCCCCTCGGGGGACGTCAACAGGGCGTACGGAGTGTTGGACGCCGGCACTGCCTGCTCGGGGGTTCAGGCAGTGCCGGGTCCGTTTGATCAGCCTAGATGAACTTTCCGAAACGCCGCAATACGGACACTTAGGACTTGACTGGTCGCCCCCGCCGCTGTCCCGCACGCACGGGACCTCAGGGGGCGACGCGGCCGTTGCCGTTGAAGGCGGCGTACGTGAGCGGCATGAGCTCCGCCCAGTGCTGCTCCATCTTCTCGCCGACCATCTCGATCTCCCGCTGCGGGAACGACGGCACCGCCGCGAGCTCGTGCTGGGTGCGCAGGCCGAGGAAGTGCATGAGCGAGCGCGCGTTGCAGGTGGCGTACATGGAGGAGAAAAGTCCGACCGGCAGGACCGAACGGGCAACCTCCCGGGCCACGCCCGCGTCGAGCATCTCCCGGTAGGCCTCGTAGGCCCGTACGTAGGAATCCTCCATGACGCGGCCGGTCAGCTCCTGCTGCGCCTCGGTGCCCTCGACGAAGACGTACTTGCCCGGGCGGCCCTCCTGGACGAGCTTGCGCTCGGCGTCCGGGACGTAGAAGACCGGCTCCAGCTCCCTGTAGCGGCCGGATTCCTCGTTGTAGGACCAGCCGACGCGGTGGCGCATGAACTCGCGGAACACGAAGATCGGCGCGCTGATGAAGAAGGTCATCGAATTGTGCTCGAAGGGGCTGCCGTGGCGGTCCCGCATGAGGTAGTTGATGAGGCCCTTGGAGCGCTCCGGGTCCTTCTGCAGCTCCTCCAGGGACTGCTCGCCCGCCGTGGAGACACGGGCGGCCCACAGCACGTCCGAGTCGGCGGCGGAGTGCTTCACCAGCTCCACCGTCACGTCACTGCGGAAGCTGGGTTTCAGATCTGAAGCGGCGGTCTCGCTCACCGGGGGTCCTTCCAAACGTGCGTCCTGGGGCGCGCCCACTCTACGTCGCCGCCTGCGGGCCGCGGCGCCACGAATTTTCGTTAATGTGCCCAAACCCGGCACCGATTGGGCCTCTCGGACGTCCTACGTAAGAGAACGCACACCGATCGTGAGGAGAGTGGCTCCCATGTTCCTCCCCCAGCTACCGCCGGGAGGGGCCCCCGGACGGGAACCCGTCCCGTTCGCCTTCGTCGCCGAGGCCGACCGATTCCGCAGCAACGTCACTCCGCCGCCGCGCGAGAGTCTGAGCAGGACTCAGCTCGCCGCCCGTAGTCTGGTCGGGCTGACCGTGGTGGCGGGGCTGGCCGGCTCGCTGCTCTTCGGTATGCCCGCACTGCAGCCGGGCAAGGCGCCGGCGAAGTCGCAGCAGTCGGAGGCCTCCGAGGGGCGGTAGCCTCACGGTCACAGCCCAACCGAACGTGCATGTGAGTGAGGTCCAGCCGTGCCCCTGCCCTTCCTGACGGCCGACGGTGTGTCCGAGGCGGATGACGACGGCGACGAGGCGCTCGCCCATGACGACCACGACCGCTGGCGGCGGCCCTACCGGCCGGGTCCCTGGCGGGTGGCCATCGCCGCGCTGCTGCTCCTGCTCTCCGCCTTCATGCTGCTGGCCACCATGATCATCGCCTTCGCGGGCGCCCTGGGCGGGGCGTCGGTGTGCCTCGTCGCCGCGCTCGGTGTCGTCGGGTCCGCGGTGCAACTGCTGCGCGCCGGCGTCTGGGTGAGCCGTACGGGACTGCGCCGGGTCGGGTTCTTCAGGACCCGCTCGATCGCCTGGAGCGAGATCGCCGAGCTGCGTACCGTGCAGCAGCCGGTGCGCTGGCTCGGTCTGCCGAGGACCGTCCAGGGACAGGCGCTGACGGTGGCCGCGCGTGACGGCGCCGAGCTGCCGGTACTGCTGACCGACCACAACGCCGATTTCCTGTCGCGGGCCGAGGCCTTCGACCGGGCCGCCGACACGGTCGGGGCCTGGGCCGACGAGTACCGGCCCGTCCCCGCCTGATCCGGCGCCGCGCGCACGGGGAGCCCGTACAGGTGTCAGACCTGTACGGGCTTCTTGTCGTGCAGGGCGATCGCCCGCTGCATGGCCTTGCGCGCCCGCGGGGTGTCACGGGCGTCGTGGTAGGCGACGGCGAGCCGGAACCAGCTGCGCCAGTCCCCCGGCGCGTCCTCGGTCTCGGCCTTGCGGCGCGCGAAGACCTCGTCGGCCGAGTCCCGCAGGATCCGGCCGTACTCGTCCCGCTCCAGCTCGTCGACGGGCAGGCCGCCCTCGCCCTCCAGCTCGGTCGCGAGCTGGTTGGCCCTGGTCACGAACCGGGTGTTCTTCCAGAGGAACCAGACGCCGATGACCGGCAGGATCAGCACGGCCACACCGAAGGTGACGGTGAGCCAGGTTCCGTGCCGGATCAGCATCAGACCCCGGCTGCCGGCCAGGACGAAGTAGACGACCAGGACGGCCGCCGTGAGGAAGTACGTGATCTTCGCGCGCATGATGATCGGATCAGCCCAGGTCGAGGAAGTGTTCCAGACCGAAGGTGAGGCCCGGGGTCTGCGTCACGCGGCGCACGCCGAGCAGGATGCCCGGCATGAAGCTGCTGTGGTGCAGGGAGTCGTGACGGATGGTCAGGGTCTCGCCCTCGGCACCGAGGAGCACCTCCTGGTGGGCCAGCAGGCCGCGCAGGCGGACGGCGTGCACCGGGACGCCGTCGACGTCCGCGCCGCGGGCGCCGTCGAGGGCGGTCGCGGTGGCGTCGGGCTGCGGGGCGCAGCCCGCCTCCGCGCGGGCCGCCGCGATGAGCTGCGCCGTACGGGTCGCGGTACCCGAGGGGGCGTCGACCTTGTTGGGGTGGTGCAGCTCGACGACCTCGACTGACTCGAAGTACCGGGCGGCCTGGGCGGCGAACTTCATGGTCAGGACGGCGCCGATGGAGAAGTTCGGGGCGATGAGCACACCGGTCTCCGGGGAACCGGCGAGCCAGGTGTTCAGCTGAGCGAGGCGGTCCTCGTTCCAGCCGGTGGTGCCGACCACTCCGTGGATGCCGTGACGGATCAGGAACTCCAGGTTCCCCATGACCGAGGCGGGGGTGGTCAGCTCGACGGCGACCTGGGCGCCGGCCTCGGCCAGCGTCTCCAGTTCGTCGCCGCGGCCGAGGGCCGCCACCAGCTCCATGTCGTCGGCGGCCTCGACCGCCTTCACGGCCTCGGAGCCGATGCGGCCCTGTGCGCCGAGGACTGCCACGCGCAGCTTGCTCATCTTCATGTCCTCAAATCAGAACAGACTTACCTACGTACGGGACTGGGCGACGGCCTCGTCGAGGCGGGCCGCCTGCTTCTCCTTGAGCGGGCCGATCACCGCGAGCGAGGGCCGCTGGGCCAGTACATCCTGCGCGACCGAGCGGACGTCGTCCGGGGTCACGGAGGCGATCCGCCCCAGCATGTCGTCGACCGACATCTGGTCGCCCCAGCACAGCTCGCTCTTGCCGATCCGGTTCATGATCGCGCCGGTGTCCTCCAGGCCGAGGACGGTGGAACCGGACAGCTGGCCGATGGCCCGCTTGATCTCGTCGTCGGCGAGCCCCTCGGAGGCCACCTTGTCGAGCTCGTCGCGGCAGATCCGGAGCACGTCGTGGACCTGGTTGGGGCGGCAGCCCGCGTACACGCCGAAGAGGCCGGTGTCGGCGAAGCCGGAGGTGTACGAGTACACGCTGTAGGCGAGGCCGCGCTTCTCCCGCACCTCCTGGAAGAGCCGGGAGGACATGCCGCCGCCGAGCGCGGTGTTCAGCACGCCGAGAGCCCAGCGGCGCTCGTCGGTGCGGGCGAGGCCGGGCATGCCGAGGACCACGTGGGCCTGCTCGGTCTTGCGGTTCACCAGTTCGACGCGGCCGGAGGTGCGGATCCGCCTGGTGCCGGAGCGCGGGCCGATCGGCTCGGCGTCGCTGCGGGTCAGCGCGCCGGCCCGCTCGAAGGCCGCGCGGACCTGGCGTACGACCTTGTTGTGGTCGACGTTGCCGGCGGCCGCGACGACGAGGTGGGTCGGGTCGTAGTGCTTCTTGTAGAAGCGGCGGATCCGGTCGGCGCCGAGCGCGTTGATCGTGTCGACGGTGCCGAGGACGGGGCGGCCCAGGGGGGTGTCGCCGTACATCGTCTGCGCGAACAGGTCGTGGACCATGTCGCCCGGGTCGTCCTCGGTCATCGCGATCTCTTCGAGGATGACGCCGCGCTCGGCGTCGACGTCCTCCTCGCGGATCAGCGAGCCGGTGAGCATGTCGCAGACCACGTCGATGGCCAGCGGCAGGTCGGTGTCGAGCACCCGGGCGTAGTAGCAGGTGTACTCCTTCGCCGTGAAGGCGTTCATCTCGCCGCCGACCGCGTCGATCGCGGAGGAGATGTCGAGGGCACTGCGCTGGTGCGTGCCCTTGAAGAGGAGGTGCTCCAGGTAGTGCGTGGCGCCGTTCAGCGTGGGCGTCTCGTCACGGGAGCCGACGTGCGCCCAGATGCCGAAGGTGGCGGAGCGGACCGAGGGCAGCGTCTCGGTGACGATGCGCAGGCCGCCGGGCAGGACGGTGCGCCGGACGGTGCCGATGCCGCTCTGCCCCTTGAGGAGGGTTTGGGTACGGGCGACGGCCCGCCCCTCCGAAGAGGC
>NZ_JBHJTK010000091.1:0-2500 GCF_042267665.1 Streptomyces sp. NPDC056224
CGGGTAAGGCTTGAGCGGTTTGGGTTGCTGAATCTGAGGCGTGAAGGAGAACAATGTCTCCGCTTTTCATTCGATCATTTACATTCTGAACAATCTGGTCGACACCCGGATTCAGCCAATCCTGTGAATTGATGCTGTAATGAACAACGGTATAACCGTACTGTGTGGCTATTTTTAGTGCTGTTTCGTTAAACTGTCCAGTTGGCGGTCTTAATAGTTGAATGTCATCTAGTCCAAGCTTTTGAAATGTATTTTGTGCACGGACAAGATCTTGCTTGATCTCACTATCCTCAAGCTGGCTATAATTTTTATAAGCATAGCCGAGGCTTCCAATTTGATGGCCGTCCTCCCTAATTTGTTTCACGATATCAGGATGACGCTCAGCCCAAGAAGCAGACAGAAAGAAGGTGGCGTTCTTTATACCGTACTCTCGAAGGACATTTAAAATAGGAACAGCCTTCTCATCTCCCCAGCCAATATTAAAAGTGAGAGAGACGTGCTTTGATGAAGTTTCGCCTTTATAAATGGCTCGGGGTCCATGTTCAGTTTTAAATACCGACAGCGGCGGTGCCTTTTGTACATAAAAAAAGGTTGCAGCTGCAAGGGCTGCTACAAGAATAATGACAACTTGCTTCAGCCGTTTAATAGGCAACACATATAATCGACTCAATTCAAACACTCCTGCCTTGTCCAAGATTGTTACTTGATTGTATGCAGGACAAGGGTTTAAGATGCTTAATAAAACTATTTCAAAAAAAAGTTTTGAAAAGGCGTTGACCAAGAGAATGCTTTCGTGATATATTATTAATCGTCGCTGACACACAGTGACAAACACAAAACGCTTCGGGAAATAAACTTGAAAAAAGTTGTTGACATAAGATGAAGCGAAATGTTATATTATTAAAGCCGCTAAGAACGGCGGAGATGATCTTTGAAAACTAAACAAGACAAAACGTACCTGTTAATTCGAGTTTTTATAAAAAATCCTATGATACTTCATAGGTAGTCAGTCAAACTGGCGAAAAGCAAAACTTCGGTTTTGTACTTTTTCGGAGAGTTTGATCCTGGCTCAGGACGAACGCTGGCGGCGTGCCTAATACATGCAAGTCGAGCGGACAGAAGGGAGCTTGCTCCCGGATGTTAGCGGCGGACGGGTGAGTAACACGTGGGTAACCTGCCTGTAAGACTGGGATAACTCCGGGAAACCGGAGCTAATACCGGATAGTTCCTTGAACCGCATGGTTCAAGGATGAAAGACGGTTTCGGCTGTCACTTACAGATGGACCCGCGGCGCATTAGCTAGTTGGTGGGGTAACGGCTCACCAAGGCGACGATGCGTAGCCGACCTGAGAGGGTGATCGGCCACACTGGGACTGAGACACGGCCCAGACTCCTACGGGAGGCAGCAGTAGGGAATCTTCCGCAATGGACGAAAGTCTGACGGAGCAACGCCGCGTGAGTGATGAAGGTTTTCGGATCGTAAAGCTCTGTTGTTAGGGAAGAACAAGTGCGAGAGTAACTGCTCGCACCTTGACGGTACCTAACCAGAAAGCCACGGCTAACTACGTGCCAGCAGCCGCGGTAATACGTAGGTGGCAAGCGTTGTCCGGAATTATTGGGCGTAAAGGGCTCGCAGGCGGTTTCTTAAGTCTGATGTGAAAGCCCCCGGCTCAACCGGGGAGGGTCATTGGAAACTGGGAAACTTGAGTGCAGAAGAGGAGAGTGGAATTCCACGTGTAGCGGTGAAATGCGTAGAGATGTGGAGGAACACCAGTGGCGAAGGCGACTCTCTGGTCTGTAACTGACGCTGAGGAGCGAAAGCGTGGGGAGCGAACAGGATTAGATACCCTGGTAGTCCACGCCGTAAACGATGAGTGCTAAGTGTTAGGGGGTTTCCGCCCCTTAGTGCTGCAGCTAACGCATTAAGCACTCCGCCTGGGGAGTACGGTCGCAAGACTGAAACTCAAAGGAATTGACGGGGGCCCGCACAAGCGGTGGAGCATGTGGTTTAATTCGAAGCAACGCGAAGAACCTTACCAGGTCTTGACATCCTCTGACAACCCTAGAGATAGGGCTTTCCCTTCGGGGACAGAGTGACAGGTGGTGCATGGTTGTCGTCAGCTCGTGTCGTGAGATGTTGGGTTAAGTCCCGCAACGAGCGCAACCCTTGATCTTAGTTGCCAGCATTCAGTTGGGCACTCTAAGGTGACTGCCGGTGACAAACCGGAGGAAGGTGGGGATGACGTCAAATCATCATGCCCCTTATGACCTGGGCTACACACGTGCTACAATGGACAGAACAAAGGGCTGCAAGACCGCAAGGTTTAGCCAATCCCATAAATCTGTTCTCAGTTCGGATCGCAGTCTGCAACTCGACTGCGTGAAGCTGGAATCGCTAGTAATCGCGGATCAGCATGCCGCGGTGAATACGTTCCCGGGCCTTGTACACACCGCCCGTCACACCACGAGAGTTTGCAACACCCGAAGTCGGTGAGGTAAC
>NZ_JBHJTK010000092.1:0-6063 GCF_042267665.1 Streptomyces sp. NPDC056224
CCTCCCGGAAGGGAAGCGCGGCCGCCGCCGTACGGATTCAGGGACCGTCAGGCACCCATCGCGTGCAGGCCGCCGTCCACGTGGACGATCTCGCCGGTGGTCTTCGGGAACCAGTCCGAGAGCAGGGCGACGACGCCCTTGCCCGCCGGCTCCGGGTCGCTCATGTCCCACTCCAGCATGGAGCGGGAGTTCCAGACGTCCGCCAGCTCCGAGAAGCCCGGGATGGACTTCGCGGCCATCGAGCCGATCGGGCCTGCCGAGACCAGGTTGCAGCGGATGTTCTCCTTGCCCAGGTCACGGGCGAGGTAGCGGCTGGTGGCCTCCAGCGCGGCCTTGGCCGGGCCCATCCAGTCGTACTGCGGCCAGGCGAACTGCGCGTCGAAGGTGAGGCCGACGACGGCCGCGCCCTCGTGCGGGAACAGCGGCTTGCAGGCCATGGTCAGCGACTTCAGCGAGAACGCCGAGACGTGCATGGCGGTGGCGACCGACTCGAAGGGGGTGTTCAGGAAGTTGCCGCCGAGCGCGTCCTGCGGCGCGAAGCCGATGGAGTGCACGACCCCGTCGAGGCCGCCGAGCTCGTCACGGACGAGGCCCTCCAGACGGGCCAGGTGCTCGTCGTTGGTGACGTCGAGTTCGATCACCTTGACCGGCTTGGGCAGCTTCTTGGCGATGCGCTCGGTCAGCGTCGGGCGGGGGAACGCGGTCAGGATGACCTCGGCGCCCTGCTCCTGGGCCAGCTTGGCGGTGTGGAAAGCGATGGACGACTCCATCAGCACCCCGGTGATGAGGATGCGCTTGCCCTCGAGAATTCCGCTCATGGTGATCAGTGACCCATACCCAATCCGCCGTCAACGGGAATGACGGCTCCGGTGATGTACGCGGCGTCGTCGGACGCCAGGAAGCTCACGGCTGCCGCGATCTCCTCGGGCTGCGCGTAACGGCCGAGCGGCACCTGGCCCACGATGCCCGCACGCTGCTCGTCGGTGAGCACCTTAGTCATGTCCGTGTCGACGAAACCGGGGGCGACCACGTTGAACGTGATGTTGCGCGAGCCCAGCTCACGGGCGAGCGAGCGGGCGAAACCGACCAGCGCCGCCTTGGAGGCGGCGTAGTTGGCCTGGCCCGCCGAGCCCAGCAGTCCGACGACCGAGGAGATCAGGACGACGCGGCCCTTCTTGGCACGGAGCATGCCACGGTTCGCGCGCTTGACCACCCGGAAGGTACCGGTGAGGTTGGTGTCGACGACCGAGGAGAAGTCCTCCTCGGACATCCGCATCAGCAGCGTGTCCTTGGTGATGCCGGCGTTGGCCACCAGCACCTCGACCGCGCCGTGCGCGTCCTCGATCTGCTTGTAGGCCTGCTCCACCTGCTCGGAGTCGGTGATGTCGCAGCGGACCGCCAGAACGCCGAGCGAGGCCAGCGCCTCCGGCGGCTCGCCGGACCGGTACGTGATCGCGACCTTGTCTCCGGCCTCCGCGAAGGCACGGGCGATGGCGAGGCCGATGCCCCGGTTTCCTCCGGTGACGAGAACCGAGCGGCTCAACGGATCACCCTTTCGCTAGCTGTGTGGATACCGAAAACCTATAGGCCGCGTCCCCCGTACGGAGAATCGACCTCCGACAGGGCCTCGCGGCGGGCTCTGTCGAGTCCCTACAGAAAGATGTAGGCACAAGAGCCCTGAGCGCGACATGATCGGGGAGACCGGCCCCGACCCCGGGAGGACTTCCGTGCCCCATTCCATCGACGCGGCCTTCACCGCACTGCCCTTGCGGGCGCTCGCCGACGCGGCGCTCGCCCGGGCGCGCGCGCTGGGCGCCGAGCATGCCGACTTCCGGCTGGAGCGGATCCGCAGCGCCTCGTGGCGGCTGCGGGACGCGAAGCCCTCCGGCGGGTCCGACACCACCGACCTCGGCTACGCGGTCCGCGTGGTGCACGGGGGCAGCTGGGGGTTCGCCTCCGGGGTGGACCTGACCATGGACGCCGCGGCCAAGGTGGCCTCGCAGGCCGTGGCCATGGCGAAGCTGTCGGCCCAGGTGATCAAGGCCGCGGGCTCCGACGAGCGGGTGGAACTGGCCGAGGAGCCGGTGCACTCGGAGCGGACCTGGATCTCCGCCTACGACGTGAACCCCTTCGAGGTTCCCGACTCGGACAAGGCGGCGCTGCTCGCCGACTGGAGCTCGCGGCTCCTGGCGGCCGACGGCGTCGCCCACGTGGACGCCTCGCTCCTCGCCGTGCACGAGAACAAGTTCTACGCCGACACGGCGGGCACCGTGACCACCCAGCAGCGGGTCCGGATCCACCCGCAGCTCACGGCCGTCGCCGTGAACGCGACCACCGGCGAGTTCGACTCCATGCGCACCATCGCCCCGCCGGCCGGGCGCGGCTGGGAGTACCTCACGGGCACCGGCTGGGACTGGAACGCCGAGCTGGAGCAGATTCCCGGGCTGCTCGCCGAGAAGATGCGGGCGCCGAGCGTGGAGGCCGGGCGCTACGACCTGGTCGTGGACCCGTCAAACCTGTGGCTCACCATCCACGAGTCCATCGGCCACGCCACCGAGCTCGACCGGGCGCTGGGCTACGAGGCGGCGTACGCGGGGACCTCCTTCGCCACCTTCGACCAGCTCGGCAAGCTCAAGTACGGCTCCTCGATCATGAACGTGACCGGTGACCGCACCGCCGAACACGGGCTGGCCACGGTCGGCTTCGACGACGAGGGCGTCGAGGCGCAGAGCTGGGACCTGGTCAAGGACGGCACCCTGGTCGGCTACCAGCTGGACCGGCGGATCGCGAAGCTGACCGGTCTCGGCCGCTCCAACGGCTGCGCGTACGCCGACTCCCCCGGGCACGTGCCCGTGCAGCGGATGGCGAACGTGTCGCTCCAGCCGGATCCGGGCGGTCTGTCCACCGAGGACCTCATCGGCGGCGTGGAGCGCGGGATCTACGTCGTCGGCGACCGCTCCTGGTCGATCGACATGCAGCGCTACAACTTCCAGTTCACCGGGCAGCGGTTCTTCCGGATCGAGAACGGCAAGCTGGCCGGGCAGCTGCGCGATGTCGCGTACCAGGCCACGACCACCGACTTCTGGGGCTCGATGGAGAAGGTCGGCGGCCCGCAGACCTATGTCCTGGGCGGCGCCTTCAACTGCGGCAAGGCCCAGCCGGGCCAGGTGGCCTCGGTCTCGCACGGCTGCCCGTCCGCGCTGTTCCGCGACGTGAACATCCTGAACACCACGCAGGAGGCCGGCCGATGAGCACCCCTTCGAACGGACGCACCAAGCCCCACGAGATCGTCGAGCGGGCCCTGGAGCTGTCCACCGCCGACGGCTGCGTCGTCATCGCCGACGAGGAGTCGAGCGCCAACCTGCGCTGGGCGGGCAACGCCCTGACGACGAACGGCGTCACCCGCGGGCGCACCCTCACGGTCATCGCCACGGTCGACGGCAAGGAGGGCACGGCCTCGGGGGTCGTCTCGCGCTCCGCCGTCACCGCCGCGGACCTGGAGCCGCTGGTCCGGGCCGCCGAGGCGGCCGCGCGCGGGGCGGGTCCGGCCGAGGACGCCCAGCCGCTGGTGACCGGCACCCCGGCCTCGCCGGACTTCACGGACCCGCCCGTCGAGACCTCCTCCGCGGTGTTCGCGGACTTCGCCCCCGCCCTCGGCGAGGCCTTCGCCCGGGCCCGCGCGGGCGGCCGGGAGCTGTACGGCTTCGCCAACCACGAGCTGGTCTCCACGTACGTCGGCACCTCGACGGGCCTTCGGCTGCGCCACGACCAGCCCAACGGCACCCTGGAGCTCAACGCCAAGTCCCCCGACCGGCAGCGCTCGGCCTGGGCCGGCCGCGCCACCAGGGACTTCAAGGACGTGGACCCGACCGTGCTGGACGCGGAGCTGGCCGTGCGCCTGGGCTGGGCCGAGCGGAAGATCGAGCTGCCCGCAGGGCGGTACGAGACGCTGCTGCCGCCGACGGCCGTGGCCGACCTGCTGATCTACCAGATGTGGTCGGCGGCCGCCCGGGACGCGGTGGAGGGCCGTACGGTCTTCTCCAAGCCGGGCGGCGGCACCCGGATCGGCGAGAAGCTGTCGCAGCTCCCGCTGACCCTGCGCAGCGACCCGGCCGCGCCGGGCCTGGAGTCCGCCCCGTTCGTGATCGCGCACAGCTCCGGGGACGACGCGTCGGTGTTCGACAACGGCCTGCCGGTCCCGGCCACCGAGTGGATCCGGGACGGGGAGCTGAAGCGGCTGACCACGACCCGGCACACCGCCGGGCTGACCGGACTGCCCCTCTCCCCCGCGTTCGGGAACCTGATCCTGGACGGGGGCGGCGACAAGTCGCTGGAGGAGATGGTGGCGGGGACCGAGAGGGGTCTGCTGCTGACCTGCCTCTGGTACATCCGCGAGGTCGACCCGGCCACCCTGCTGCTCACGGGCCTGACCCGGGACGGCGTCTACCTGGTGGAGGACGGGCAGGTCGTCGGCGAGGTCAACAACTTCCGGTTCAACGAGTCGCCCGTGGACCTGCTGTCGCGGGCCTCGGAGGCCGGCCGGACCGAGAAGACCCTGCCGCGCGAGTGGGGCGACTGGTTCACCCGGGCCTCGATGCCGGCGCTGCGCATCCCGGACTTCAACATGAGCTCGGTCAGCAAGGGGGTCTGACCCACCTAGACTGGGCTTCGCATTTCCCTACACCAAAGGAGTCGAGAGAACCGTGACGGACATCGTCGACGAACTGAAGTGGCGCGGGCTCTTCGCCCAGTCCACCGATGAAGAAGCGCTGCGCAAGGCGTTCGCGGACGGTCCTGTCACGTTCTATTGCGGCTACGACCCGACCGCGGCCTCGCTGCACGTGGGACACCTGGTGCAGGTGCTCACCATGCGCCGGCTCCAGCTGGCGGGGAACCGGCCGCTCGCGCTGGTCGGCGGGGCCACCGGCCAGATCGGTGACCCCCGCCCGACCGCCGAGCGCACCCTGAACGAGCCCGCGGTCATCGCGGAGTGGGTGAACCGGCTGCGTTCGCAGATCGAGCCGTTCCTGTCCTTCGAGGGCGAGAACGCGGCGGTCCTGGTGAACAACCTGGACTGGACGGCGGGCATGTCCGCGATCGAGTTCCTGCGGGACATCGGCAAGCACTTCCGCGTCAACAAGATGCTGACGAAGGACTCGGTCGCCAAGCGGCTGGAGTCCGACCAGGGCATCAGCTACACGGAGTTCAGCTACCAGCTGCTCCAGGGCATGGACTTCCTGGAGCTCTACCGGCGCCACGGCTGCGTGCTCCAGCAGGGCGGCTCCGACCAGTGGGGCAACCTGACGGCCGGCCTCGACCTGATCCACCGGGTGGAGCCGGGCGCGGTCGTGCACGCGATGGCGACCCCGCTGATGGTCAAGGCGGACGGCACCAAGTTCGGCAAGACCGAGGGCGGGGCCGTCTGGCTGGACCCGGAGATGACCACGCCGTACGCGTTCTACCAGTTCTGGCTGAACGTGGACGACCGGGACATCTCCACCTACATGCGGATCTTGTCCTTCCGGAGCCGTGAGGAACTGGAGGAGCTGGAGGCGCAGACCGCCGAGCGGCCGCAGGCGCGCGCCGCGCAGCGGGCGCTGGCGGAGGAGCTGACCGCGCTGGTGCACGGCGCCGACCAGTGCGCCGCCGTGATCGCGGCGTCGAAGGCGCTGTTCGGCCAGGGCGACCTGGCGGAGCTGGACGAGGCCACGCTGACCGCGGCCCTGTCCGAGCTGCCGCACGCCCGGGTGGCGGAGCTCGGCCCGGTCGTGGACCTGATGACCGAGACCGGTCTGGTCGCGAGCAAGTCGGCCGGCCGGCGGACCGTGAAGGAGGGCGGGGCCTACGTGAACAACGTGAAGATCACCGCCGAGGACGCGGTCCCCGCCAAGGAGGACCTGCTGCACGGGCGCTGGCTGGTGCTGCGCCGCGGCAAGAAGAGCCTGGCCGCGGTGGAGGTCACCGGCGCCTGACGCCCGACGCCTCGCGGCACGGCACACCGCGGAGGGGCCCGGCCCGCCCACTGGTGGCGGGCCCGCCCCCCCCGACCCCCGGGGCCCCGAC
>NZ_JBHJTK010000093.1:0-5214 GCF_042267665.1 Streptomyces sp. NPDC056224
CTCGGGCTTTCCTCCGGGCTTTCGTTCTGTGTTCTTGCGTTTCCGACTCTATCAGACTCTTTCGTGTCCGACTTCCTCGGCGCTTTCCAGGTTCTGCGCTTTCGCGCTTTCCCTTTCCAGCGGTTCCGACTCTATCAGAAGTTCTCCACCGGATTTACCGGCTTCGATTCCCGAATGAAGAGTCGAATCCCCGCGCCGAATTTCATTCCTTGCGGGGTTGTGTCGCCGAGCTTGTCCAGCTCCAGGCAACTGCTCAACCCTACAACCGTGCCCGGGAGGTGTCAAAACCGAGCCGGACCACCCGCCCGCGGGTCGATGCGTACGTGCAGAGGACCGTCCAGGGGGCGCCGCCGGGCAGGGTCCTGGCGTACGCGTAGTGGCGCGGCCGGGCCCCCCGCCGCGGGATCCCCTTCCTCCTCGCTCCACCGACGCACTGGGGGATCCCGGTGATCCTCGACCCAAAGCGGCGACGCCCCTCCCCGCACCACCCCGACAGCCGTCACCAGTGCGCCAAGCCACGGGCTGCCACCCGTCCCCGGCGGCATACCAGCGGTGGCCTGCCCGCTACCGGGCCGGTCCCCCCTCGCCCTGTGGGCGGGACCGGCTCGCATCGCCGGACTCCTGGTCGTGCATGCCTCCACCGTCCACCGCGTCATGACCCGGTTCGGGCTGGCGCGCCTGACCGCCCTGGGCCGGCCACCGGGACCGCCACGAACGCCGGATACAGCTGCGCGCACTCCGCCCTCGACGACCACTCGCGCCTGGCCTCGGCGAGATCCACTCCGACGAGAAGGAGGAAACCTCCACCACCTTTGGTCCCCGGTGCTCCGTCCTGGCGGTCCAGCCACACGGACCGCCAGGAGGACGGGCGCCCAGCAGCTACAGCACGGGCGTGACCCTCGGAGTCGACACCCACGTGGACGCTCATGTCGCTGCCGCTCTCGATCAACTCGGCCGCCGGCCGGTCACGCTGTCCGTTCCTTCGGCACCAGATGGCTATGCCCGCGAGACACGACGGCTCCGCGGGAAATCCGCCGCAGTCGACGCCGAGGCCGCCACGCGAGCGGTTCAGGCAGGCATCACTGCGGCCTTATCGAAGAGGGGTGACGGCGCCGCCGCCACCTTCACGGGCTCGTCGCCCATGCAGCAGCCGAGCTCATAGCGGTCAAGGGGCTCGGCGCCGGAACCGTCGCAGCCGGGATCATCCGCTGCTCTCACCAGGCAATACACCCAGATCGCGGCGCCTGTGCCCAGTACGTTGCTCCCATGACCGGCAAACGAAAGGGCAGTGCCGCGTAGGCGCCCCTGACGTGCGGGCCGCCGTCCCCGTACGGAACCGCGATCACCGTCGCCTCTATCCGGCGCTCGATCGCCTCTCCGGAGCCTGTCCAGCCGACATCCGCCGCCTCGACCGGAGGAGCCGCTACTGGCCTGAGTCCACAGCCGGAGCCTTCTGGTACTGGACTGTCCTGGCCCACGGCCCGCTAAGAGGATGTCTCACGTGGCAAGTTTCGCGAGCTTCTTGTAGCAGGTCAGGGCGGCGGCCAGGCCGAGGAAGGCGAGGAAGTGCGAGCCCTTTCGTTCGTATCGGACGGTGAGGCGGCGGTAGCCGAAGAGCCAAGCGATCGACCGTTCGACCTTCCAGCAGTGCCGACCGAGGCGTTCACCGGACTCGATGCCGGGCCGCGCGATGCGCGCGACGAGCCCGCGCTCGCGCAGCCAGGCCATGTGTTCGGCGGAGAAGTACGCCTTGTCCGCGCGGAGTTTGACGGGTCGGCGCCGCGGACGAGCGGCTTGAGGGCGAGGCTGTCGTGCATGTTCGCGCCGGACAACACGGCGACGGCGAACGGGATGCCCTGGGCATCGGACAGCACGTGCAGCTTGCTGCCCTTCTCGCCGCGATCGACCGGGTTCGGCCCGGTCAGCGATCCCTCCTTTTAGCGCGAACGGAGGCCGCGTCGACGATCGCCGAGGTCCAGTCCACCTCGCCCCGGGCTCCGAGTTCGTCCAGCACCGCCCGGTGCAGCCGACGGCGCAGGCTGGCCTCGGTCCGTACGGTGAAGCGGCGATGCGCGGTGGCGGGCGACGTGCCGAACGTCAGCGGCAGATGCCGACAGGCACAGCCGCTGGTCAGCGCTTACACCACTGCCGTGAACACAGCCCGCTCGTCACACGGCGCGGTCCCACCACCGTGCGGACGAGCAGCGAACGACGGCAGCAACGGGGCGGCCGGCTACCGGAGTTCATAAGGAACCAGACGCTTCGATAGATCAGCACCCACGACCGGCATCATGCCGCACGAACATCAAGTCACGTGAGACAACCTCTAGGTGTATTGCCCCGGGAGGTTGTGGACGGGTGATGGAGGTCTCGGCTGAGGCGTCTTGAACGGGTGAGGGCCTTCCGGGTTCGGTGTGGATTGCGACATCTCCACCGAACGACAGAAGGCCCTCATGTCTCACCCTAATGCACCCCTGACCGAGACCGGACGCCTGCGGCTGGCCCGCTGCGTGGTCGAGGACGGCTGGCCCCTGCGCCGGGCCGCCGAACGCTTCCAGGTCTCACCCACCACCGCCCAGCGGTGAGCCGCCCGCTACCGAAACCTGGGCAAGGCCGGCATGGCCGACCGCTCCTCCCGCCCGCACCACAGCCCCAAGCGGACGCCCACCCGCACCGAACGACGGATCATCAAGGTCCGCATCCTCCGGCGGTGGGGGCCGGCCCGCATCGCCGGCCTGCTGAACGTGCCCGCCTCCACCGTCCACCGCGTCCTCACCCGCTACCACCTGGCCCGCCTGACGCATCTGGACCGGGCCACCGGCCTCGTCATACGCCGCTACGAACGCGACCGCCCGGGCGAGCTGGTCCATGTCGACATCAAGAAGCTGGGGAACATCCCCGACGGCGGCGGCCACAAGGTGCTCGGCCGCCAGGCCGGCCGCAAGACGAAGTCCGGCGCCGGCTACAGCTACATCCACACCGCCGTCGACGACCACTCCCGCCTCGCCTACTCAGAGATCCACGCGGACGAGAAAAAGGAAACCGCCACAGGCTTCTGGGCCCGGGCCCACGCCTACTTCGCCACCTGCGGCATCACCGTCGAACGCGTCCTCACCGACAACGGCGCCTGCTACAAGTCCCACACCTGGCGGGACGCACTGGCAGCAGCCGGGATCACCCACAAGCGAACCCGGCCCTACCGGCCACAGACAAACGGCAAGGTCGAACGGCTGAACCGCACCCTGCTGGAGGAGTGGGCCTAAGCCCGCCCCTACCGCTCAGAGCAGGAACGGCGCGACGCGTTCCCGGCTGGCTGCACACCTACAATCACCACCGCGGACACACCGCACTCGCAGGCAAACCACCCGCCAGCCGCGTCCCCAACCTCACTGGGCAATACAGCTAGGCCTTGATTGGTGCGGCCGACCTGGCGGCCTGCTCGATCTTCGCGCAGTGGGCTGCACGGGCTTCCTCGTCGATCTGCTTCTCGTGTTCGGCGCGCAACCCGGTCCGGCCGTCGAGGCCCTCGCGCAGGATGTCGGCGTGCCCGGCATGCCGGATGGACTCGCCGAGGACATGGACCATGATGGCGAACAGGTTCGTATTGAGATAAGGCTCCGGCCACCACGGCACGTGGCCGGGGGCGTCGAGGGGAAGCTCGTTGATCGTCGCGTCCGAGTGTTCCCACGTGCGCCGGTAGAACCCGATGATCTGATCGCGGGTCTCGTCCTCGGTCGCCCACAGATCACTGCCGTTGGAGTCCTGCCACCGGGGCAGCGGTTCCGGGGAAGGGCGGTCGAAGACCTCGCCGAAGTACCTGGCCTCGACGGTGGCCACGTGTTTGACCAGGCCGAGGAGGTTGGTCCCGGTCGCCGTCAAAGGTCGGCGGGCGTCGTATTCGGACAAGCCGTCGAGTTTCCAGAGCAGCGCCTCGCGGTCCCGCCGCAGTCTCCCGTGCAGGTTGTCTTTCGCGAATTCATCGATCATGCGGCATGAGCCTGCCATGCACTGCTCGTGGTCTCAAGATCCCGTACCTGGCCCACAACGACCGGCAGAGCCGAGGCCTGGCCATGGCCGCCGCTCTGACCTGCTACAAGGAGCTCGCAGTGATCACCCTTGGCCACCGGCGGAGGCTAGAAGGGCCCGATGTCCGCTGCCAGAGCGGGAGCCGCCCGGCCCCAGCCGCTCGTCACGAGATCGCGTCGGATCGGAACACCCTGCCCCGTCCAGGCCGCGCTCGGCAGCCTGCCTGGTCCTCCGCCATCCGGCCGCCGACTCGCACCCGAAGTACGGAGCCTGCGTGAGCTCGGCCGGCTCCACCCACACGAAGGCCTGTCCGTCCGGCCAGTCGGCGACCTCTCTACCGTGCGGCCTCCTCCCACGGGAGACTCATCCACGCCCCCGGGATGCGGTGGGCTGTCAGAGGTTGACGCGCTTCAGGTAGACCCGGCTGCGGTGCGGGATCGTCTGGTACCAGACCATCAGGCGCTCGTCTTCGTACGTACGCAGCCGCGTGGGGTGGGGGTCTTCGTAGAGGCTGCCGTCCTTGGGGTCGATGGCCATCGCCGCCAGGTCGACCAGACCGTCCATCACGGCGCTCACGAGGTGCTGTTGCTCCGCCGGCATGTCGCCGAGCACCCAGAGCCGACTGGGATCGCATTCCCAGGCCCAGCCGCTGTCGTTCTCGACGCCTTCACCCCGCGGAGTCACTGACCGATCTCGCGCTGGGCGTCGGCCAGGATGCGACTGCTGGTCTCCATCGCGGCCCGGAACTCCGACTCCGTGGCGCCGGGATCTCCGGCGACACGTTCCGCCTCCTGGAGCGCCGCCGCCCGCGCCGGCCAGCGGTGGATCGCCACGTACGTGGCCCACTTGATCAGGAAGAACCGCAGCGGGTTGATGGCGCCGGTCTCCGCGGCACGGTCGAACGCCTCGTTGCATTCCCTGTCGAGCACGGCCAGGTTGGCCATGTCGATGCGACGCACGGCGTCCCGCAGGGCTTCCCGCGTCATGGCCGGCTGGGGGATGAGGGGTCCGTCGTCTTCCAGCTGCTGTGCTGTCATCGCGTCCTCCAGGGGAACGCGGCCAGGATACCCAGCCAACCCTTGCGATCTGGTCGTGAACGCAGAAAAGCCCCGCACCGGACCCCGGAGGGTCTGGTGCGGGGCTTCCGCAATGATTGTTCGGCGGCGTCCTACTCTCCCACAGGGTCCC
>NZ_JBHJTK010000094.1:0-2506 GCF_042267665.1 Streptomyces sp. NPDC056224
TTCAGAACTAACACAGTGGACGCGAGCAACTGAGGACAAGCCCTCGGCCTATTAGTACCAGTCAGCTTCACCCGTTACCGGGCTTCCACATCTGGCCTATCAACCCAGTCGTCTACTGGGAGCCTTACCCTCTCAAGGAGGTGGGAATACTCATCTTGAAGCAGGCTTCCCGCTTAGATGCTTTCAGCGGTTATCCCTCCCGAACGTAGCCAACCAGCCATGCCCTTGGCAGGACAACTGGCACACCAGAGGTTCGTCCGTCCCGGTCCTCTCGTACTAGGGACAGCCCTTCTCAATATTCCTACGCGCACAGCGGATAGGGACCGAACTGTCTCACGACGTTCTAAACCCAGCTCGCGTACCGCTTTAATGGGCGAACAGCCCAACCCTTGGGACCGACTCCAGCCCCAGGATGCGACGAGCCGACATCGAGGTGCCAAACCATCCCGTCGATATGGACTCTTGGGGAAGATCAGCCTGTTATCCCCGGGGTACCTTTTATCCGTTGAGCGACGGCGCTTCCACAAGCCACCGCCGGATCACTAGTCCCGACTTTCGTCCCTGCTCGACCCGTCGGTCTCACAGTCAAGCTCCCTTGTGCACTTACACTCAACACCTGATTGCCAACCAGGCTGAGGGAACCTTTGGGCGCCTCCGTTACCCTTTGGGAGGCAACCGCCCCAGTTAAACTACCCATCAGACACTGTCCCTGATCCGGATCACGGACCGAGGTTAGACATCCAGCACGACCAGAGTGGTATTTCAACGGCGACTCCACAACCACTGGCGTGGCTGCTTCAAAGTCTCCCACCTATCCTACACAAGCCGAACCGAACACCAATATCAAACTGTAGTAAAGGTCCCGGGGTCTTTCCGTCCTGCTGCGCGAAACGAGCATCTTTACTCGTAGTGCAATTTCACCGGGCCTATGGTTGAGACAGTCGAGAAGTCGTTACGCCATTCGTGCAGGTCGGAACTTACCCGACAAGGAATTTCGCTACCTTAGGATGGTTATAGTTACCACCGCCGTTTACTGGCGCTTAAGTTCTCAGCTTCGCACACCCGAAAGTGCACTAACCGGTCCCCTTAACGTTCCAGCACCGGGCAGGCGTCAGTCCGTATACATCGCCTTACGGCTTCGCACGGACCTGTGTTTTTAGTAAACAGTCGCTTCTCGCTGGTCTCTGCGGCCACCCCCAGCTCACGGAGCAAGTCCGATCACCAGTGATGGCCCCCCTTCTCCCGAAGTTACGGGGGCATTTTGCCGAGTTCCTTAACCATAGTTCACCCGAACGCCTCGGTATTCTCTACCTGACCACCTGAGTCGGTTTAGGGTACGGGCCGCCATGAAACTCGCTAGAGGCTTTTCTCGACAGCATAGGATCATCCACTTCACCACAATCGGCTCGGCATCAGGTCTCAGCCTTATATGAGGGACGGATTTGCCTACCCCTCGGCCTACACCCTTACCCCGGGACAACCACCGCCCGGGCTGGACTACCTTCCTGCGTCACCCCATCGCTTACCTACTACAAGTCTGGTTCGTCGGCTCCACCACTTTCCTTTCCCCGAAGGGTCCGGAACGGCTTCACGGACTTAGCATCGCCTGATTCGATATTGGGCGTTTCAAAGCGGGTACCGGAATATCAACCGGTTGTCCATCGACTACGCCTGTCGGCCTCGCCTTAGGTCCCGACTTACCCTGGGCAGATCAGCTTGACCCAGGAACCCTTAGTCAATCGGCGCACACGTTTCTCACGTGTGTATCGCTACTCATGCCTGCATTCTCACTCGTGAACCGTCCACAACTAGCTTCCGCTGCTGCTTCACCCGGCACACGACGCTCCCCTACCCATCACAGCGGGCGTTGGCCCTATTGCTGCAATGACACGACTTCGGCGGTACGCTTGAGCCCCGCTACATTGTCGGCGCGGAATCACTTGACCAGTGAGCTATTACGCACTCTTTCAAGGGTGGCTGCTTCTAAGCCAACCTCCTGGTTGTCTCTGCGACTCCACATCCTTTCCCACTTAGCGTACGCTTAGGGGCCTTAGTCGATGCTCTGGGCTGTTTCCCTCTCGACCATGGAGCTTATCCCCCACAGTCTCACTGCCGTGCTCTCACTTACCGGCATTCGGAGTTTGGCTAAGGTCAGTAACCCGGTAGGGCCCATCGCCTATCCAGTGCTCTACCTCCGGCAAGAAACACACGACGCTGCACCTAAATGCATTTCGGGGAGAACCAGCTATCACGGAGTTTGATTGGCCTTTCACCCCTAACCACAGGTCATCCCCCAGGTTTTCAACCCTGGTGGGTTCGGTCCTCCACGAAGTCTTACCTCCGCTTCAACCTGCCCATGGCTAGATCACTCCGCTTCGGGTCTAGAGCGTGCAACTCAATCGCCCTATTCGGACTCGCTTTCGCTACGGCTTCCCCACACGGGTTAACCTCGCTACACACCGCTAACTCGCAGGCTCATTCTTCAAAAGGCACGCAGTCACGACCC
>NZ_JBHJTK010000095.1:0-4071 GCF_042267665.1 Streptomyces sp. NPDC056224
GAGGTTAATAATGAATTGTGTAATCTTCTAATAACTCCATTTTTCTTTCGTTTTCTATGCTTTATGAAATTTGACAACTTCAAGTTATTGTTAGTGGACAATACTTTTATTAGCTGTATCATACTCTACAAAAAGATAAATATTATATTCCATCGCTTCTTCAAATGCTGCATTATAAAATTTAATTTCTTCAGGTGTTCCAATATAGATACTTTTTTTGTTATCAATAAAATCCCACAAATGAATGCTTTGCTTAGAAACATCAACAAATTCAATAAAATATAAATTACCTGCTGATTCTTTTGACATTGAATATCGCCCCTTTTACGTGTACTATATTAATACACAAATGATATACATTTAATATACCATGAATCATTTTAATATACAATGTGTATTAAAATAATATACAATAAGGTGGGTTGTATAATGTCTCAAGTGGTTAATATGCGCTACCCGAAAGAACTTTTAAAAAGAATTGATGATTTTAAGGATAAAAAAGGGTTTGGAACTCGTACACAGGCTATTATTTATTTGCTTCAATCTGCATTAGATCAAGCTGAAAGAAAGAACTAAAAACAAACACATATGATACAATGAATGTATATCGTAAGTGTGTCGTTACTCCTCGAGCGACGAATAAAAGAGGAGTCGTTCTCCCTAATGACGACTAATAAAAAGGGATCGCAAACCCTCAATGCGATTAAAAAGATAGGGCTAGTAAGTAAGCATGAAAAAAGTGGTGAAAGTTCATTTCCAGAACTTCCACCACTTTTTTGTTTGTTCTTTACTTGCTGCTATTTGTTTTCTTACTTCCATACTTTCTTTTAGTGATTCTAAAAGTTTTTGATCTCTTACTTCTAACTTTTGTTCAATATATTCTTGGTGTTTTTTTATTTGCTCATTTTGTGCTTGTAAAACCTCAAGTAATTTCTCATTAAATTCTTTCTGTTCTCTCATGTCCTTTTGTAGGTGTATCAAGGTTTCCCCTATGTTTATGCTCACTTCATTTTCATCATCATTCACAGTAATATTCATGGGTATTCCCTGTTCAGTAAGAGCATTTTCTACATCTTCTATGGTTTTACCTTCTGAATACAATTCTCTAATTTTAAGGAGAATTTGAAGCGACTCTTCAGCAATCAAATAGCTTTTATGTTTTTTCTTTATGATTAAGTGGTGAACATGATTATTTAAATATCGTCTAAGCGTTTGATGTGGTATACCGGTTTCTTTATCTGCTTCAGAAATTGTAAACCATTTTCTCACTTTCTCACCCCACATGTTTACCATCTTCTTATGTTCAGTGATTCTAGAAAACACAATTATTTTCCTTTATTTTTTCATGAGAATGCTTATGAATCATTTTACACGCTCATTTTAAAATAGAAAATAAAAAAAGAAGTAAGGCTGTTTAAACGTGATGTTTAAGTGTGCAAGAGAGTATAAAGTGAGGTCGTACATATGAATTGGAATAACTTAATCTTTAAAAATCTATTATAAAAAAATAAAAAGAGAGGTGATTTGATTTGAGAATGCAATTTAAAGAATTTCATTTAGAAATTTCTCCAATTTTAGTGGCGATGGTGTTACATGCAATTTCTGTTATGCTTTGATAATAAAGTAAAGAGGACTTCTTTTAGAGTCCTCTTTGCTAGTTAACTAGTAAATTTCAATTTTTAAAGTGTTAATCAATATTAACTACGAAAGAAAATGAACAATCCACCCAAGTATGCTTAATGTAACTAAAACAGCACCAAACTTCAAAACTAATCGCAGGAAGAAAGAACCTGTTGCCAACAAATATTTAATTCCTTTTAGGAAAAGAAATCCCACAATTATTAATAGGAAAATGGTAGCAATCACTTGAACAGCAATC
Source organism: Streptomyces sp. NPDC056224 (assembly GCF_042267665.1). Taxonomy (NCBI): domain Bacteria; kingdom Bacillati; phylum Actinomycetota; class Actinomycetes; order Kitasatosporales; family Streptomycetaceae; genus Streptomyces; species Streptomyces sp. NPDC056224. Next base: position 1,880 of record NZ_JBHJTK010000095.1, read on the forward strand.
ATACTAAAATCTCCGTCTAATTTCGTCTATTACATCTTGAGATAGTATGAATTCATTGTTTCTTAATCTTTCCGCAGTGCTACGAAGATAATTTATATCATCTTCAGAAAGGGTTTGTATATACTCTAAGTTTACAGATGAAAATCTATTTATTGAAATACTGTTTTGAGAAGTTGATTCTTGTGCTATTTTCTCCTTTATTTCTATAAAATCAACAGTTCCGTATGTTTTCATCAGTTTTTTAGCTAATTTAACAGCTTTTTTTTCTTCTTCTTCTTTTAATTTTTTCTTAGCTTCAGCAATCTTTTTGTCTGCTTCTTCCCTTAATTTAAGCGCTAATTCTAATTCCTCTTGTGGATCCTTTTTTCTAGCCATGTTGAGTCTAATCTCCTTTTTATAAATTTCTTAAGACGTCAAATCTAGAACCTTTTTTCGTTTTCCCCTTCTCATAATTACTTACCTTTTCTCCAAACAACGAGCCAAAATAACTTGATTCAACTTTTTTATTTTCTGTTGGTTGCCCGATTTTCTTTGTATCTTGGGTTGATTCAACTATTTGTTTAATACTCTGCTGTACTGGTTCTGGAGTAGATGAAAATGCCTTTTGAACATCTTGCAAGATGACTTGTTTAATTGGTTCTTTTGCTCCAAAAGATGTTTTTTCTAGCTCTTGAACAACTTTCATTTTGAGTGTTTCAGGAGCAATATTTCCTTGTTTTTGAACATCTTCTATTACTCTCTTAACTGTTTGATGTGCTTCTTGTGGAAGCCTTGCTGTTGTAAGAACTTGCTGTACATTTTGTTGTATTTGTTGCGGTGTCGCTATTTTTGCTTGCTCTATTTCTTGTACGACACGTTGTCTATTCGGTGCCGTTTCGGAACTATTTTGAACATCTTGAATCACCGTTTGACGTTGCGACACTGCCTGTCCGTTGCTAGATTGTATATCTTGTACAATGGATTGCTTGCCTATATGGTTAGACTGTGGAACGGATTTAACATCTTGTTCTATGCTTTGTTTTAATGGAGCGCTATTCACTGTATTAGCCTTCATATTTTGAACAGCATCTTGCATAGAATGATTAGCCGAGCTTCCAGCTGCAACTTCTTGTCTGGTACGATTAATAATCCCTTCGCTGCTTTGTTGATTAATTGATTTATTCTCAGGAGTTAATCGCATATTACTTGCTGCATTTACATCCACATTTCCATTCGGATTTAATGATTCTTTTAATTTCATTTCTGCTAAAATTTCTTCATTCGATTGTGTTTTACCATTTGCGCGATCATTCACACTGCTAATAACATCTTGTTGAAGTGTCTGCCTTTGATTAGTTGGCGTTATTGTTGCGTTATCTCCTGCATTTTTTTCTTGTAATTCTTGGCCATTGTTAGACGTATCATATCTTTTTATTGATGATGAAGGGTCATTAGAAAGTTCGTTATTGCTATTTAAAGACTGTTTATTTTGATTTAAACCCTTTTCCCCTTGAAGTGCGTTAGCTACGTTTGTAGCGACTCCAGAAGTTTCAACAGCAGCAGTAGAAAGACCTTCCATCTTACCATCTGAATTAATACTATTACTCAATCCATTACTACTCAATTTTTCTTTAGAAAAATCACCCAATTGATTTCTATTTTTGTTATTACCTGAAACACTATCATTAATCGATTTCTTATTATTATTTGATTGATTATTTAACCTATCTTTATTTACATTTTGATCGTGCGTATTGTTACTGTCATTGTTTTTGGAATTCCCTAGATTTTTTAACCTTTTAAATCCTCCTGTTGTTGCTCGACCAAGCGCAAATGCACCTACAAGTTGACCAAACCCTTCTTTCAATCCTACATCTACACCAAAATAGCGCATAATGGTGTTGCTACCTTTAATTAAAACGAAAGTTGAGGAAATAATCGCAATTACATAAATAAAAATGTTTGGTTGCTTGCTTGCTAAAAACGAAAGAAACACAGTATACATTTTTAAACTTAATCCTGTAAAAGCAATTAAAAGGAAAGCGTTTAATATGTCCTGTACAACCATTTTTGTTCGTTGTCCATTCTCTAAATCAGTGGCAAATACAAATAATCCTACAACCTTTTTAAAACCAATTTCTATGATTGTAGTAACAAAAATAAAAAGAGTAAAAACATAAGCAACAAGAAGAGCAGCTAACCCTATTATCATG
>NZ_JBHJTK010000096.1:0-3939 GCF_042267665.1 Streptomyces sp. NPDC056224
TCAGAGACCATGGAAAGCATGTTCTCGGACTTACGTAGCAACTCGTTTCTTTTCGCAGGTTGAGCCACCTCCGCGCTTCATCAGAAAACTGAAGGAACCTCCATTGAATCGAACTAATATTTTTTTTGGTGAATCGCATTCTGACTGGTTGCCTGTCAGAGGCGGAGAATCTGGTGATTTTGTTTTTCGACGTGGTGACGGGCATGCCTTCGCGAAAATCGCACCTGCTTCCCGCCGCGGTGAGCTCGCTGGAGAGCGTGACCGCCTCATTTGGCTCAAAGGTCGAGGTGTGGCTTGCCCCGAGGTGATCAACTGGCAGGAGGAACAGGAGGGTGCATGCTTGGTGATAACGGCAATTCCGGGAGTACCGGCGGCTGATCTGTCTGGAGCGGATTTGCTCAAAGCGTGGCCGTCAATGGGGCAGCAACTTGGCGCTGTTCACAGCCTATCGGTTGATCAATGTCCGTTTGAGCGCAGGCTGTCGCGAATGTTCGGACGCGCCGTTGATGTGGTGTCCCGCAATGCCGTCAATCCCGACTTCTTACCGGACGAGGACAAGAGTACGCCGCAGCTCGATCTTTTGGCTCGTGTCGAACGAGAGCTACCGGTGCGGCTCGACCAAGAGCGCACCGATATGGTTGTTTGCCATGGTGATCCCTGCATGCCGAACTTCATGGTGGACCCTAAAACTCTTCAATGCACGGGTCTGATCGACCTTGGGCGGCTCGGAACAGCAGATCGCTATGCCGATTTGGCACTCATGATTGCTAACGCCGAAGAGAACTGGGCAGCGCCAGATGAAGCAGAGCGCGCCTTCGCTGTCCTATTCAATGTATTGGGGATCGAAGCCCCCGACCGCGAACGCCTTGCCTTCTATCTGCGATTGGACCCTCTGACTTGGGGTTGATGTTCATGCCGCCTGTTTTTCCTGCTCATTGGCACGTTTCGCAACCTGTTCTCATTGCGGACACCTTTTCCAGCCTCGTTTGGAAAGTTTCATTGCCAGACGGGACTCCTGCAATCGTCAAGGGATTGAAACCTATAGAAGACATTGCTGATGAACTGCGCGGGGCCGACTATCTGGTATGGCGCAATGGGAGGGGAGCAGTCCGGTTGCTCGGTCGTGAGAACAATCTGATGTTGCTCGAATATGCCGGGGAGCGAATGCTCTCTCACATCGTTGCCGAGCACGGCGACTACCAGGCGACCGAAATTGCAGCGGAACTAATGGCGAAGCTGTATGCCGCATCTGAGGAACCCCTGCCTTCTGCCCTTCTCCCGATCCGGGATCGCTTTGCAGCTTTGTTTCAGCGGGCGCGCGATGATCAAAACGCAGGTTGTCAAACTGACTACGTCCACGCGGCGATTATAGCCGATCAAATGATGAGCAATGCCTCGGAACTGCGTGGGCTACATGGCGATCTGCATCATGAAAACATCATGTTCTCCAGTCGCGGCTGGCTGGTGATAGATCCCGTCGGTCTGGTCGGTGAAGTGGGCTTTGGCGCCGCCAATATGTTCTACGATCCGGCTGACAGAGACGACCTTTGTCTCGATCCTAGACGCATTGCACAGATGGCGGACGCATTCTCTCGTGCGCTGGACGTCGATCCGCGTCGCCTGCTCGACCAGGCGTACGCTTATGGGTGCCTTTCCGCAGCTTGGAACGCGGATGGAGAAGAGGAGCAACGCGATCTAGCTATCGCGGCCGCGATCAAGCAGGTGCGACAGACGTCATACTAGATATCAAGCGACTTCTCCTATCCCCTGGGAACACATCAATCTTACCGGAGAATATCGTTGGCCAAAGCCTTAGCGTAGGATTTCGCCCTCTCCCGCAAACGACCCCTTCTTGGGGTTTATCACGGGCCGGCATCCGTCAGCCCAGCGTCGGTCCTTTGTAGGTTTTCTGCGGCTGGCGCTCCAGCTCCAGTGTTTTCTGATACTCATTCTCCCCCTGCCGGAACTCGGTGGCATTCAGTTCCCGGACAAGCGGCGCAGCTGCTCGCTTAAACTCAGCACCTGCGTGCTCAAGTCCGACACGCGCTCGTTCAGCACCGCGTTCTCCCGTTGCATAAGCCCAGACATCTTCTGCCATTCCGCGAAGGCGCTCTCCCATTCGTCCAGCCTTTGCGAGTAGTCCTGATGTAGCTGCTCTAATGCGGTCAGCAACTGCTTTTCCAGCTCTGTCATTTTCCGCTACTCCTGTTTCAGGCGGATCCAGGTCGTCCCGTCGTAGGGGATGGCTTCGGCTTGCATCCCCGGCGGCAGGATAAGGAACCTCCGGCCGTCGCTGCTCTCCTGATAGCGCACTCCCCACGTCCGGGCAGTCATTTTCGCCAGGGTATCTTCCTGCTGACGAAGATGTGTGTAATTGTCGGTTATCTGCTGCCCCTGCCACCACAGAATGCTCCCGCTCGTGGCGATCAGCAGCGCTGACACCATCAGGATGGTGAGCCATGCCCTCCCGGCTGTCAGCAGCACGCTCCGCCGGTTTTTCTCCATCGCCTCGCTCATACTCTGTTCGTGGGCGCTGATGGCGTCGCTGATTCTCCTCGCGCTTGCGCTCAGTTCCGCTCTGACAGACTGCTCGTGCTCGCTGAATGCGGCTTTCAGCATCTCGCCGGTACTCTGCTGCTGCGCTTTCGATTTCTGCTCCAAGTCCTTCGCCAGCGTTAAAAGACTGCTCATAGATGGCTCCCTTCAGTCGGATGTTTCGCCCCCCGTCCGGGTCGGCAATGCTGATGCTGCTTTTCGTGCTGCGCACCACCTCAAAACCTGCGCTTTCCAGCGCCTCAGTGACGTCCTGACGGGTTTTCAGCTCCCCGGATGAGGCAAGGGCAAGCAGGCCGCGCGTAATCGCCTGGGCAGCTTCCTGCTTCGCTTCCGGCAGCGCGGACGGCGTGACCAGCGCCCGCCGGTTTTCCGGCGCGTTCGGGTCGTGCAGCCCCAGCCGGCCGTTGACCACCGTCTGCCAGGCATCGATGCGCGGCCGGTCGGCGCGGTCGTAGTACGGCTGGAGCCGCCTGCCGGTCAGCAGCTCGGTATTGGGGATCAGAAAGTTCAGCTCCAGACGCCCCTTGTCCGCGTGCTCCACCCACAGAATGCTGTACTGATCTTTATCGAGGCCGGGCATCAGAACACGCTCGAAGCTGGCCATCAGTTTTTCCCGCTGGCCGGGAGGCAGATCTGCCTCCGCAAACGACAGTACGCCGGAGGTGTATTTCTTCACGTAAGGCGACACATCAATCAGCTCCCGGACTTCTTCCGGCTTGCCCTGCAGGACGGTGGCGCCTTCACGCTGCCGGTCTTTACCCAGCAAATAGTCCACCGGCCCGGCGCCACCGCCGCGACCGCGCGGATGAAATTTAATGATCATCGTCCGTTCCTTTCTCAAGAACGGCGTGCCGCAGCTGCTCAAGGCCGGCATCGATTGCCATCAGCGCCGCCACAATCTGCACCCTGTCATGGCCGGTACCGCCGCCGGCGTTAACGCGGCGGGCTATCTGGTTCAGGTTGTTGCCCATGCCGGCAAGCTGGCGCAGCAGCGCCGGCGAGATCGAGGGTAGCTTTCCGGTACGCGCAGGCTTTTCATCAAGACAGGTCTGCCGCATCCACGCCGCCAGCTGCCTGCCGTCACAGCGTTCGAGCAGCCGCCGGTGCTCGTCCTCCGTCACCCACATGGTGAGCATCTTGTTCCGTTTCTCTGACAAACCGGTCTCCTGATAACGCCGGGACGGGCGGGAAAGCCTTTCCCGGTCGGCGCGGGGTTGGACAAGCCGCAGGCGCGTCAGGCTTTTGGCGGGTTTCGGGGCGCAGCCCTGAACCAGTCACGTAGCGCTAGCGGAGTGTATACTGGCTTACTATGGTGGCACGACGGGAATCGGGATGAAATAGTCAGTCATAAAAACTGTGAGATGAGGCTCAGGTGCGTAAGGG
>NZ_JBHJTK010000097.1:0-3923 GCF_042267665.1 Streptomyces sp. NPDC056224
CGGCCGAGCAGGTTCTTATCTGGACACTCCAGGGTGGTGTTCGGCTTGTCGGCGTAGCACTGCTCATCGCGGCTCGTTGAGCGGTGATGTGGACTGCGAACTGCGTGTGCTGAAGGAACGCGACGGCGGCATCGTCCGGCGCGTCCGGTTGGTCGACGAATCCGGTGCAGAGGTCGGTCCGGTTTGCCGGTTCCTGGGCCATCTCAGCGACCGCGGGCTGTCGCCGAATACCTGGTGCGCCTACGCCTACGACCTGAAGTACCTGTTCATGTTCCTGGCCCGGGATGGCTTGGAATGGCGGGATTTCCGGGCGCCGGATGCGTTGCGCCTGCTGGGGTTTCTGCGCCGTCAGCCCAGCCGCCGGCCAGCGCAGCGCCTCGGGCTGACAGTGGTGGTCGGCGGCACGGAGCTGCCCGGCAGTCTGCTGTCGCCGGCGACGGTCAACCGGATCCTGGCCGCGGTGTCGAGCTTCTACGACTGGGCGATGGTCGCCGAGGAGTACGACGGCGAGAACTCTCCGATGCAGGTGCGCCCAGACCCGGCCCTCGCGCGGGTGCCGGACCGGCATCAGCCGTTCATGGGCCGGGCCAGCCGCCAGCAGCCGGTACGGCGCACGGTCACGGTCAAGCAGCCGCGGCGGCTGCCGCGTCCGATGGACGAGGCGACGATCGAGGGCTTCATCGCGAGCCTGAAGAAGCTGCGCGACCTGGCGATGTTCCTGCTGATGTTGGACGGCGGGTTGCGGCCCGGCGAGGTGCTGTCCGTTCATTTGGCCGACCTCTCCTATGGTCGGCGGCGGGTGACCATCCGCAAGCGCGATGACCATCCCGGCGGCGCTCGTGGCAAGTCGCGCTCCGAGCGGGTCGTGGACCTGCACGACCCGCGGACGCTGGACGCGGTCAGCCGCTATGTCATGAACGAGCGGCCCTTGGAGTCCGCCAGCCCGTTCCTGTTCCTGATCGGCGGCAACGGATCGAGGCGGCTGGAGCCTTTGGGCTACGACGCGGTGGTCCGGCTGTTCGCCCGCCGGATGGCCAAGCTCGGCGTGCGCACGTCGGAGACCACGCCGCATGCTTTGAGGCACACCCACGCCACCGCGATGTGGGAGGGCGGGATGCGCGAGTTGTCGCTGCAGAAGCGGCTTGGGCATGCCTCGCCGGAGTCGACGAAGGTCTACACCCGGGTCTCCGATGAGGCGGTGCTGGCGGACTACACCCGGGCACTGGAGAGCAACCGGTGAGCGTGCTGGCCCTGGCCGCGGTGCCGGATCTGCCGGAGCTGCGGGGTCACGCCCCGCGCGAGGAGTACACCGCGTGGGTCCACTCCACGTTCGCCGGGACCCGCGGGACGATCAGCTCACGGATGTTCTTCTACAACAGGTTCGTCCAGCGATGGCCCGACCTGGAGGACTGGTTCGCCGCCCCGCTGCTGGACCGGTTGGACCTGCACGCCGACGGACCTCCAGGGTCCGGCAAGCGCCTGGGCACCTCCCACGAAGCAGGCTCCTATCTGGCCTACCTCTCGCTGACCCACCGCATGCCGATGGACGCCGACTGGGTGCTGGCCCGGAACTTCGACAGCCTGTTCAACCCCCGCGTCGCCCCGACGCTGGGGATGGACTTGGACCTGGTCGATGCGCTGGACGAACGCCAGCGGCAACTCGGCTACCGCAGCGGCCGGTCCCTGCTGACCTGGGGAATCGCCCGGCTCGTTCTGTGGCGGGGCGATCCGGACATCACCGCCATCACCTACAAGGACATTGCCACGTTCGGTGAAGAGATCCGGCGGTGGTGCGCGATGCCCGAAGCGGGGATCATCCGCGCCGCCCACGTCCACGGCAACCGCCACAACCAGGACCCTGCCGTGCTGACCGCCGCGTTCGAGAAGGCATGCCTGTCTCGCCTGCACGGCCTGCACGTGCTGCTGTTCAACACCGGCCAGGTCGACGAGCCGCCGTTCCACGGGCTGAAGACGCGCGAGCTCTGGCGCGAGGAACTCACCGCTCCGGGTACCCCGGCCGCGATCGCTGCGCCGGTCAACAGGTGGCTGTCCGGGCGGCTACAGACCACCGACCGGGCCGAGTCGGTGCGCAACTGCCGGGACGCCTTCCGCTACTTCCTGCGCTGGCTCGTCCAGCACGTCCCGGAACTGACGAGCCTGACCGACCTGACGCGGGCTCACATCGAGGCGTTCCTGACCCACGAGCACGAGCGGATCAATCCGCGCAACGGGCGCCCGCTGTCTGCCCGCACCCGTTACACCTACATCAGCCCGCTGCTGCAGTTCTTCCGCGAGACCAGCCAGTGGGGCTGGACGGACGTCCCGGCCAGGCCGCTACTGGGCCGCTCCGACCTGCCGAAGCTGCCGTCGAGGCTGCCCCGGTTCATTCCCCGCGACGAACTGGAACGGCTCATGCAGGCCGTCGAGGAGCTGGAGGATCCCCACCAGCGGACCGCACTGCTGCTGCTGCGATGGAGCGGTGCCCGCCGAGGCGAGATCGCCCGACTGCCGATCGACTGCCTGGACGCCTATCCCGACGGCTATCCTCGGCTGCGGATCCCGGTCGGCAAGACCTACACCGAACGCGTGATCCCGCTGCATCCGCAGGCCGCCGACGCGCTGCGGAACCTGATCCAGACAGCCAAGGACGGCAACGCCGCTGCCCGGCACGACCCCTGGGCCCAGCGTCCGGTCCGCTACGTGTTCATGCGACGCGGCAAGCCGATGGGCAGGTTCTTCCTGTTCGATGACGCGCTGGAGATCGCCTGCAGCAGGGCCGGACTGGTCGACGGCGACGGCAACCACACGGTCACGGCCCATCGGTTCCGGCACTCCGTCGGCACGCAGCTCGCCGAGGGCGGCGCCCAGATCCAGACCATCATGGCCATCCTGGGCCACCGCACCGCGCAGATGTCGGCGACCTACTCCCACATCAGCGACCCCGTGCTCAAAGAGCAGTACGAGAAGGTCGTCGCCGCCGGCGGACGCATCGCCGGCCCGGCCGCCGAGGCCCTGCTGGCCAACCAGCTCGACGAGGCCACCGTCCACTGGCTCAAGACCAACTTCCTCAAGACCGAGCTCGAGCTTGGCCACTGCCTGCGCACCCCGGCCGAGGGACCCTGCGAGTGCGACCTCTACCTGCGCTGCTCAAAGTTCTTCACCACCAGCGAGTACGCGCCCCGGCTGCAGGCACGGCTTCTCACCGAGCAGCAACTCATCCAAGATGCCACCGAACGCGGCTGGCCGCGTGAGGCGGAGCGCCACACGGCGATCATCGGCCGGATCCGTGAGCTGCTGGCCGACCTCGGCGAGCCCCCTCCCACCAGCCAGGACGGCGATCCACCGACCAGGGGCTGCGGATAATCCGCGTGGCATCGACGGCCGTCATCACCGATGATCGACGCTATGGATGTCGTCGTTCAGCGGGTCCGCACGACCTGGACCAAAGCGTCCCGCGGCGGAGCCGCGGCCGCAGTGCGGAACGGGGCGCCGGTGGCGTTCCCTCTCCCGCCCGATCTGACGTCCGGCCTGCACGAGGTCCAGATGCGAGAGGCCGACGGCTTCCAGCCCCACGAGCGGGTGCTGGACTTCGCAGATCTCGAGGTGACGCTGCGCGAGGCGGACGGATACCTGCGGGTCCGTCCGCCTCAGATGTCGAGCTTCGCCACGCATCCGCGCAGCGGCCGGCCTCCGGCCGCCCGGATTTCCGCTGGCCAATGGCTCCGATGGCAGGTCAACTACCGGCTCATCGCCAGCTACGGCGGACAGTGGCACTACCGACTCGACACCTTCAACGTCGCCTACGGCACCGTTACGCCCGAGACGTTCCTCGGTACGCCGTCCCGCATGATCGATGAACGGGGCTTCGTCCTCTGATCGAGGGAGTGCGCCATCGATTTCGATCCTAAAGGTGTCCAGATAAA
>NZ_JBHJTK010000098.1:0-3203 GCF_042267665.1 Streptomyces sp. NPDC056224
TCCTTTGTACTCACCCTCTCGGGCTTTCCTCCGGGCTTTCGTTCTGTTCTTGCGTTTCCGACTCTATCAGACTCTTTCGTGTCCGACTTCCTCGGCGCTTTCCAGGTTCTGCGCTTTCACACTTTCCCTTTCCAGCGGTTCCGACTCTATCAGAAGTTCTCCACCGGATTTACCGGCTTCGGATTCCTGAATGAGGAGTCGACTGCACCCCACTGGAATTCAATTCCTTGATTCCTCAGTGGGGGCGAGAGAGATTATGAACCGTCGCTGCCGAACTTGTCCAGCTCAGGCAACCGTTCAAATCTACCTCCCCGTCGCGGATGTGTCAACACCCGTTCCGGGACCTGTGGAGACTAGCAGCTCCGAGGGGTCCTGCGCACATCAGGCCGCCGTCGGGAGCGTCGCCGTGCGGTCGGCGGCCTCCACGTCTCCCGACTCGCCGGCGCGGGAGGCCCTGCCGCCGAGGATGTAGACGTAGAGCAGGAAGGCGGCCTCGGCCACGACGCCGATGGTGACGCGGGCCCAGGTGGGAAGGCCCGACGGGGTCACGAAGCCTTCGATCAGGCCCGAGACGAAGAGGACCACGGCGAGGCCGATGGCCATGCCTAGGGCGGCGCGGCCCTGTTCGGCGAGGGCCGTGCGGCGGGTGCGGGGGCCCGGGTCGACGACCGTCCAGCCCAGGCGCAGGCCCGTTCCCGCGGCGACGAAGACCGCCGTCAGTTCGAGCAGGCCGTGCGGGAGGATCAGGCCGAGGAAGACGTCGAGCCGACCGGCGGAGGCCATGAGGCCGAGCCCGACCCCGAGGTTGGCCATGTTCAGGAAGAGGATCCAGAGCACCGGGATCCCCAGGAAGGCGCCCAGCACCAGGCAGATCGCGGCCGCCTGGGCGTTGTTCGTCCACACCTTGGCGGCGAAGGAGCTCGCCGGGTGGCTGGAGTAGTACGTCTCGTACTCGCCGCCCGGCTTCGTGAGGGCCTTGAGGTCCTCCGGTGCCGCGATGGCGCCCTGGACCTCGGGATGCGTGGCGATCCACCAGCCGATGAGCACGCCGAGCGCCGTGGAGATCAGCGCGGTCGGTATCCACCAGCGGCGGCTGCGGTAGACCGCGGCCGGGAAGCCCACCGTGAAAAAAAGGACCGCGTCGCGCCAGCCGGCGCGACGGGTGCCCGTCACCGTGGCACGGGCCCGCGCGACCAGCTGGGTCAGCCGGCCGGTGAGCATGGGGTCCGGGGCGCTGGACTGGACGAGGGATAGGTGGGTGGAGGTGCGCTGGTAGAGGGCGACGAGTTCGTCGGCCTCGGCGCCGGTGAGCTTGCGGCCGCGGCCCAGGAGCTGCTCCAGGCGGTCCCATTCCGCGCGGTGTGCCGTCACGAAGACGTCGAGATCCATCCGGTTGCCGCTCCCCTGCCCCAGTGCCCCTGCTTCTGCCTGTTCCTCGTGTGGTCAGCTTGGCAGACTGAATGACGATGGGGCGGGGCAGGTCACGTGAAAGGTGATGTGGTGAGCGATCTGGTGACGGGGGACGCGGTCGTCCTGGGGTTGAGGCCGGCGCGGGTGCCGAGTCGGGCGCTGGCGATCGTCCTCGATCTGGTCGTGTACATCGCCGGTTACCTCATCCTCTCGGTCGGGCTGACCGTCGCGACCGCCTCGCTGGACGACGCCGCGCAGGCGGCCGTGGGCGTGGCCGGCTTCGTGCTGCTGCTGGTCGGCGTACCGATCGCGGTGGAGACGCTCAGCCACGGACGGTCGCTGGGCAAGCTCGCGTGCGGGCTGCGGGTGGTGCGGGACGACGGCGGGCCGATCCGGTTCCGTCACGCGCTGGTGCGCGGGGCCATGGGGGTCGTGGAGCTGATCATGACCTTCGGTGCGGTGGCGTGCATCGCCTCACTGGTGTCGGCGCGCGGCCGACGGCTCGGGGACGTCTTCGCGGGGACCCTGGTGATCCGGGAGCGGGTGCCGGGGACGCGGGTGATGCCGGTGCCCCCGCCGCCGCCCTGGCTGGCCGGGCGGTTCGCCGGACTGGACCTGTCGGCGGTGCCGGACGGGCTGTGGCTGGCGATCCGCCAGTACCTGACGCGCATGAACCAGCTGGATCCGCAGGTGGGTGCCGCGATGGCGGCGCAGCTCGCGGACGATCTGGTGTCCCGTACGGGGGCGCCGCCGCCGGCCGGGGTGCCGGCCGCCGCGTTCCTGATGGCCGTGGTGCACGAACGGCAGTCGCGGGACGCGGCGCGGGCCTTCGCCCCGGTTCCCCCGCATGTTTCCGGGCCGGTGCCCGCCACAATGCCCGTCCCCGTGGCGGCCCACCCACCGGTTTCGGCTCCGCCCGTCGCTCCGGCGCCCGCCATGCCGGCGGCACCTGCGGCGGCGCCGCGCGCCGGCGGGTTCGCGCCGCCTGCCTGAGGGGCGGGGGTCAGCCCTCGAAGGTCGAGGGCGGGGTCTCCAGGTGCTCCAGTTCGATGCCCGGGGCGGACAGGACCACGTCCCCGGCGATGTGGACCGTGTGGACCTCGCCGGTGTCCAGGGCGCTGACCTGGTACTCGTCCACCAGGAGCGGGCCGCTGTCGGTGGGGTGTTCCTCGCGGCGGAGCAGGGCCCACGCCTGGTCGACCGTACGGGGAGCCAGGACCGGGTCGGTGAGGGCGAGGAGCCGGACGCGGGTGGCGGGGGCGCCCGGGGTCAGGCGCAGCAGGCGGGACGTCGCGATCAGGAAGGCCGGTGAGGTGCCGGTGAAGCCGGGGGCGTGGACGTTGCCCTCGGTGGCTTCGGCTCCGGTGGGGTCGGTACGCACCCAGGTGACCCCGTCGATGGCGGCTCCGCGGACCTGCCAGCTGGAGGCGTTCACTTCGAGGCGGATGGGGCGGCCCAGTTCGTCGACGGCCAGGTCGACCGACCCCCGGTGGTCGCCGTTCGGGGCGGTCAGCTGGGACACGTAGCGCCAGCCGGACGGGCCGGGGGCGCAGTGGAAGTGCTCCTCGCCGAGGGGGGTGTGGTCGTGCGGGTCGTGGAGGGAGTAGCGGCCGCGTGGCATGACGATCCTTGGGTACGGGGCAGGCCCCCGGCGGAGGTGCCGGGGGCCTGCCTGAGGTGCTGCGGATCCGCGGGAGATCAGTAGCGGTAGTGGTCCGGCTTGTACGGGCCCTCGACCGGGACGCCGATGTAGTCGGCCTGCTCCGGGCGCAGGGTCGTCAGCCTGACGCCGA
>NZ_JBHJTK010000099.1:0-3048 GCF_042267665.1 Streptomyces sp. NPDC056224
CGGACATCCGGGGAGGGCACGTGTGGGACTTGGGACGGGACACGGACCGGGGGCGGGCCGCGGTGGCGGTGCTGCTGAGAAGGGACCCCGCCGTCCGCCTTTTCATGCCCCGCCGCCCCGCCGCCCCGCCGCCCCGCCGTTCTTACGGTCTTACGGTCTGACCGGGCCGGCCTGTCAGGGGACGTACCACTGCTGGGTCTTGATCCCGGGAGTGCAGGTGGTGGCGGACAGCTCCTTGCCCGGGCCGTTGTCGGTCAGGCAGTTCTGGCCCGCGTAGTCCTTGATGTAGTACGCGCCCGGCGTGGGGGCATCGAACAGCTTCCACGACGTGCTGCCGCCGCCGGGGGCGACGAGACGCGGGGTCGAGGAGCCGTACGACTGGCCGAGCCCCGGACCGCTCAGGCTGCAGCTGTTGAACTTGGTCCACTGGGGTTTCGTGTGCACCCAGCCGAACTCGGTATGGCCGCCCATGATCACCTTCGTCCCGCCGTCGGGGCTGTCGGCGGCGAGGCCGATCTTGAGCCCGTCGCCGACGTTGGTGATCGCGCCCCAGTTCGCGCCGCCGCAGCCCTGCGGGGCGGCGGGAGCCTGGGTGGCGGGCGGGGAAGCCGGTTTGCTGCCGGAGCCGCCCCCGCCGCCGGCGGCCTGGGTGGCGCCAGCGTTCCCCTGAGTCGCGCCGGGGCCCGGCCCCGTTCCCGGCCCCGTTCCCGGCCCCTGGCCCGGCGCCTGGGTGCCGCCGCTCGCACCGTCGGGCGACGGCACCGAGCCAGGGCTCGCCGCCGCACTCGGCCCGGTGCTCGGCGCGGCGCCCGGCGACGCGGGGGCACCGGAGGCCGCGGCGGACGCCGCGGGACCCGGCCCGGCGGCCTGCGTATCGCGCTCCCAGGGGGTGTGGCCGATGTACAGCGTCGTGCCGACGCCCACCACGAACACGACGGGCACGAACAGGGCGATGGTCCTGCCCCGCCGCTTGGCCGCAGGGGCGGCGGTGGCCGCCGGGGCAGCCGCCGGGACCGGCGCAGGCGCGGGGGCCGGGTTCGGATCCGGCTGACCGGCGGCGGCTCGCCGCGCCGCGGCCGCCATCACCGCGGCGTCGGGAAACCGGTCCTCGGGGTTCTTGGCCAGCGCCCTGGACACGAAGGCCCGTACCGCATCCGGAAACCCGGCGGGCAGCTCCGGTGCGGGCTCCCGGATGTGCTTGAGCACGATCTCCAGCACCGAGCCGCCGGTGAAGGGCGGCTCGCCGGCGAGCAGCTCGTAACAGACGACACCGAGGGAGTACAGGTCGGACGCCGGTACGGCGGCGATGCCCTCGGCCTGCTCGGGGGCGGTGTAGAGCGCGGTCCCGAGCATCGCGTGCGAGGCGGTGAGCCTGGGCCCGGCGGCGGAGCGGGCGATGCCGAAGTCGGTCACCGTGACCCGGCCGTCGGGACGGACCATCAGGTTGGACGGCTTGATGTCCCGGTGCACGACACCCCGCAGGTGTGCGGCGTGCAGGGCGTCGAGCGCCTGGGCGGTGATGCCGAGCGCCTGGGCGACCGGCATCGGCCCGCGCTCGGCGCGCACGTCCTCCAGGGACCGCCCGTCGACGAGTTCCATGACGATGTACGGGGTTTCGCCCTCGTCCCCACCGTCGCCGTCGCCGTCGCCGTCGCCCTTGCCCTTGCCCTCGCCGTAGTCGTGGACGTCCACGATGCCGGGGTGGCTGAGCGCGGCGAGGATCTTGGCCTCCCGCCGGAACCGCGCGGCGAACATCTCGTCGTCCAGCAGGGCGGGCAGCAGGATCTTGACGGCGACGTCCCGCTCCAGCACCCCGTCAGCGGCCCGCCAGACCTCTCCCATGGCCCCGCCGCCGAGTCGCTCGACGAGCGTGTACCGCCCGCCGAGCACAGTCCCCCGACCCCACATACGTTCCCCCGTAGCGCCAAACCCGACTCGGTTCACCCAACCGCAGTCTGTCAGAGCCCAGTTGAACCCCGAATCCCCGTGCCGGGCCCTGCGGTGACAGGGCGTCGAACGGCGGAACGATCCGGACCACGACGATCGGCCGGGCCCGGGGTGCGGCGAGGAAATGGAACCAGCCGTCGGCGGCGTCCGTGCGGCGCGGGCCTCCGGGCCGGGGTCCGTTGCCGAGCTCGCCGAGGTCGACCCCCATGCCCGACAGTTCGACGAGCTGTCCCGCCAGTCGCTCGACCTCGGCCACGACATGGACGGGTGCGCGGCCCCCCCCACTCGAAAAGGTGAGTCAGAACGGTTCGTTACTCCGCCGGTGCCACGCCGATCGGGCAGGAGACGCCCGTCCCGCCGATGCCGCAGTAGCCGCCCGGGTTCTTGTCCAGGTACTGCTGGTGATAGGCCTCCGCCGGCCAGAAGGGGCGGTCCGATGCGGGGAGGACGGCCGTGGTGATCTCGCCGTGGCCCGAGGCGGTGAGGACGCGCTGGTAGGCGGTGCGGGAGGCCTCGGCCGCCGCCTGGTGGGCGGGGGAGTGGGTGTAGGCCGCCGAGCGGTACTGGGTGCCGACGTCGTTGCCCTGGCGGAAGCCCTGCGTGGGGTCGTGGGACTCCCAGAACAGCTTCAGCAGCGTCTCGTACGAGACCAGGGACGGGTCGAAGACCACGCGGACGACCTCGGTGTGGCCGGTCCGGCCCGAGCAGACCTCCTCGTAGGTCGGGTTCTCCGTGAAGCCGCCCTGGTAACCGGCCAGGGTGGTCCACACCCCGGGGGTCTGCCAGAACTTGCGCTCCGCGCCCCAGAAGCAGCCCAGCCCGAAGTCGGCCACTTCGAGGTGCGCGGGATAGGGGCCGGCCAGCGGGTTGCCCAGCACGGTGTGCTTCTCGGGCAGGCCGAAGAGGGGCTCCGCGCGGCCGGTCAGGGCCTCCTCGCGGGTGGGGAGCTCGGGCGTACGGCGGTACGAGAACATGGGGTTCCCTCCTTGTCACCGATGACAACGGGCGGGGGCGGGGCGGCCTGACCCCGCCCCCGACACCTATAAAAATAAAAAATCCCCACAAAAAAAACAAGAGAGGGGATGGCGTGGTGGGGGGGTG
>NZ_JBHJTK010000100.1:0-3037 GCF_042267665.1 Streptomyces sp. NPDC056224
GAAGAAGTCCTCTGCGGCCTCTTCGCCACCACCCTCGCCGTCGACCACATCGGAATCGACGACAACTTCTTCGACCTCGGCGGCCACTCCCTGCTGGCGATGAGGCTGGTCGCGACGGTGCGGGCCGGGCTGGACGCGGAGATGGGTGTCCGTGACCTGTTCGAGGCGCCGACCGTCGCGGCGCTGGCCGAGCGGCTGGGCGCGGCCCTGCCCGCCACCGCACTGCCGCCGCTGGTGCGCACCGAGCCCCGCCCGGCGCGTATCCCGCTCTCGTACGCACAGGCCCGGTTGTGGTTCCTGAACCGGATGGAGGAGACCGAGCGGGCCTCGTACAACATCCCGGTGGTGTTGCGGCTGACCGAGGCGGTGGATGCCGTCGCGCTGCAGGCCGCGCTGGATGACGTGGTGGAGCGGCACGAGACGCTGCGCACGGTGTTCCCCGAGGCCGATGGCCGGCCGTGTCAGCTCGTGCTGCCCGCCGCTCCGGGGCTCGTGCCCCTCGATGTCGTGGAGACCGACGAGGGTGGTGCCCGGGCGCGGATCGCCGGGCTGTCGGCCGAGCCCTTCGACCTGTCCGGTGAACTCCCGCTGCGTGCGGCTGTGTTCACCCTCGCTCCGGACGACCACCTGCTGGTCCTGGTGCTGCACCACATCGCCGGGGACGGTCTGTCGATGCGTCCGCTGACCGAGGACCTGACCGCCGCCTACCACGCCCGTACCCGTGGGGACGCCCCGGACTGGGCGCCGCTGCCGGTGCAGTACGCGGACTACGCGCTGTGGCAGCACCGCCACCTGGGTGACCCGGACACTCCCGGTACGCCCCTGTACGAGCAGCTCGCGCACTGGACCACCCAGTTGGCCGGGCTGCCCGAGGAGATCGCCCTTCCCGTCGACCACACCCGGCCCGCGCACCCCACTCACCGGGCGCGGACCCACACCACGTACACGGATTGTGCCGTTCACCGGGCTCTGGCGGCCCATGCCCGTGCCCACCGGGCCACGCTGTTCCACTCCGTGCATGCGGCGCTGGCCGTCCTGCTGACTCGCAACGGCGCCGGCTGCGATCTGCCGATCGGTACGCCCACCGCGGGCCGTGCGCACCGTGACCTGGACGAGCTGATCGGTTTCTTCGTCAACACCCTGGTCCTGCGCACGGACACCAGCGGCAACCCGACCCACACCGAACTGCTCGGCCGTACCCGTGACGTCGGTCTCGCGGCCCTCTCCCACCAGGACCTCCCCTTCGAGCGCCTCGTCGAGGCCCTCAACCCCAGCCGTGCCCCCCACCGCCACCCGCTCTTCCAGACCGTCCTCACCTTCAACAGCACCGGCGCGGCCGGAGCCGACTCCACCGACACCGACGTCGAGTCGGAAGGCGCCGCGAAGTTCGACCTGTCCTTCACCGTCACCGAGCACCACACCGCCGACGGCGCTCCCGGCGGACTGACGGTGACCATCGAATACGCCGCCGACCTCTTCGAGCCCGCCACCGTCGCCCGGCTGGCCGACCAGTTCCAGCGGATCCTGACCACCGCCGCCCAGCACCCCGACACCCCCCTCCACGACATCGACCTGCTCGCCGAGCACGAGCGCAAGGCCCTGTTCACCGACTGGAACGGCCCGTCACGCGCACTCCCCGGCCGGACCCTGCCCGAACTGTTCGCCGCTCAGGTCGCCCGCACCCCCGACGCCACCGCCGTCGTCTGCGACACCGGCACCCTCAGCTACGCCCAGCTCGACACCGCCGCCAACCGCCTCGCCCGCCACCTGGTGGCTCAGGGTGCGGGCCCCGAACACTTCGTCGCGCTGGCCGTCCCGCGCTCGGTGGAGACCCTGGTGGCCGTGCTGGCGGTGCTCAAGTCCGGCGCGGCGTACCTGCCGATCGACCTCACCCACCCTGGCGAGCGGATCGCCTACACCCTGACCGACGCACGGCCGCTGTGCGTGCTCACCACCGTCGAAGCGTCCGCGCAACTGCCCGCGACCGAGCACCCGCACCTACTGCTCGACACGCCGGACACGGCCGCCGCGCTGGCCGCCCTGCCCGCTCACGACCTCACCGACGGCGACCGGTCCGCGCCCCTGTCGTTGCGCAACCCGGCCTACGTGATCTACACCTCCGGATCCACCGGCCGCCCCAAGGGCGTCGTGGTCGAGCACCACTCGCTGGACGCCTACCTGGCCTGGGCCCGCGAGGCCTACGGCAGCGTGGCCGGCCGGGCGCTGGTCCACTCGCCGGTCTCGTTCGACCTCACGGTGACCGGCCTGTTCGCCCCGCTGACCAGCGGCGGCACCGTGCAGCTCATCGAGCTGGACGACCAGACGCCCACGGCAGGGGAGTTCGACCGTCCGAGCTTCGTCAAGGCCACCCCCAGTCACCTGGCCCTGCTGACCGCGCTGCCCGAGCGCTTCTCGCCCAGCGAGCAGCTGGTGCTCGGCGGCGAGTCCCTGATGGGCGAAGTGCTGGACGAGTGGCGGCGGCGCCACCCGGGTGCGACCGTGATCAACGAGTACGGCCCGACCGAGACCACGGTCGGCTGCACCGAGTTCCGGATCGAGCCCGGCGACACCGCACCCTCCGGTGTGATCACCATCGGACGGCCGATCTGGAACACCCGGATGTACGTGCTGGACGAGGCCCTGCGGGCGCTGCCCGTCGGGGTCGGCGGCGAACTCTTCATCGCCGGCGACCTGGTGACCCGTGGCTATCTCGGCCGTCCGGGGCTGACCGCCGAGCGTTTCGTGCCGGATCCGTTCGGTGAGCCGGGTGCGCGGATGTACCGGACGGGCGACCTGGGCCGCTGGCAGTACGACGAGCGGGGCGAGGGGCGGCTGGAGTTCCTGGGCCGGACCGACGACCAGATCAAGCTGCGCGGTTTCCGTATCGAACCCGCCGAGATCGAGGCCCACTTCACGAGCCGTCCCGACATCGCGCAGGCCGCCGTGCTGCTGCGCGAGGACAACCCCGGCGACCAGCGCCTGGTCGCCTACCTCGTCCCCACCACCGACACCGCCACCGGCACCGCCACCGGCACCG
>NZ_JBHJTK010000101.1:0-2792 GCF_042267665.1 Streptomyces sp. NPDC056224
AGCTCGAAGAAGTTGTCCCGCACACCCACCCGCTCGACGCCCAGCACCTGCGCCCACACCCCGGCCACCACCCGCTCCACCTCGGAACGCGGAGCCGTGTACTCCCGGAGCAGGAGGCTCAGGTCGGGCTCCGGCAGCGCACGCCGGTCCACCTTCCCGTTCGCCGTCACCGGCAGGCTGTCGAGGACCACGCAGATCGCCGGGACCATGTAGTCGGGGAGGGCTTGACCGACGAACTCGCGCAGTCCGGCCGAGGTCACGTTCGCGGCCACCACGTAGCCGACCAGCCGCTTCACTCCCGGCTGGTCCTCGCGTACGACGACGACCGCCTGCTCCACCTCGGGGTGGTTCGCGAGCGCCGCTTCGACCTCGCCGAGCTCGATCCGGAAGCCGCGCACCTTGACCTGGTCATCGGCTCGTCCGGCGAACTCGATCACGCCGCCGGGCAGCCACCGCACCACGTCACCGGTCCGGTACATCCGCTCCCCGGAGCCGCCGAACGGCGAGGCCACGAACCGCTCCGCCGTGAGCCCGGACCGCCCCGCGTAGCCGCGGGCCAGCTGGACACCGGTGACGTACAGCTCACCGGCGACGCCCTGCGGGACCGGGCGCAGCCACGGGTCCAGGACGTACAGGCCGGTGTTCCACACGGGCCGGCCGATGGGCACGGTCGCGGTGTCCGGCTCGGCCGGGTGCGAGGTCACGTCGACGGCCGCTTCCGCGGGCCCGTACAGGTTGTAGAGCGTCGCCTGTGGCAGTACCTCGCGGATCTGGTCGCGCAGTGCGCCTTGCAGCATCTCGCCGCCGCTGAACACCGTACGCAGTCCGGTGCAGGCCCGGGTGGCGGGTTCGGCGACGAGGGCGCGCAGCATGGACGGGACGAAGTGGACGGTGGTCACGTCGAAGTCGCGGATCATCCGCGCCAGGTACTGCGGGTCGCGGTGGCCGTCCGGGCGGGGCAGCACCAGGCCGGCGCCCGCGATCAGCGGACCGAAGAACTCCCACACGGCCACGTCGAAGCTCGACGAGGTCTTCTGGAGGACGCGGTCCGCGCCGGTGAGGGGGTACGCCGACTGCATCCACAGCAGGCGGTTGGAGATGGCCGCATGGGAGACGAGCACGCCCTTGGGGCGGCCGGTCGAGCCGGAGGTGTAAATCATGTACGCCGCGTGCTGGACCAGCGTGTCGATGTCCGGGGCGGTCGCGGGCTGCCGGGCGATGTCCGCCGTGCCCGGAGCCACCACCTCGATCTCCCCGGGCGCGGACGCGGGCGCGGGCGCGTTCACCCGGTCCGAGATCAGCAGCCGGGCCCCGGAGTCGCCGAGCATGTAGGCGATCCGGTCCGCCGGATAGTCCGGGTCGACGGCGACGTACGCGCCGCCGGCCTTCACGACGGCGAGCAGGCTCACGACGAGGTCGATCCCGCGGGGCAGGCTGACCGCCACCACGGTGTCCGGCCGTACGCCGTGCTGCTGCAGCAGGTGCGCGAACCTGTTGGCCCGCTCGTCGAGTTCCCGGTAGGTGAGGGAGGTGTCCTCGGTGACGACGGCAGGGGCGTCCGGGGTGCGGGCGGCCTGTTCGGCGAAGAGCGCGGGCAGCAGGCGCGGCGGGCAGGACCGGTGGGTGTCGTTCCAGTCACCCGTGATGATCGCCGACTCCGCTTGTGTGAGCAGCGGGATCCGTCCGGTCACCTCCTCGTCGAGCAGGGCGCGTAGCAGCCCGCCGAGCCGGCTCGCGAGGTCCCGGGCGGTGGTGTCCTCGAACAGGGCGGGGTCGTACGACATGCGCAGCGTCACGCCGGGGTCGGCTCCGCCGACCAGGCGGCCGCCGGTGTAGGCGGTGAGGGAGAGCGGGTAGCTGCTGCCGCCTTCGCCGTAGCTGTCGCGGACGCGCAGACCGCTGCCGGCGCCCATGTCCTCGTCGACGGGGTAGTTCTCGAAGACGAGGAGGCTGTCGAACAGGCCGGTTCCGGCGGGGACTTCGGTGACGGTGTTGATCTGGCTGAGGGACAGGTACTCGTGGGCGCGGGAGTCCCACTGTTCGGCCTGGAGCCGCTGGAGCCACTCGACGACGGGCGTCGCCGGGTCGAGGACCGTGCGGACCGGAACCGTGTTGATGAACAGGCCGAGCATGCCCTCTGCCTCGGCGAGGTCTGCGGGGCGGCCGGAGGTGGTGGCGCCGAAGACGATGTCCCGCTGGCCGGAGTAGGCGGACAGGAGCAGCGCCCAGGCGCCCTGGATCACGGCGTTGACGGTGAGGCGGTGGCGGCGGGCGAACGTACCGACATCGGTGGCGAGGGTGCCGGGCAGGTCCACCTCGAGGTGGCGGCCGGCCCAGGTGCGGTGGTCGGGAGCGGGCAGGCGGTCGGCCGGCAGGGGTACGGGGGTGTCGAAGCCGGCCAGCACGTTGCGCCAGTGGTCGAGGCCCGCCGCGGTGTCGCGGGAGCCGAGCCATTCCAGGTAGTCCCGGTAGGGGCGGCGCACCTCGGGGGTTCCGCCCGCGTACCGGGTGAAGACGTCCTGGAGCAGCAGCGGGGTGCTCCAGCCGTCGAGCAGGACGTGGTGGAAGGTCATCACGACCTGCACGCTGCCGTGGCCGAGGTCGGCGAGGGATATGCGCAGGAGGGGGGCCTCGTCGAGGGTGATGCCGGCCCGGTCGGCGGTCCGGCGCTCGTCCAGGGCCGCCGTGTGCTGGGCCGCGTCCAGACCGGTCCAGTCGGCGGTGTGGACGGGAACGTCGACGCGGTGGTGCACGAGCGCGACGGGTTCGTCGACCGCTTCCCAGGCGACGGA
>NZ_JBHJTK010000102.1:0-2503 GCF_042267665.1 Streptomyces sp. NPDC056224
CGGGCTGCCAGTGGGAACCCGAGTCTGAGGCAGATCAGCGAGTTCACGCAGGGCCGGATCTCCACGGCCACCCTCTCGCGCCTCTTCTCCGGCCGGATGCTGCCCTATGAGGAGACCGCGACGGCGACAGCGGACGCCCTGCTGCTGATCGGCCTCGTCCCGGCCCCTGTCAGGGACCGGACCGCGAAGCACATCGCGGAGCTGTACGGGAAGGCGAGGCGCGCCCAGCGCGCGCGGTCGCACCGGAGGGTGCCCCGGCCCAGGGAGGCCGGGCAGCCGGGCAACGGTCTGGACGATCTGCAGCACGAGCTGTGGGAGCTGATCCGTTCGCACGGACTGACGCTGAGGGAGATCTCCCGGCACCTGCCCTGGTCCAGGAGCGCGCTCTCCGAGGCCCTCAACCACCCCACCCGGCCGCCGGACCCGTCCATGGTGCAGGGCATCGCCCGGCTCTGCGAGGTGAGTTCGGAGCCGCTGCTGCAGGCGCTGCGCGGCGTCGGCCAGGCCCGCGTCCGGACCGAAGAGGCCTCCGCGGCGACTGCGGGAGCCGCACGGCAGGAGCCGGCGCCCACCGCCCCGCCCTCTGCAGCCGTCCCGAGCCCCGGCCCGTCCCCGGCTCCTTCCGCCGCCCCGTCGTCCACTCGGGTTCCTCCGGCGCGCGGGCCGGGAACGGGGGCGTGGCTGGCGCACGCCTCGCTGATGGACGTCCTGGTGCAGGCCGCTGTGACGCGGCCCCCGGCCGAGATAGCCGCTCTGGTCACGGGCCTAAAGGCCGGCGGGGAGGCCGGGGTCGCCGCCCGGATCGTGCAGGAGGCCGCCAGCAGCCGCTCCGTCGCCGACGTCACGGCCCTTGCCCTGGCCCTCCTGGCCCAAGTCCCTGCCCCCGCCCAGCCGCGTGTCCCGTTCCGGAGCCCGTTCCCCGGCAGCACGGAGGCCTTCGACTCCCAGGTCCCCCGCCGCAGGGGCTGGCTCCTCGACGAAGACGACTGAGCCTCTCAGTCCGTGTGCCTACCCCCGTACGCGCCGACGGCCGGCCCGAGTATCGACGTGGCAGGGCCCACCCGGCTTTTGGTGTCCGCGAGCGCCAGGAACCAGGCCCGCGGCTCCGCCGCCTCGCAGCCGGCGCCCGCAACAGGGCATGGCGGGGGAGTGGCTGGAGTTCGAGCAGATCGTCCTCCACGGTGTCGCCGGACTCCCGGGCCGGGAGTTCCGCCGCCGGACCGGCTGCCACGTAGTGCGTGGGTGGTGCCAGGGTCCGTGAGTCGACTTACGGAGCTGCGCAGGGTGCCCGGCCGGGAATGCGGACAGGGCCGGCCCGGCGTGTGCGGGTCGGCCCTGTCGCGTGCGGCACTCGCGCTGCAACGCGGTGCTGCTCTTGTCCCTGTCTGCGAAGCCATCAGCATTCGAGGGGGTTCCGCCGGTCGCCCGGTCGGTTCTGCACCCCACGGTGCCCTGCCGGCGGACCGAAACACAACCGGAGCTTGGACGGTTGTGGACGAATGGCGAAAGCAGCGTTCCGATCGTGGGTCGGTCTGGGGGTGCCTGCGGGTAGGGCATGGGTCCGGCCCGCGCATCTTCGCTGGTCAGGCGCCGGTCCTTGGAGAACTTGCACGCGTGCAAGTCATGGACGCCGGTGAACGAACGAACGGGCATTTCGCGCATTTGGGATGGTGTGTGGTTGCTGAGGCTTAGGCCATGGGAGCGGGGCCTGGCATTCTGGTGATCCCGGAAGGGCGACTGCAATCGCCCCCGGGAGAGCGCCACTTGGCGCGAAGCCATCAGCACGAGGGGGAGCGGCATTCTGCTCCCCCTCGCCATAGCCGAGGGGGAGCCGGGCATCTCCGTGCTCTCCAGCAAGGAGATGTACATGGAGCAACAGCTGAGTCGTGCGCAGGGCCAGGACCGGCGGCGGGAGGCGGGTGCCCGGTCGGGGCCGGCGGGCGGGATGACGCTGCCGCAGGCGGCGGTCGTGTGCGTGGTGCTCGTGCTGGCCGTGGTGATGCGGCTGTACGGGCAGATGCCGATGGCGGAGATCTTCCAGCTCCTGGCCGGCGCCGCGGGGATCAGCGCGCTGATCGTGGTCACCGTGACGCCGGGCGGCCGCGGCAAGGCGGCGGCGGCCGTCCGCGGCTTCACCCAGGCCGGCCGCTAGAAGGGGGATCTCGGGATGGGACGTCCTGAACTTCCCGTGGACCACACGGTCCCCGCCCGTGGCGTACTGGCCGAGACGCTGCGCGCGCTGCGCACCTCAGCCGGGCTGACCTTTGACGAGCTGGCGGTGAGGACCGGGCTGTCGCCGGCCACCCTCAAGCGCGCGGCTTCGGGCCGGACCGTGCCGTCCTGGGAGACGGCCAAGGAGTTCGCTTCGGCGTGCGGCGCCCCTGCGGTCGGTCTGCGCTCGGTGTGGCTCAAGGCCCGGATCGCCGAGCGGGGGTGTCTGAAGCAGCTGCGGCGGCCCCGCGCGCCGGAGCTCGCCACCACGTTCGGCGATCTGGGCGAGGCC
>NZ_JBHJTK010000103.1:0-2454 GCF_042267665.1 Streptomyces sp. NPDC056224
GGAACGGACGCTTCCTTTGTACTCACCCTCTCGGGCTTTCCTCCGGGCTTTCGTTCTGTGTTCTTGCGTTTCCGACTCTATCAGACTCTTTCGTGCCTGACCCCCAGTCAGCGGGGTTTGTCTTCGGGGCTGTTGGGCCCTTCCGACTCCCGAACTCTAGTGGATTTCCCCGGCGATTCATAATCGGCCTTCAGAAATGAATTCGGGCATGCCGAATTCGTTCCCAGTGGGAGATCGTGCTGAGTTGGGTGCCGCAACGAGGCGGCGGGATTCGTTGTCGCCAAAACCTTCCGGCTCTGGGACAACTCGAAGAACCTTACGGATCCCCGGGGGCCGTGTCAACTTGGGTGGTCAGCTGGGGGACTGCAGGTCCTCCACGCGGTCCAGCAGCCGGGTGAGCATGTCGCCGAGCACCCCGCGCTCCGCAGCGGAGAGGTCCTGGAGGAGGTCCTCCTCGAAGACCGTGGCCGAGCGCATCGCGTCCAGCCACTTGCTGCGGCCCTCATCGGTGAGCTCCACGATCACGCGGACCCGGTTGGACTCGTCGCGCTCACGGGTGACCAGTCCGTCCGACGTCATGCGGTCGATCCGGTGGGTCATCGCAGCCGGCGTGAGGCCCAGCTGCTTCGCGAGTTCGCTCGGGCCCATCCGGTACGGGGCTCCGGAGATGACGAGGGCCTTGAGGACCTCCCACTCCGCGTTGCTGATGCCCAGGGCCGCGGTCTGGCGTCCGTACGCGACGTTCATGCGGCGGTTCAGGCGGCTCAGTGCCGCCACCACCTTCTCGACCTGGGGGTCGAGGTCCTGGAACTCGCGCTGATAGACGGCGATCTGCTCATCGAGGCTCGGCTCGTGGACGGACGCGGTGCCGTCGGGGGTGTCACCCATGGGTCGAAGTATCGCACGAACCCGTTGGCGTCTAACTCCTTCGATGTGTAGAGTTAAGGATCGAAGTTTAGGTATGAAGTTCTGAAGTCTTCAGTCTTCGGCTCTCAAAGGCAGGTGAGAAGTGACCAAGGTGATGGGCGCTGCGATGCGGCGGATCCAGGCCGGGAACGCGCTGACCGCGTTCGGCATCGGTTTCACGGTTCCGTTCCTCTACATCTATGTGGCGCAGGTGCGAGGTCTGGGTTCCATGGCCGCCACGAGCGCGTTCGTGGCGTTCGCCCTCGGCGCCCTCGTCGCGTTGCCCCTCACCGGTCGGGTCATCGACCGACGTGGTCCGGTCCCCGTGGTCATCGGTGCGGCCGTCGCCGCCTCGGTGGGTGCGCTCTCCCTCGGGCTCTCCACCGGCATCGTGCCGATCCTGCTGTCGGCCCTGACGCTCGGCGCCGGGCAGGCCGTGATGCAGCCGGCGCTCGCCACGATGATCGTGTGGTGCTCCACGCCGTCCACCCGGACGCGTGCCTTCGCCCTGCAGTTCTTCATGCAGAACCTGGGCCTGGGCATCGGCGGTCTCATCGGCGGCCAGATCGTGGACGAGACCCGGCCCGGGAGTTTCACCCTGCTGTTCGGCATCGAGGCCGTGATGTTCCTGGTGCTGGCGGGGGTCATCGTCACCGTGCGCCTGCCCCGCGTACCGAGCATCAAGGACGCCGTACCGAAGGACCCGTCCCAGTCGGGCGGCGGCGCGTGGAAGCGGCTGCTGCGGCACAAGGCCATGGTGCAGCTGTGCGTCCTGGGCTTCGTGCTCTTCTTCGCCTGCTACGGACAGTTCGAATCGGGTCTGGCCGCCTTCGGTACCGAGGCCGCCGGGATCACCCCCTCGACGCTGGGCTTCGCGCTCGCCGCCAACACCGGTGCGATCGTGGTGGCGCAGTTCGTGGTGCTGAGGCTCGTCGAGAAGCGCCGCCGGTCCCGGGTGATCGCGCTGGTCGGGCTGATCTGGACCGTGGCGTGGGTCATCGCCGGGTTCTCGGGTCTGGGGCACGGCAGCGCGATGATGGCCGCCGCCGCGTTCGTCACCACGTACGCGCTCTTCGGCATCGGCGAGGCCATGCTGTCGCCGACGCTGGCGCCGCTGGTCGCCGACCTGGCTCCGGAGGGCTCCGTGGGCCAGTACAACTCGGCCTTCGCACTGGTCAAGCAGATGGCGCTGGCGCTGGGGCCGCTCGGAGTGCCGCTGGGTGCGGGCGTTCCGATGCTCTACATCGGGACGTTCCTGGTCGTGTCGCTCGGCATCGCCGGACTGGCGCTGCGGCTCGGCAAGCAGCTGAGCCCGGCGCAGGACAACCCGTCGTCGGTGAGCAGGGTCGTGGCGCAGGGTCCGACGGCCTCCGCGAAGGCCGTCGAGCCGGTGGCCGTGTAGAAGGCCCTGAAGAAGCGGAAGGGCCCCGGTCCCACGACCCCGGGCGTCCCCCCCTGCGGGGACAAAAACCGCCGGGGGCACAACCCCCACAACGCCCGGGCGCCCCCCCGCGTGGGGCGGCCGCCCCCCGGCCCGGCGCACGTAGC
>NZ_JBHJTK010000104.1:0-2159 GCF_042267665.1 Streptomyces sp. NPDC056224
GGTGTGGAGGGTTGTAAATGAGTAATCTTAAGGAAGTTAAATTTCGATTAACAGCAGAAGAAGTGGATAAGGCGAAGAAAATATCTAATGAATACAGCATGAGTATTAACGCAATTGCAAAGTTTTTATTACTAAATTTAAAAGCTCCTAAAGGAGCAAACGAAAGAAAAGACGTAAAAGAATTAAACCGCCAAATAGGAGCAATAGGAAATAATCTTAATCAGATGGCTAGAAGGTTAAATTCAACTTCTATGCTTCGAAATGATGAAAAAAAAGAGGTTATTTCGTTGTTAAAAGAAATTAGGAATAATACCCGTATTTTAGTAGGAAAAGAACCTATTGAAGAATCGAAAGAAGATATTATTTTTAAACATAAATCACATTTCCATTAAGGGGGGAAAGTATGCCAATATTTGAAGCTTTAAAAGGAAGTTCGAACGCTAGTGAAACCATTGATTATTGCGAAAAGGAAATTATCAAAGACCCCGAAACTGGAGAGAAGAAAAATAAATGTGTGTTAAAGGCAGGGGTTAATTGTGATATCGCAGATATACGTGATGACTTTGCGGAAACACGTAATCATTTTAATAAAACTGGTGGGCGCCAAGCCATGCACTTTGTACTTTCATTTGACCCAAAAGAATTATCTAATACCCCAGACAATCAAGAAAAATGTTTAGAAATAGGGATGGCTTTAGCTGAAAAAATAGGAAAAGGTCATGAGTCTGGTTGTTTCGTTCATGCAGATCAAGATCACTTACATTGTCATATTGTAACCAACTCTGTAAATTACGAAACCGGACGTAAATTTCAAATGAAGAAAGACCAAGACTTAGTTTTATTTAGAAATATTTCAGATAAAGTTTGCAAAGAACATGGAATTGAACCATTAGAACCTTATCAAGGGGAAAACGTTAAAGAAAAGAATGCTGAAAAGCGTATAAAAGCTCGAGGAAAAACAACTTGGAAAGAAGAAATACGAGAAGCTATAAAGTACGCAAAAAGCCAAGCAACTGACATGCAGTCTTACAAAAAGTTATTAGCTGAAAAAGGTGTAGAAATGTATGAGAGAGGTGAAAATACAAAAGGGTATATACATATTACACAAAGAGATTTAGGAGCCAAAACATACAAAATTAGAGATCGCAATAAGGCTTTAGATGGCGGTTATCATTTAGAAGATGTTTATCAAGCTTTTGAAGAAAATAAACAAAGAACACTTGAAAAAACTCCTGAAAACCACCGATTAAAAAATAAAACGGAAGATCATTTTAAGAAAAAAGGAACCTCTGCAATTACTGAAAAACGCACTGAATCAGCAGTTTCATCTATGCCTTCTATTCCTAAAAATGATGGTTTTGAAGAAACAATTCAAAATTCACAAGAGAAAAAACAACAGATCAAAGCAAATACTATTCAAGACTTAAAAGCAGCCGAAGATGAAGCCAAGCGTATAGAAATCAAGAAAAAAGAACAAATCAAGCTAGAACAGGCCGAAATCGAAAAACAGATTGAATTAAAAAATCAATCGGAAGTAGAAGCCATGTTCCGTATGTTCCAGAAAACCTTCCCAAGAACCACCTATAAAGATATTGAAAATAATCAAAATGAAATTAATTTATACTTGGGTGGAGCAACTAGGAAACTTTATAAAATCAGCTACGAAAAAGAATTTGGCTGTATTAGTATTCACAAAAAAGATCGGGAAACTACTGACTATCAAGAGCAATCCAACACATTTGTAACAAATTCCGATTCTATTAAAGCAGCAGGAAAAGAAATTCAGAAGCTTGCTGCTGCAAATGAGAGAATTGCACGTTCACATAATCAACCAGAGCATAATCGAAGTCGTTAAATATGCTTTAAAAAGCTTCTAAGGGGGTATTTTAGCGTTTTTCGCTTTTACCCCTTGTTTTTATACCAAAACGAGTTTAAAACGCCCTAGAAGCCATTTTAGAGCCTTGAAATATCTATTAATTGTCGGTTACTCTTCTAACCAGTTATAAAACGGTACTTTTTCTCTTGTTGGAAGTTGATCTAATTTTTGTTTTCTATTTTGGATCCTCAATTGTTGGCTCGCTTTCAATTCTTCTTTAGCTTTATCTTTAGCACGTCGTAATTCCAATTCTTCAATTTTATTTGCTAATGCTGTAATTAAG
>NZ_JBHJTK010000105.1:0-2015 GCF_042267665.1 Streptomyces sp. NPDC056224
TCTTTAAATGGTGGCTGCTTCTAAGCCAACATCCTGGTTGTCTAAGCAACTCCACATCCTTTTCCACTTAACGTATACTTTGGGACCTTAGCTGGTGGTCTGGGCTGTTTCCCTTTTGACTACGGATCTTATCACTCGCAGTCTGACTCCTAAGGATAAGTCATTGGCATTCGGAGTTTGTCTGAATTCGGTAACCCGATGAGGGCCCCTAGTCCAAACAGTGCTCTACCTCCAAGACTCTTACCTTAAGGCTAGCCCTAAAGCTATTTCGGAGAGAACCAGCTATCTCCAAGTTCGATTGGAATTTCTCCGCTACCCACACCTCATCCCCGCACTTTTCAACGTGCGTGGGTTCGGGCCTCCAGTAAGTGTTACCTTACCTTCACCCTGGACATGGGTAGATCACCTGGTTTCGGGTCTACGACCTCAAACTCATTCGCCCTATTAAGACTCGCTTTCGCTGCGGCTCCGCCTCTTCAGCTTAACCTTGCTTGAAATCGTAACTCGCCGGTTCATTCTACAAAAGGCACGCTATCACTCGGCGTCTTTCCGAAGGAAATACGCACAGAGCTCTAACTACTTGTAGGCACACGGTTTCAGGTTCTCTTTCACTCCCCTCCCGGGGTGCTTTTCACCTTTCCCTCACGGTACTGGTTCACTATCGGTCACTAGGGAGTATTTAGCCTTGGGAGATGGTCCTCCCTGCTTCCGACGGGATTTCACGTGTCCCGCCGTACTCAGGATCCACTCTGGAGGGAACGAAGTTTCAACTACAGGGTTGTTACCTTCTTTGACGGGCCTTTCCAGACCTCTTCATTTACTTCGTTCCTTTGTAACTCCTGACATAGAGTGTCCTACAACCCCAAGAGGCAAGCCTCTTGGTTTGGGCTTCTTCCGTTTCGCTCGCCGCTACTCAGGAAATCGCGTTTGCTTTCTCTTCCTCCGGGTACTTAGATGTTTCAGTTCCCCGGGTCTGCCTTCCTTACTCTATGTATTCAAGTAAGGATACTACCCCATTACGGGCAGTGGGTTCCCCCATTCGTAAATCTCCGGATCAAAGCTTGCTTACAGCTCCCCGAAGCATATCGGTGTTAGTCCCGTCCTTCATCGGCTCCTAGTGCCAAGGCATTCACCGTGCGCCCTTACTAACTTAACCTCCTGGCGAACGATGAACTTCGCTCTGCTGCGTCAGCTTCCTCTTCTGCGGTGCTCATGTATTAAACCCATACACTCCGCTCCTCGAAGAGTTCGCTTCCTTGCATAGCTCGTTCCTCCTTCGCCAGTCTTCAAAAATGGATTGTAATCCATAAAGTGGCGATTCTCGGTTATTACTTGGTTATTTCTCATATTATCTAGTTTTCAAAGAACAAGGCTACTGATTTCAATCACATCATGATTAATCATCGTAGCATTTGCTTCGTGCTGCCTTGCTCCGAGGTGAACCTAATCTTCCTCGAATAAGCATTGCCGCAGGAGCAATTCTATTTAGGTAACATTAGAGTCACTGTATAAGTAACCTCTAATTCCCTAAGATATACTGAAAGGAATTAACCTTTCAAAACTGAACAAAACGAGAACGTCATTCGTTGTAACCACGACAGTGGTCTTCCATATTCCTTAGAAAGGAGGTGATCCAGCCGCACCTTCCGATACGGCTACCTTGTTACGACTTCACCCCAATCATCTGTCCCACCTTCGGCGGCTGGCTCCAAAAGGTTACCTCACCGACTTCGGGTGTTACAAACTCTCGTGGTGTGACGGGCGGTGTGTACAAGGCCCGGGAACGTATTCACCGCGGCATGCTGATCCGCGATTACTAGCGATTCCGGCTTCATGTAGGCGAGTTGCAGCCTACAATCCGAACTGAGAATGGTTTTATGGGATTGGCGTAACCTCGCGGTCTAGCAACCCTTTGTACCATCCATTGTAGCACGTGTGTAGCCCAGGTCATAAGGGGCATGATGATTTGACGTCATCCCCACCTTCCTCCGGTTTGTCACCGGCAGTCACCTTAG
>NZ_JBHJTK010000106.1:0-1798 GCF_042267665.1 Streptomyces sp. NPDC056224
CTCCAGCCGGAGCGGATCGGCGTCCACCTCTCGGAGGAGTTCCAGCTCCACCCCGAACAGTCCACCGACGCCATCGTGATCCACCACCCCGAAGCCAAGTACTTCAACGCACGCTGAGCCCCATGAGCCGGAAAGGAGTCCGACATGCCGGCTGCTCTGGCCGTCACCACCGAACGCCCCCGCACGTCCGCCCCCGCCACGCCCGGCGTCCGTGAGCTGCTGGCCCAGGGCCGACGGACCTTCTCGTTCGAGTTCTTCCCCCCGAAGACCGACTCCGGGGAGCGGACCCTGTGGGCGGCGATCCGCCGGATCGAGCCGTTCGCGCCCGCCTTCGTGTCCGTCACGTACGGCGCCGGCGGCTCCTCCCGCGACCGGACCGTCGAGGTCACCAAGAGGATCGCCGCCGAGACCACCCTGCGCCCGGTCGCCCATCTGACCGCCGTCGGGCACTCCGTCGCCGAGCTGCGGCACATCATCGGCCAGTACGCCGACGCGGGCATCCGGGACGTGCTCGCCCTGCGCGGCGATCCGCCGGGCGACCCGAAGGGGGAGTGGACGGCCCACCCCGAAGGCTTGACCCACGCCCACGAACTAGTCACCCTCATACGCCAGTTGGGGGACTTCACCGTGGGTGTGGCCGCCTTCCCCGAGCGCCATCCCCGCTCGTCGTCCTGGGCCGAGGACATCCGGCACTTCGCCGGCAAGTGCAAGGCGGGAGCCGACTACGCCATCACGCAGATGTTCTTCCACGCCGAGGACTACCTCCGGCTGCGCGACCGCCTCTCCTCCGTGGGCTGCCTGACACCGGTCATCCCCGAAATCATGCCGGCGACCGATTTCCGCCAGATCCGGCGCTTCGCCGAGCTCAGCGACGCCCGCTTCCCGGACGTACTCGCACGCAGGCTCGAAGCGGCGAAGGACAACCCGGCGGACGGCCACCGCATCGGGGTCGAGTACGCGACGGCCATGTCCGAGCGGCTGCTCGCCGAAGGGGCACCCGGCCTGCACTACATCACCCTCAACAAGTCCACCGCGACTCTAGAGATCCATCAGAACCTGAACGTCAGCCAGAACTCAGCCACCACCATCACGGAGTAGACCCCCATGGACTTCAAGGTCGCAGACCTCTCGCTCGCGGACTTCGGCCGCAAGGAGATCACCCTCGCCGAGCACGAGATGCCCGGTCTGATGTCGATACGCAAGGAGTACGCCCCTTCGCAGCCCCTGGCCGGGGCCCGGATCACCGGTTCCCTGCACATGACCGTGCAGACGGCGGTCCTGATCGAGACGCTGGTGGCGCTCGGGGCGGAGGTCCGCTGGGTGTCCTGCAACATCTACTCCACCCAGGACCACGCGGCGGCCGCCGTCGCCGCCGCCGGAATCCCCGTCTTCGCCTGGAAGGGCGAGACGCTGGAGGAGTACTGGTGGTGCACGGAGCAGGCGCTGACCTGGCCGGGCCACGCGGGCCCGAACATGATCCTCGACGACGGCGGTGACGCCACCCTCCTCGTCCACAAGGGCGTCGAGTACCAGAAGGCGGGCGCCGTTCCGGATCCGTCCACCGCGGACAACGAGGAGATGGCCCTGGTCCTGGACCTGCTCCGGAAGACCACCCTTGACTGGACGGCCCTGGCGTCCGAGATCCGCGGCGTGACGGAGGAGACCACCACGGGTGTCCACCGTCTCTACGAGATGCACCAGGCGGGCACGCTGCTGTTCCCGGCGATCAACGTGAACGACGCGGTCACCAAGTCGAAGTTCGACAACAAGTACGGCTGCCGCCACTCCCTGATCGACG
>NZ_JBHJTK010000107.1:0-1783 GCF_042267665.1 Streptomyces sp. NPDC056224
GCACCTCGGACGTCGACCGGCTCCGTGACACCGCCGAGGGCCACGAGCCCGCCCCGAACAACCAGAGCGAGGTCACCGCGTGAGCACCACGACCCCAAAGCGTTTATATAATTCAGTTTTATGTAATTCCCAAGTTGTAGGGTATGAAAGAAGATTTACAAGCAAACCTAATGCCTGTAATGAAATAGGTTTTTCATTGTTTTTTTGGACTGCCTGTGCGGTTGCAGTCGGAACGATAATATCAGAGTTGTAAGGTAATTGAATCATTTTTGCCATTGTTTATTTCTCCTTTTTGAGAACAAGAAAAAGGCACTATCTCCCTAACAAGCTGGGAAACAATGCCTTTGATTTTTTTCTTGAAACTAACAGGAATATACACTAAAATAAGCGTATAACTTAAAATGTTAGTTACAAGAACTTCGGCAAGTGTTTTCCCTAGTTGGGTAGGGGGAACGGTTATAGTAGGGTTGCAGCCCTCTATAACAGTTGGAGTTCTTTTTCCGTTCATATGTAATTTACTAGAATTATACTTCTATCAAACTAGCAATGCAATGAAATTTGAAGGAAACAATCTTTCTTCAAATCTTTATATCCTAATAGAAAAATGAGAAAGAAAACGTATAGGATAGTTAACAAAAGTAAAGTAATGTGATACCATGATGGTGTATCGTTCACCATGAAAAGTATTTTTTACCGTCATGTGAAATGATACTTTGTGAAGGAGGGTCCGAAACCTTAGACTGTGGGAAGTTAAGTTTTCGGAACCAGTGATCGGAACTGATCAGATGAATGATCAGACCAACAGTGAAATTTTAACGTAAAAATTCTAAACGATTTAGACGTACTCTTTTCGCAGAGAGTGGGAAAAAGAAAAGTCACGGGTGTGGGAACCTGTGACTTTTTCTTGTTTATGAATATCATTTTTTGGTTAAAATCATAATAAGTTTTAGGAAGGTGAGTGGGAAATGGCTTTGAATGACCTATTTAAAGTCCGAGGTGCGGGAACACCAACCATAATCACCTTCCCAGGTCCAGTGGCTAAAGCAACATTCTACGGCTTAATGCTATAGTGTGGGAATCACTTTAGCATTATCACTCGGTAAACCAAATAAGCTAGGCGACCGATTGAGTAAAACCAATCGACAACCTTTCTTAATTTGGTTTCGTGAGTGGTAATAAATTTTAACGATTTTTTAACGATTTTTTTCATGGACATGACCTCTTTCTTTCGCAGATTTGGGAGGCCATTCCTTGGACTACTACTACATTATAGCAGGAATCTTTTTCACGTAGATTGAATCTTTTTCATTAATAGAAAATAATGTTACATTTTTAGATAAATTCCTTAAAAAAGTTATTCGAAAAACTAGCAAAAAAATCAAAAAAGAAAAAAAGCTATCATTTACCTTGGTATTTGATAGTGTTATCTACGATTTCCCATACAATGTATGATACATTGCATTTTAGTATTAAAAATACACCATAAAAAACCACCTTAATTTTTAGGTGGCTTTTTATTTTTCTTTCCGTTCCCGTGTTTCCTTACTAAAAAATATATCTTTATACCGTGATAAGCCAAAGTACCTGCCACATTAAAAAATAAAACTAGAATAAAACCTATTAACATTAAGATAATTCGCAAATAAAATATTTCCATTTATAAAAACCTCCAATAAGTGATGTTAGGTATTTTTAGTGAAAGAATAAAAATCCTTTTTTCTTTTCACTTCCTACATGGATTTTTGAAAAATTTTTCAACTTTATACCTCACTTATTTAAGCTG
>NZ_JBHJTK010000108.1:0-1769 GCF_042267665.1 Streptomyces sp. NPDC056224
AGGGCGTCCATCAGGCGCAGGCCTTCGAAGGCGTCGCGGGCGTAGCGGACTTCGCCTTCGTAGATTTCGTGGAGGTCTTGTTCGACGTAGGCGCGGGTCAGGGCGGCGCCGCCGAGGATGACCGGGTAGTCGGCGGCGAGTTTGCGCTGGTTCAGTTCCTGGAGGTTCTCCTTCATGATGACCGTCGACTTCACCAGGAGTCCGGACATGCCGATCACGTCGGCCTTGTGTTCGGCCGCGGCTTCCAGGATCGCCGAGACCGGCTGCTTGATGCCGATGTTCACGACGTTGTAGCCGTTGTTGGTCAAGATGATGTCGACGAGGTTCTTGCCGATGTCGTGGACGTCACCGCGGACGGTGGCCAGCACGATCGTGCCCTTGCCCTCGTCATCGGTCTTGTCCATGTGCGGCTCCAGATACGCCACCGCCGTCTTCATCACCTCCGCGGACTGGAGCACGAAGGGCAGCTGCATCTGCCCCGAGCCGAACAGCTCACCGACGACCTTCATGCCCTCCAGAAGCGTGTCGTTGACGATGTCCAGGGCGGGGCGGGTCTGCAAAGCCTCATCGAGGTCGGTCTCCAGACCGTTCTTCTCCCCGTCGATGATCCGGCGCTGCAGACGCTCCTCCAGCGGCAGCGCGAGGAGCTCCTCCGCACGCCCGTCCTTCAACGACTTGGTGTTGACGCCCTCGAAGAGCGCCATCAGCTTCTGCAGCGGGTCATAACCCTCCGAGCGCCGGTCGTAGATCAAGTCCAGGGCGGTGGTGACCTGCTCCTCGTCGAACCGTGCGATCGGCAGGATCTTGCTCGCGTGGACGATCGCGGAGTCCAGACCCGCCTTGACGCACTCGTCCAGGAACACCGAGTTCAGCAGCACGCGCGCGGCCGGGTTCAGACCGAAGGAGATGTTCGACAGGCCCAGCGTCGTCTGGACGTCGGGGTGACGCCGCTTGAGCTCGCGGATCGCCTCGATCGTCGCGATACCGTCCCCCCGGGACTCCTCCTGACCCGTGCAGATCGTGAACGTCAGGGTGTCGATGAGGATGTCCGACTCACGGATCCCCCAATTGACGGTCAGATCCGCGATCAGGCGCTGCGCGATGGCGACCTTGTGCCCGGCGGTGCGGGCCTGGCCCTCCTCGTCGATGGTCAGCGCGATCAGCGCGGCACCGTGCTCCTGCGCCAGCCGGGTGACCTTGGCGAAACGGGACTCGGGGCCGTCGCCGTCCTCGTAATTGACCGAGTTGATGACAGCACGCCCGCCCAGCTTCTCCAGACCCGCCCGGATGACCGGAACCTCCGTCGAGTCCAGAACGATGGGGAGGGTGGAGGCAGTGGCAAAGCGACCGGCGAGCTCCTCCATGTCCGCGACACCGTCACGGCCCACGTAGTCCACACACAGGTCGAGCATGTGCGCGCCCTCACGGATCTGATCCCGTGCCATCTCCACACAGTCGTCCCAGCGGGCCTCCAGCATCGCCTCACGGAACTTCTTCGACCCGTTCGCGTTCGTCCGCTCCCCGATCGCCATGTACGCGGTGTCCTGACGGAACGGCACCGTCTGGTACAACGACGCCGCACCCGGCTCCGGCCGCGGCGTCCGCCCCACCACGGCCGCACCCCGCACCCGCTCCACCACCCGGCGCAGATGCTCCGGCGTCGTCCCGCAGCAACCGCCCACCAGCGACAGCCCGTACTCCCGCACGAACGTCTCCTGCGCGTCGGCGAGCTCGGGAGCGGTCAGCGGATAATGCGCCCCGTCCTTCGT
>NZ_JBHJTK010000109.1:0-1530 GCF_042267665.1 Streptomyces sp. NPDC056224
AAAGAGCGTTTTGTCCCAACAGGGGTGTTTGGCAGCCGTTTGGTTAGCGGAGTGAGCTGGGAGTGCTGAGGGCTGGGTCTATATCCGTGACGTGAGAGACGGCTGACGCCATTGCCGGGCAGCTTTCCGCCCGTTCGCTCCTGTCTGATCCCAAGGCGCCCCCACCCACCCCTGTTTGCGCCCTGTGGCTGTGTGCCTGCCGACGGGACTATCGAAACATGTCTCGACAGCGGCCGTATCCGAGTGACCTGTCCGATGCCCGATGGGAACTACTCGAGCCCATTCTGTCGACCTGGCGGGCCGAGCGGCGAGGCAAGGGCCTGGACATCGGGCGGCCGCCCGAGCATGACCTGCGCCGGATCATGGACGCGGTCTTGTATGTGGACCGGACCGGGATCCCCTGGCGCTACCTTCCCCACGACTTCGCGCCATGGGAAACCGTCTACGGATACTTCGCTGCCTGGCAGAAGGACGGAGTCTTCGACCAGCTCAACGGCCTGCTCCGCCGACTTGTCCGGGAGGCCACAGGCCGGGACGCCGAACCGAGCGCATGCGTGCTGGACGCCCAGAGCGTCAAGACGTCCGCCAACGTCCCGGCCGCCGGCCAGGGCATCGACGCGGGCAAGAAGATCGCAGGACGCAAGCGCCACATCGGCGTCGACACCCTCGGCCTCCTCCTCGCGGTCTGGGTCACCGCGGCCAGCGTCTCCGACAACGCCGGCGGCATCCACCTGCTCTCGCACATTGCCAAGGCCCACCCCAGGATCACCAAGGCGTGGGCCGACACCGGCTACCGGACCAAGGCCATCGACCACGGCGCCGCCCTCGGCATCGACGTCGAGGTCACCCGCCGCGACCCGGGCCAGAAGGGATTCAAGGTCATCCCGCGGCGCTGGGTCGTCGAGCGGACCTTCGGCTGGCTCATGAACCACCGCCGCCTCGCCCGCGACTACGAAACCCACCCGCACCGCTCCGAAGCGATGATCCACCTCGCGATGATCGACTTGATGAGCCGCAGGCTCACACGAGAGTCGACTCCGAACTGGAAGGACTCATAGCCGCCGGGCCACGCTGACCCGCGCTTCCTCGCCCCTCATTGCCTGCGGCCAGCGGGCATCGATGACACCCGCCGCTTCCCGGCAGGCGCCACAGGCGTTCCCCCGCTCCGGCAGCCACCAGTGATCGGACGGCGACATGCCAGCTTCCTGGATTCCGCACAGCGTTCTGTCGAAGATGCCGAAGGCGTGGGAGACCTCGGCGGGAAGGCCGTCCGCGACGGCCTTCTCCCAGCGCATTTCCACTGGCAAGTAGGGCGGCCGCGAGACCTCGAACCACTCACCACCCACATGGGTGGCGGCGTGGCACCAGGAACAGGACCAGATCTCCTCTCCCCACACAGTCGGCGGCGCCGGCCATCGCCACATAGCCCGTCCACACACATCGCACTCCACGAGCGGATCTTCACACGCCTCCTCGCGCGACCCCAACCCGCGAATTACCAAACACCCCCGCCGGGACAAAACGCTCTTT
>NZ_JBHJTK010000110.1:0-1512 GCF_042267665.1 Streptomyces sp. NPDC056224
CCGGTATCGCGGGCCCCGCGCTGCTGACCGTCCTGCTGAGCCAGATCGTCCCCGAGCTCGGGCTCGCCAACGACATGCTGCTCTTCCTCACCTTCACGGTGGCAGCGGCGCTGCTCGGCGGACTCCTCCCCGCCCTGGCGTCGGCGGCGTTCGGGTCCCTGCTCCTGAACTATTACTTCACCCCGCCGCTGCACGAGTTCACCATCTCCGACCCCTTGAACATCGTCGCCATCGCGATCTTCGTAGGAGTGGCCGTGTCCGTCGCCTCGGTGGTCGACCTGGCCGCCCGGCGCACCCACCAGGCCGCCCGCCTGCGCGCCGAGTCCGAGATCCTCTCCTTCCTCGCGGGCAGCGTCCTGCGCGGCGAGAACTCCCTCGACGCCCTCCTCGAACGCCTCCGCGAGACCTTCGCGATGCAGTCGGTCGTCCTCCTGGAGCGCGCCAGCGAGGTCGAACCCTGGACCACGGCCGCCTCCGTCGGCATCAGCCCCGTCAGCCGGCCCGAGGACGCCGATGTCGACCTCCCCATCGGCGACAACATGGCCCTCGCCCTCACCGGCCGGGTCCTGCCCGCCGAGGACCGACGGGTCCTCGGCGCTTTCGCCGCCCAGGCGGCCGTCGTACTCGACCGCCAACGCCTCGTCGACGAGGCCGAGAAGTCCCGCGAACTCGCCGAGGCCAACCGCATCCGCACCGCCCTGCTCGCCGCCGTCAGCCACGACCTGCGGACCCCGCTCGCCGGCATAAAGGCCTCCGTCAGCTCGCTCCGCTCCGACGACGTCGAATGGTCCGAGGAAGACAAGGCCGAACTCCTGGAGGGCATCGAGGACGGCGCCGACCGCCTCGCCGCACTGATCGGCAACCTCCTGGACATGTCCCGCCTCAACACCGGCACCGTCGTCCCGCTGATCCGCGAGACCGACCTCGACGAGGTCGTCCCCATGGCCCTGGGCGGCGTACCCGAGGACAGCGTCGAACTCGACATCCCCGAAACCCTCCCCATGATCGCCGTCGACCGCGGCCTGCTCGAACGAGCCGTCGCCAACATCGTCGAGAACGCCGTCAAGTACAGCCCCGACGGCCAACCCGTCAACGTCACTGCCAGCGCCCTGCACGAGCGCGTGGAACTGCGCGTCGTCGACCGCGGGCCCGGCGTCCCCGACGAGGCCAAGGACCGCATCTTCGAACCGTTCCAGCGCCACGGCGACGCCCCGCGCGGCGCCGGAGTCGGCCTCGGCCTCGCCGTCGCCCGCGGCTTCACCGAGGCCATCGGCGGCACCCTCACGGCCGAGGACACTCCCGGCGGCGGCCTCACCATGGTCATCACCCTCCCCATAGCGGGCGGCGCACCGCCGGTCACCGCGGAACTCCCGACATCGGCGGTCACCTGAACCGGCCCGCGGACCAGGCCCGATGATCGCCGGTCGCATCCTGTGGCCGGCGATCGTCCCCCGCATCAACTCAGTGGGCCCGCGATGGCCGTGAGGGCGGCGAGGTGGCGCCGATAGGTGG
>NZ_JBHJTK010000111.1:0-1422 GCF_042267665.1 Streptomyces sp. NPDC056224
GCTTAATGTTATTGAAGCTGTACTTAACTGCCTGCATCTGGCGGCAGAACTGTGGGAGTGGCTGGAAAAGCATTTGCCGGTTTTCGGGGCCTTCACGCTGTTTTTGGGCTGAATCCTGCCGTCATTCACCTGGCTGCATGGCTATGCAGTCGGGTAAAAATTATCTCCCGGCTTAACGGAGGATGTAGCGTTGCTTAAGCCGGGTTTTCGGGTGCCAGGTGCCGTCTGCGCCGTCAGTGCCGATCCGGCGGTGCAGACAACGGATGTTATGGTAAAAGCATGATGCCTGGCGGGTACGGAAAAATTGTGGCGACCGAGCCTGCAGACGCAAAAATCCGGCCCATACTTATTCGTCTCCTTCATCAGGAATGCAGTACTATCCAGCCACTGCAGGTATTTGGCCCCCAGCGGGGGCTTTTTTTGCCTGTTGTTGGGGCAGATAAAGAAAAGGGCCGCATTAGCGGCCCTTTTCGGAGAGAGCGATGCCTCAATGCGGAATTTCAGAGACTTCTTTAACGTCGGCTTTATTGATCTGCTGTTTGACACCATTTGCGTCTTTATAGCCCAGCAGGCCTGAGTCTGATTCTGTAGGCTTGCCGTCGCTGACAATTGTACGCCCGTCGTTGGTGTGGATGGCATAGCTTGTGCGCGTGCA
This sequence comes from Streptomyces sp. NPDC056224, assembly GCF_042267665.1. Lineage (NCBI taxonomy): Bacteria > Bacillati > Actinomycetota > Actinomycetes > Kitasatosporales > Streptomycetaceae > Streptomyces > Streptomyces sp. NPDC056224. The sequence continues at coordinate 656 of NZ_JBHJTK010000111.1, forward strand.
GCCGGTTAGGGCTGAAAGCGCAACTGCCGCTGCGAACACTGAAACAAAAATCTTTTTCAAAGCCAGCTCCTTTTATCCGTATCAGTTGTCTAGTTCACTCATGTTGGTAATTTTGTCACGGTTGATCTGTTCGGTTCGGCCTGTATGGGCATCTTTGTAGGATACTAACCCCGTATCACTGTCAACTTTGGGTTTGCCGTCTGTAACGATAGTGCGACCATCTGTGGTTTTTATTTCTTGGTTTGAAGAACATCCAGCAGCGGCAAAGGTCACCAACGCGACCATCATGGCCGCCAACAGCGTTTTTTTATTCATAATAGGTTCCCTGCTTAAAGGTAAAGTGGATATGGTCACTAACCATCTAAGTATAGGTCGTTTTTTCATGCGAAAAGAGGATTGAAGGTGGGCATCATGCCCAGCAGTAAAAATGAATGAAAAACGATTTTGGAATGTTGCTTGTTTTTGAGGATTGAAATGGCCTTATTAATTTCACTGGTTGTAGTGGCAGGTCTTTACTATCAATTTTGGTATAAGCCACATAGAGCGCCGATCTTGCGTATATGGGGGATCGCGCCTGATGGACAAGAATTTCGATTATTGCTAACAGAGCATGGAGAAAAAGAGGCTGTTTTACTGTTCGGAAAGAAATCTTTTGTTGCCGTGCCAGATTCCTCATGATCGGGCTGAGGGTCACCATGGTCTTGGTGCTCAGGGCGTACGCCAGGGCGATGCGGACGATGGCCTCGATGACGTAGACGACGCCCCAG
>NZ_JBHJTK010000112.1:0-1406 GCF_042267665.1 Streptomyces sp. NPDC056224
TAGTACTGCAACGGTGTTTGCCGTGACGGTTGGGCAGGTCCGTCGTTGGTCGGTTCATGGGTGGGGAACTTACTGATGCCCGGTCGTGGGCTGGTGAACTGAAGGCCTTGCATGAGCGTTTCGTGCACCGTTTCTCCAGGTCGGAGCCGCGGGAGTCGGCTCTTGCCTATATACGGGGGCTGATAGCTCCGCTGGAGCGGAAGAACGGCTGGACGCTCGCAGAGGAGGCCGGGCATGCGGGTCCGGACCGGATCCACCGGCTGCTGAACCGGATCGACTGGAACGCGGACGAGGTCCTGGACGACGTGCGGGACTACGTCGTCGAGCACCTCGGCGATCCGGATGCGGTGCTGATCGTGGACGACACCGGGTTCCTGAAGAAGGGTGTCCGCTCGGCCGGGGTCCAGCGCCAGTACTCCGGAACCGCCGGCCGGACGGAGAACTCCCAGATCGGGGTGTTCCTCGCCTATGCCGGCGGCCGTGGCCGCACCCTGATCGACCGCCGCCTCTATCTGCCCACGTCATGGACGGATGACCGCGACCGGTGCCGGGCCGCCGGCATCCACGACACTGTCGCCTTCGAGACGAAAGTGGTGATGGCCAAAGCCATGGTCCGCCGGGCGATCACGGACCGGATCCCGTTCCGGTGGGTGACCGCGGACGCCGCCTACGGGTTCTCCAAGGGCTGGCGCACCGAGCTCGAGCGGGCCGACATCTTCCACGTCATGGCCACCACCCGGCACGACACCGTCGTCACCCGCTGGGCCATGGACCACCCCGTCCACGACCTGTTCCCCGGGCTGCCCCGGCAGAAGTGGAAGCGCCGTTCCTGCGGCAACGGCGCCCACGGCCCGCGGGTCTATGACTGGGCCAGGGTCGAGGTCCGTCCCTGGCACCGCGAGGACCGCCGGCACTGGGTGATCGCCCGCCGAAGCGTCCGCAGGCCCGAGGAGATCTCCTACTACATCGCCTACTGCCCGGCCGAAACCACACTGGACGAGCTGATCCGCATCGCGGGCAGCCGGTGGGCGGTCGAGGAATGCTTCCAGACCGCGAAACAAGAGTGCGGCCTGGACGACTACCAGGTCCGCCGCTACGACGGCTGGCACCGCCACATGACCCTGGCCATGGCCGCCCACGCCTGCCTCACCGTCCTGCGGGCCCGCGAACTCGACACCGGGAAAGCAGAAACGGATCCTCCCAGCTCATCCCCCTCACCCTCCCCGAACTCCGACGCCTGATCCACCGCCTCACCCGACCTCGCCCAAGCACCGACCACGTCCTGCACTGGTCACACTGGCGACGGCGACGACAGTTCCAGGCACGTGTCAGCCACTACAAACGACGCGGTCACACACCGCCAGAAGCCAACAAACCGTCACGGCAAACACCGTTGCAGTACTAGA
>NZ_JBHJTK010000113.1:0-102 GCF_042267665.1 Streptomyces sp. NPDC056224
CCACGGTCGTCACGACGGAAACCGCCGCCACCACCCGTGGGACGGTCACCACGGTCATCACGACGCGGGAAGGACGGACGGTCCCCGCCACGGTCGTCACGA
>NZ_JBHJTK010000113.1:202-1322 GCF_042267665.1 Streptomyces sp. NPDC056224
CGCGGGTAGGACGGACGGTCCCCACCACGGTCATCACGGCCGCCACGGAACCCACCACGGTCGTCATCACGACGGGGGTACGAGGGACGGTCGCCACCACGGTCGTCACGACGCGGGTACGAGGGACGGTCGCCACCACGGTCATCGCGACGCGGGTAGGACGGACGGTCCCCACCACGGTCATCACGGCCGCCACGGAACCCACCACGGTCGTCATCACGACGGGGGTACGAGGGACGGTCGCCCCCACGGTCGTCACGACGCGGGTACGAGGGACGGTCGCCACCACGGTCATCGCGACGCGGGTAGGACGGACGGTCGCCCCCACGGTCGTCACGACGGAAACCGCCGCCACCACCCGTGGGACGGTCACCACGGTCATCACGACGTGGGAAGGACGGACGGTCCCCGCCACGGTCGTCACGACGGAAACCGCCGCCACCACCCGTGGGACGGTCACCACGGTCATCACGACGCGGGAAGGACGGACGGTCCCCGCCACGGTCGTCACGACGGAAACCGCCGCCACCACCCGTGGGACGGTCACCACGGTCATCACGACGCGGGAAGGACGGACGGTCCCCACCACGGTCATCACGGCCGCCGCGGAACCCACCACGGTCGTCATCACGACGCGGGTAGGACGGACGGTCGCCACCACGGTCGTCACGACGGAAACCGCCGCCAGCACCGGAGGGGCGCCCACCGCGGTCATCGCGACGGAAGCCGCCACTGCCAGCGCCGGCCGGTCGACCACCACGGTCGTCGCGGCGGAACGGGGGCCGGTCGCCGCCACGGTCGTCACGGCCCCCGCGGTAGCCGCCCCTGTCACCACCGTCGTTGCGCCGAGGCTCGCGCTCCGGACGATCGTCGGGAGAGTTGGACATGGGTGTGACTCCTGTCTTCGGGGTACCGCTAGTCATTCTCGCGCAACCAACCGATGGCCGCGCTTCGGCGTAAAGATGTAGAAAAACAAAAAGGACCCTTGGTCCAGCGTTGAACGCTGGACCAAGGGTCCTTTGAAAGATTGTTCGGCGGCGTCCTACTCTCCCACAGGGTCCCCCCTGCAGTACCATCGGCGCTGAAAGGCTTAGCTTCCGGGTTCGGAATGTAACCGGGC
>NZ_JBHJTK010000114.1:0-1226 GCF_042267665.1 Streptomyces sp. NPDC056224
TTTACTGTAGAAACGAGCAGTAACTCATCACCATTACGTACTACTTGCTCTGGACGGAATGGTTCAACATCTGCAACTTTGATTTTTGAATCAGTTACTGCAAATTCACCAACAGCAGTTGATTCATATGAAAACATTTCATCTTCAAACCATTCGTGAGTAGTATTTGTTACAGCATCCGCAAAACCTAAGCGAGACACTAAAGGTGTTTGATGCGGATTCAATAATAATAGCTCGTCCACAATCGAAAACTTTTTTCCAATCATATCCACTGTATAAATTGTCATTTAAAAATTCCTCCTTATTTTCCCTGTGTTTCTTTTTTCATTTTTAAAGCTGCATAGGCTACACGATCTTCTTGCCTACCGGTTTCCATTGCTCGCTTTTTTGCTTCTTCTATTTGTGCATCAATACCGGTACTTAGTCCTGAAGGTTGTGGTTCACGGCCACCCGCTTTGAATTTCCCTTCCACCGCTTGTTGAACAGCTGCAGAAAAGATTTCTTCAAATGTTCCTAAGTTTTTAAGCGTCGACTCTTCGTCTTGACCAACAAAGAAATCTACCAACTTAGTAGGTAGTTGCTTTTCCGTAGCAACAGACAAAGCCTTATTACGCAATGTTTCACGTTGTTTCTCGGTTTCCAATCTTTCAAACTGTTGTTTAAGTTCACGTAATTGCTTTTGCTCTTCTGTCTCAGCTGGGTAACGTTTAGCGATCTCTTCCTCAAGCTTTTTAGGGAGAGTTTTAGTTTCATAGGTTTTAATTGCATCAGTAACCCTTGTGTCCGTTAATGATTGCAGCCATTTCTTTGCATCTTCGTTGTCATTTACAAAAGATTGCACAAGATCCAATGTAAGCTTTGGTGGTTCCGGATTCGCTGGTGGTGTTGGATTGCCTCCTCCTGCCGGTGGTTCAGCTGGTGGTGGTGTTCCCCCGCCCCCATTTCCTCCTTGTCCTCCATCTGAAAAAAATTGAATATCTAAACGTAAAGGTGATTTTGGTGTAAAAAACTTAGGTGTATTTGTAATTTCATTAGTAAACATTTTTATTTCCTCCTTGCCCTTTACCGTTGCTGATTTTAGCCCCAATAAAGTTCAATTAATGGTTTTGTATTCGTCTGTTCTTTAAAGCCTGCAGAACGAGAAAAAGGCAATAAAAAAAACACCTATCCATTGGACAAGCGCTTTAATGTTCTGGTAGTTGCATTTCCGAATGACATCATCGCTT
>NZ_JBHJTK010000115.1:0-1199 GCF_042267665.1 Streptomyces sp. NPDC056224
GGCGTGGTGATGGTGACGGGGATGCCGGAGGGTGTCTGGGCTCCGGTGATGCGGGTGAGGGCTTCTTCGCCGGAGTGGACTTGGGTGGTGTGTGCGGTGATGCCGGCGGCGGTGATGAGGCGGGTCATGTCGCGGCGTTGGTTGGGTGTGACGAGGGTGACGACGCTGCCGGATTCGCCGGCGCGGGCGGTGCGGCCGCCGCGGTGGAGGTAGTCCTTGGGGTCGGTGGGGGGGTCGACGTTGACGACGAGGTCGAGGTTGTCGATGTGGATGCCTCGGGCGGCGACGTTGGTGGCGACGAGCACGGTGACGTGTCCGGTTTTGAAGTGGGTCAGGGTGCGGGTGCGCTGGGGCTGGGTTTTGCCGCCGTGCAGGGCGGCGGCGCGGATGCCGTTGCTGAGGAGGTGTTCGGTGAGGCGGTCGACGGCGTGTTTGGTGTCGAGGAACATGATGACGCGGCCGTCGCGGGCGGCGATGTGGGTGGTGGTGGCGTTTTTGTCGGTGCCGTGGATGTGCAGGATGTGGTGTTCCATCGTGGTGACGGCGCCGGCGGAGGGGTCGACGGAGTGGACGACGGGGTCGTGGAGGTAGCGGCGCACGAGGAGGTCGACGTTGCGGTCGAGGGTGGCGGAGAAGAGCATCCGCTGGCCTTGGGGGTGTACGTGGTCGAGGAGTGCGGTGACTTGGGGCATGAAGCCCATGTCGGCCATCTGGTCGGCTTCGTCCAGGACGGTGATGGTGACGTGGTCGAGTCGGCAGTCGCCGCGGTCGATGAGGTCTTTGAGGCGTCCGGGGGTGGCGATGACGACTTCGGTGCCGCCGCGCAGTGCGCCGGCCTGGCGGCCGATGGGCATGCCGCCGACGACGGTGGCCAGGCGTAGTTTGACGGCGCGGGCGTAGGGGGTGAGGGCGTCGGTGACCTGTTGGGCGAGTTCGCGGGTGGGGACGAGGATGAGGGCGAGGGGCTGGCGGGGTTCGGCGCGTCGGCCGGCGGTGCGGGCCAGGAGTGCGAGGCCGAAGGCGAGGGTTTTGCCGGAGCCGGTGCGGCCGCGGCCCAGTACGTCGCGGCCTGCGAGGGAGTTCGGCAGGGTCGTGGCCTGGATCGGGAAGGGCACGCTCACGCCCTCGGAGCCGAGCGCGGCCAGCAGTTCCGCAGGCATGTCGAGATCCGCGAAGGCATCGACGGCGGGCAGCCCGGG
>NZ_JBHJTK010000116.1:0-1164 GCF_042267665.1 Streptomyces sp. NPDC056224
GTGGTGAAGGCCCGTCCTTGGGGGGCGAAGGAGAGGGGGACGTCGTCGCGGACTTCGTCTCCTGCGGGATCGTCGAGTGTGGCGGGAAGGTCGATGTGGGCCGCGTCGCCGTTCTGGCGGCCCCATCGCGCGCGTACGGGCGCGGCGGCCTGCCAGGGCTCTGCGCGCAGCACGTCCTCGAGGTGGCCGGTGCGCTGACCCAGGGACAGGGGTTGTGTGGGGGCACAGGAGCGGCGGCCCAGGGCGAGGGGGAAGGCGGGGCGGCTCACGGCGTGTTCGAGGGTGGTGATGAGGCCTTGGGGGCCTTCCACTGCTGCGAGGAAGATGGCGTCCTGGAGGTAGAACCGCTGGGTGATGTGTGTGTGCTTGGCGGGTGAGGTGGGTTTTTGTCGGCCTTTGGCGGTCACGGCGGCGGAGAGCAGTGGCTGGCCGCGGTAGTCGCTGACGGTGTGGTAGTCGCGCAGGAGGGTGCCGGGCTGGTCGATGCGGATGCCGAGGGCAAGGCCGGCGAGGTCGTCCAGGGCGGCGTTGCGTGAGCGGCCGGCGGCTGCGGCGAGGAGGCCGACGATGCCGGATTTCGTGGGTTCGGGTCTGGTTTCGCGCCGGTTGAAGGTGCTGCGGTCGCCCCATGACTGCAGGGGGGCGGCCAGACGGAGAAGGAGGACTGCGTTCGGGTCTGCGGTGCTCACGCCTGGGCTCCCAGGGCGGTGGTGATGCGGGCTCGCAGGGTGGTGCGCAGGTCGGCGAAGGTGACGGGGTCGCCGAAGGCTTGGGCGAGGGTTTCGGCGGTGTCCTTGGTGCGGGGCTCGCGTGTGGTGAAGGTGTGGCTGGCTGCGTTGTACAGGGGGGCGTCTCCCCAGATCTGTGTGGCGGTGATGTGTTCCTCGGCGAGGCGGCGGGCGGAGTTCGCCTGGATGCCGGCTTCTGCCGCCACGGGTTCTTCGAAGGCGGATACCAGGTTGACGGGCTGGTCGGTGCGTACGACGACTGCGACGAGGCTGGGCCGGGTGCGGTGGGCGAAGGCGTTCTGGTAGCCGGTGGGTGTGGAGAGGGCGAAGCTGTCGACGAAGTGGTCGAGAGCTTCGAGGGCGGCTTCGGTGTCGCCGCCGAGGTTGTCGGTCAGCTGGGCGAATCCGACGGTGGCGTAGCGGTAGAGGGTGGCGG
>NZ_JBHJTK010000117.1:0-1153 GCF_042267665.1 Streptomyces sp. NPDC056224
CAGCCATGTATTCTTTAATTATAAGTAATTAAACAAAACAATAAAAGTATTTAATGTTTTGCAAGCATACTAAAATGGGCCCATGCTCTCGCATGTTTCCATTTTAGGCTTGTTGGGGGTTTTCCCCCAATCCCCCTATATCAAAAATTTTTAGAAAAATTTCATTTTACCCCTTATGGAAACAAAGTTTCCATGCTAAATTAAGAGCATAAACAGAAATTAGCTAATTTAAATTAGGGGAGGAATTATGTGAATAAATTTAGAAAGTTTCTTGTACCAATATTAATATTTTTAATAGCATTTATAATTTTAACTCCATCAGTTCAAGCAGCAATTTGGGATTCCTTATGGTCAGATGGAGGGGATGAAAAAACAGTAAACTTTTTAAAAAAGTATCAAGATTATTTATCGTATGGAAACTTTTTTACGGTAATGTTTCATTGGATGGGATGGGCATTGATTAAAGGACTCTATTTTCTAACAAATGGGGTTGAAGGGTTAATACCAGACTCCTTAAGTTTGTTGAGTTTTTTAGATGATTCAGGAATACAGGGTATTACAAAAGCTATTATTAATGATCTTGTAGTAACACTCATGGTTTTGACTTTGGTGTACTTAGGATTTAAAACTGTTATTGCAAAAGAGCCTCCAAAATTTAAGTCATTAGGAGTAAATATATTTATTTCAGCTTTTCTTATTTTGGGATTACCCACTTTGATGACTACAATGCAAGATATTTCTAAAAACTTCTTTTACGCAACACAAACTGCTGGGAACAATGAACAAGTTTCAAGTTTATCCTGGAATCTCATTCAAGAAAATGTGGCTGATCTACTTTACATATCATCTCAAGGATTTTCTACTCTTGATAATAAAGAAAATAAAAGAAATGAATTAACACCTGACTCATTCAAAATAACTAATTTAAATGCGTTAATCACTTCAGACACTATCGATGATGTTGAGGGTGAAGAAGTAAAACATCTTGCGTATAAACTCGATACAAATGAAAACGGTAAAGTCATTGCAGATAAAATTAAAGGAGGAGTATTTGCTTTTTTTAATGACTCTTTTAAAGAAGGATATTTCCGTTATCATGCTAATTTCACACCCATGATAATAGGGGGACGGTGACGGCCCAGGTCCGCCGGGT
>NZ_JBHJTK010000118.1:0-1125 GCF_042267665.1 Streptomyces sp. NPDC056224
CCGTTGCTTCGAGTCTCAGCGACTCTCAGTATTCCGGGCGTTTCCGTCCGGAAGGTTCGTGACGGTGTCACCAGAGCGCGAGTTGCTCGCGCCTGGTGTCCTGTCGACGATCTCTCGTTTCCGTCCCCTGGTGGGGTGTTGCGCCAGCTGCCCGCGTGCCCGTCCCCTTGCGGGTTCGGGCGGTGCGGGTCTTCTGCTTGGCTCCACGAGGCTTCGGCACCACCACCAGGGCGGGGCCCGGGTCTCCGGCCACTCCGGTACCCGTTTTACGGTTGGCCGCCGCGAGGGCGGTCAGGTTGTGGCCTGCGTTCGCGTCCCGGTCCAGGACGAGTCCGCAGGCGTCGCACTCGAAGACACGCACGCCGAGGGGCAGCTTGGCTTTCACCACACCGCAGCGGGAGCAGGTCTTCGAGGAGGGCATCCAGCGGTCGGCGACGATCAGACGTCCACCGTGGCGCTGGGTCTTGTAGGTGAGCTGGCGCCGCAGTTCCCCGAACGCCGCGTCGGAGATACGGCGGGACAGACGCCGGTTGCGGACCATGCCTTTCACGTTGAGGTCCTCGACCACGACGGTGCCGTACTCGGCGGGGATACGCGCGGTGGCCTGGTGGAGATGGTTCTCCCGCAGGTTCGCCACCCGGTGGTGCACGCGGTTACGGACCGCGTTGGCCTTCTCCCAGCGACGGGACGGGGCCTGTCCGGTGCGCCGGTCCGGGCCGCGTCGGCGGGAGACGGTCCGGGAGGCCTTCCGGAGCTGCGTGAGTGCCTGGTCGTAGTGCTTGGGGTTCGCGACCTCGCGGACCTCGCCGGCCGAGTCCGCCATGACGAGGAGAGTCTTCACGCCGAGGTCGATCCCAACCGCCGTGCCAGGCCGGTTGGCAGGGGCGATGGTTTGACGTTCCTCGGTCTGTAGGACCGCGAACCAGCGGCCCCGCTCGAACCGCACCGTCACCGACAGAATCCGCGTCCCGCCTTCGGCGATCGCGTCCACGAGGGGCTGGACGTCCTCGTGGAGGCGGATCCGGCCGAGGCGGGGCAGGACGATATGCCGCCGGTCATCGAGGCGGATGGTGCCGGTGGTGAACTTGCACGCCAGGCGAGCCTTCCGCTTCGACTTGAAACGGG
>NZ_JBHJTK010000119.1:0-1061 GCF_042267665.1 Streptomyces sp. NPDC056224
CGACTTTCGTCCCTGCTCGACTTGTAGGTCTCGCAGTCAAGCTCCCTTATGCCTTTGCACTCTACGAATGATTTCCAACCATTCTGAGGGAACCTTTGGGCGCCTCCGTTACACTTTAGGAGGCGACCGCCCCAGTCAAACTGCCCACCTGACACTGTCTCCCGGGTCGATAAGACCCGTAGGTTAGAATTTCAATACAGTCAGGGCGGTATCCCACCAGCGCCTCCACCGAAGCTAGCGCTCCGGTTTCAATGGCTCCCGCCTATCCTGTACAAACTGTACCAAAATTCAATATCAGGCTACAGTAAAGCTCCACGGGGTCTTTCCGTCCTGTCGCGGGTAACCTGCATCTTCACAGGTACTATAATTTCACCGAGTCTCTGGTTGAGACAGTGCCCAAATCGTTACACCTTTCGTGCGGGTCGGAACTTACCCGACAAGGAATTTCGCTACCTTAGGACCGTTATAGTTACGGCCGCCGTTTACTGGGGCTTCAGTTCAGAGCTTCGCTTACGCTAACCCCTCTCCTTAACCTTCCAGCACCGGGCAGGTGTCAGCCCCTATACTTCGCCTTACGGCTTCGCAGAGACCTGTGTTTTTGCTAAACAGTCGCTTGGGCCTATTCACTGCGGCTTTCCGTTAAGAAAGCACCCCTTCTCCCGAAGTTACGGGGTCATTTTGCCGAGTTCCTTAACCAGAGTTCTCTCGCACACCTTAGGATTCTCTCCTCGCCTACCTGTGTCGGTTTGCGGTACAGGCACCTTTTATCTCGCTAGAAGCTTTTCTTGGCAGCGGGGAATCAAAGACTTCGCTCCATAAGGAGCTTCCCCATCACAGCTCAGCCTTCACGATAAGCGGATTTGCCTACTTATCAGCCTAACTGCTTGGACGTGCACAACCAATCGCACGCTTCTTCTATCCTTCTGCGTCCCTCCATTGCTCAAACGATAAAGAGGTGGTACAGGAATATCAACCTGTTGTCCATCGCCTACGCCTGTCGGCCTCGGCTTAGGTCCTGACTAACCCTGAGCGGACGAGCCTTCCTCAGGAAACCTTAGGCA